>DASRAF010000212.1:0-11075 GCA_035638295.1 Pseudolabrys sp.
TCTTGTCGGGGTCGAGCTTCTTCAGTTGAAAATCCACCAGGTCGGGCCACAATTTCTTGGGACCGTTTGCGGGATAATCGTAGAAGCCTTTGCCGTTCTTTCGTCCGAAGCGTCCACGTTTTTCGACCATCTCCCGCAGCAGCGTCTTTTGTCGCGCGTCAACGGCTTTGGCGCCCAAATCGGCTTCCGTCGCCTTGAGAATCTTCCACGCAAGATCGACCGCCACTTCATCGTTCAAAGCAAGCGGTCCGACCGGCATGCCGGCCATACGGCCGACATTTTCGATCATCGCCGCCGGCACACCCTCGGTCAGCATCAGATGGCCTTCGCGGATGTAAGTGCCGACGACGCGTGAAGTGTAAAAGCCGCGCGAATCGTTGACGACGATCGGCGTCTTGCGAATGACGCGCACGTAGTCGAGCGCGGCGGCCAGGGCCTTGTTGCCGGTCTGCTTGCCGAGAATGATCTCGACCAGCATCATACGGTCGACGGGTGAGAAGAAATGGATTCCGATGAAGCGGACGGGATCCTTGAACTCGGAGGCGAGCGAAGAAATTGGCAGGGTCGATGTGTTGGAAGCGAAAATCGCATTGTCCCCGATGACCGCCTGAATTTTCGCGATGACCTCTGATTTGACTTTGCGATCTTCGAACACCGCTTCGATGACGAGGTCGCAGTCCTTCAGCGCTCCGTAATCCGCACTGGGTAAAATCCGCGCCAGCCATTCGTCGCGCTCGGCGCCTTTCATGCGACCTTTCATGACGCGGTCGCTGAGTGCCTTGTGCAGACCCGCTTTGCCCTTGTCGGCGGTTTCCTGATCGCGATCGATCAGCACCACCTGCAAGCCGGCTGCGGCGCTGACTTGGGCAATGCCGGCTCCCATGAATCCGGCACCGACGATGCCGATTTTTTTCAGGCTCGTTGGCGCTTCGTTGGCCGGGCGGCGGGCGCCCTTGTTGAGTTCCTGCATCGACACGAAAAGCGAGCGGATCATCGCGGCCGCTTGCGGCGAGCGCAGAATCTTGGCGAACCAGCGCGATTCGATGCGCAGCGCCGTGTCAAATGGGACCTGCAAACCCTCGTAGACAACCTGAAGTATGGCACGCGCGGCCGGATAGTTGTCGTAGGTCTCGCGCCGATAGATCGCGTTGGCCGCCGGGAATGTCATCATCCCCGCCTTGGAATAAACCGGCCCGCCCGGCAGGCGGAAGCCTTCCGTATCCCATGCTGCCTTGGCCTTGCCGCCGGCCTTGATCCAATCCTTAGCGGCCTTGATCAGATCGGCTTGCGGGACCACGGCATCGATCAGCTTCATCGCCTTGGCGCGATCGACCTTGAGTTGCTCACCCTTGAGAAGGAATTGAAGTGCATCGGCGGGCGGGATCATGCGCGCGACTCGCTGGGTGCCGCCGGCACCGGGGAACAGACCGACCTTGATCTCAGGAAGGCCGAGCCGTGTTTTCGGATTGTCGGCAGCGATCCGGTGGTGGCAGGCAAGCGCGAACTCGAAACCGCCGCCCATTGCCGTTCCGTTGAGCGCGCAGACCCAGGGTTTGCCGCACGTTTCGATCCTTCGGTAGACCTGCGACAGCTTGCGGCTTTCATCGAAGACGAACGCTGCGGCCGCCTCCTCGCCCTTCGTGCGCACCAGATTTGCGAACACAGTGCCCATGCTCTCAAGCATGGTGAGATCTGCGCCCCCGCAGAAGGCGTCCTTGCCTGACGTGACAACGACACCCTTGACCGCAGGGTCGGCTGTGATCTTGTCGACGAGTGCACCCAACTCTTCGATCACGCCGGTGGTGATCACGTTCATCGAGCGATCGGCCATGTCCCAGGTAATGAGAGCGATTTTGTCTCCGTCGACATCGAGCCTGAAATTCGCCATCGGTCGCTCCCTCAGTATGGTTCGCCGTTTTTCCTGGTGTAGCGTGCGCCCTTTTCGTCGCGCACGACCATCATGTCGATATCGGAATAGTACGCACGGTCGGCAGCAGCGCGTGTGCCGACTTCAATGAATATGGCGTCGCGATCTGACTTATTGATAAGGCAATGTCCATTCGACATCCCGGCCTTCCAGGCAACGGCATCGCCGGGCCTGAGCACGGTCTCGCCATTGTCCTCACACAAGACAACTTCGCCTTGGAGAACGTAGACGAGTTCGTCTTCCTTCTCGTGCCAGTGGCGCTGCGAAGAACCGGCGCCCGGCTTTAGCGTACAGATGTTGACGCCAAACTGTGTGAGACCGGCGGCGCGCGCCAGCCGCTTGCGCGAGCGGCCGGCGACCGCCTTGTTGAACGGCGGCGGATAACCGGTCGCTGTGTCGATCGGAATCTTGTCGATGTCGATCTTCGGCATCAGTGGTCCCGCCTACACCCGCTCGATGATCGTCGCGGTTCCCATACCGACGCCGATGCAAAGTGTCACAAGCGCGGTTTCCTTGTCGCGCCGCTCAAGCTCGTCGAGCACCGTGCCCAGGATCATCGCGCCGGTCGCGCCAAGGGGGTGACCCATGGCGATTGCGCCGCCGTTCACGTTGATCTTGTCGTGCGGAACGTTGAGCGCCTGCATGTAGCGCAGTACCACGGAGGCAAATGCCTCATTGAGCTCCCAGAGGTCGATGTCCTTCTTTGTCATGCCGGCCTTTTTCAGAACTTTTTCGGTCACGGGAATTGGACCGGTCAGCATGATCGACGGCTCGGAGCCGACATTGGCGAATTGACGGATGCGCGCGCGTGGCTTTAGAGCGGCGGCCTTGCCTGCGGCTTTGCTGCCAATCAGAACCGCAGCTGCCCCATCGACAATGCCCGACGAATTGCCGGGCGTGTGCACGTGATTGACGGCTTCAACCTCCGGATAGCGTTGCACAGCAACCGCGTCGAACCCCGCCATCTCGCCCATCTGCACAAAAGACGGCTGCAAGGCGGCGAGCGTCTGCATGGTCGTGCCGGGCCGCATGTGTTCATCTTTTGCGAGAATGGTCAGCCCGTTGACGTCCTTGATCGGCACGATCGATTTCTTGAAACGTCCTTCGTCCCACGCCTTGGCGGCGCGTTTCTGGCTTTCGACAGCATAGGCGTCAACGTCGTCGCGCGAAAATCCATACTTCGTGGCAATCAAGTCAGCGGAAATGCCCTGCGGCAGAAAATAAGTGGTGACTGCGATCGAAGGGTCGACCGGCCAGGCACCACCGGACGCACCAATGCCGACGCGGCTCATCGATTCGGCGCCGCCCCCGATCGTCATTTCGTGCTGTCCCGACATCACCTCGGCCGCGGCGAAATTGACCGCATCAAGGCCCGACGCACAGAAACGGTTGATCTGGATGCCCGGCACGCCATCGCCAAACCCGGCAACCAGGGCCGCTGCGCGCGCGATATCCCCGCCCGCTTCGCCGACTGGATCGACGCAACCCAGCACGACATCATCGACAAGCGCAGGGTCGAGCTTGTTGCGATCCTTGACCGCCGCCAGCGTCTGGGCGGCGAGGTTGAGTGCGGTGACTTCGTGCAGAGATCCGTCGGCCTTGCCACGCCCACGCGGGCTGCGAACGGCGTCGTAGATAAATGCCTCGGGCATGAGTTCTTTCTCCAACCTATCTACGGTCAAATTTGGTGCGAGACTTGGCCATTACAAGCTTCGCGCAATCAGCAGCTTCATGATCTCGTTGGTGCCCGCGTAGATGCGCAAAACCCGGGCATCCCGGTACATACGCGAGATCGGATATTCGTCCATATAGCCATAGCCGCCGAACAATTGCAGGCATCGGTCGATCACTTTGCCTTGGGTGTCGGTCAGTCGGTATTTCGCCATCGAGGCGGTGACCGTATCCAGTTCGCCCCTGACATGGCGATCAATGCAGTGATCGAGGAAAACCTTGGCAATAGTCGCGTCGGTCTTGCATTCGGCGAGTTCGAATTGGGTGTTCTGAAACTCGATAATCGCCTGGCCAAAGGCCTTACGCTGTTTGACGTAATCGATGGTCAGCGCGAGAGCGCGCTCCATCATCGCGACCGCGTGCACGGCCACGATCAGCCGCTCCTGCGGAAGCTCCTTCATCAACTGATAGAAGCCCTGGCCCTCGTCAGTGCCCAGCAGGCTGGTTGCCGGAAGCTGCACATCTTCAAAAAACAACTCCGACGTATCCGCTGCATCCATCCCGAGCTTCTTCAGTTTTCGTCCGCGGCGAAATCCATTCGCATCGTCGGTCTCAACCACGAACAAGGATGTACCTTTTGCACCGGCCTTCGGGTCGGTCTTGGCAACAACGATGATCAGATTGGCATGCTGTCCATTGGTGATGAACGTCTTCGAACCGTTGAGGAGATAACCATTGCCTGACTTCTTGGCGGTAGCGCGCACCCCCTGCAGATCAGATCCCGTCCCCGGTTCGGTCATAGCGATGGCGCCTACCATTTCGCCGGTCGCGAGCTTTGGCAGCCAGCGCTTCTTCTGATCCTCCGTGCCGTAGTGAAGGATGTAAGGAGCAACAATCCCCGAATGCAACGGTGCGCCGAATGTGTCGAATCCGGCGAGCGCAAATTCGCGATTGATCACCGCTTCGTGGGCGAAGGTGCCGCCGGCGCCGCCATACTCCTCCGGCATCGATGCGCAGAGCAAACCGGCCCGACCGGCCTTGGTCCACACATCGCGATCATAGATGCCGGCCTCATGCCAGTGGTCGAGATGAGGAACGAACTCGTCGGCAATAAAACGTCTCGCCTGCTCTTCGAGCAGGACGAGATCTTCGCTCATCCACTCAGGCCGCGGAAGATTTACTGCGTCCATTGCTTGGTTACCTGCCCCAAACTGCGAATACGTTCGCTATTTTTTCGCGGGATCTTTCACATTGTCGATCTTGTCGATCTCGGTGTTCTGCGTTTTGCCGTCCACCTTCTCAACCCTACGGATATAGACGGTCTGCACGATATCGCGCGTATCGGGGTCGATTGAAATTTCTCCGCGCGGACTCTCCCATTTCATGCCCTTGGCGGCGGCGATCAGGGCATCGCCGTCGGCTTTGCCGCCGGTTTTTTTCAGTGCCTCGTAGATCAGATGCATGCCGTCCCAGCCGCCGATCGAGAACACGTCCGGGCTTCGATTGAACTCGGCCCGGTACGCCTTCACGAAATCCTCATTCATCGGCGATTTGTGCTCCCAGCCATAGTGGAACACGGTGCGAATACCGATCGCGCTGTCGCCCATGCTTCGCAGCGCGTTGTCGTCCATCGCGATCTCACCTTGACCGAGGATCTTGGTGGCGGGGATGCCACGCTCCTGCATGGCCTTGGTCATCGCCGCGGGCTGCGTACCGCCCGGGATGAAAATGAAGATGGCTTCCGGATCGAGGTCTTTCGCACGCTGCACGAACGCCGAGAAGTCGGGACTCGCAACCGGCATACGTACCGATCCGACGATCTCGCCGCCGGCCTCCTTGAATCCCTTGGTGAACCAGGTTTCGGCGTCGATGCCAGGGCCGTAGTCGGAAACCATGGTGTAGATCTTGCGCAGGCCGTTTTTATAGGCCCACTGACCGAATGTGTTTTCGAGCTGCGGAATCGTCAGCGACGTGCGCGCGATGTAGGGCGACTTCGTCGTGATGACGGAGGTGGCGGCATTCATCACCACCATGAGTTTTTTTGCTTCGGCCGACACGTCTCCCGCGCCCAGCGCTTCCGGAGTCAATGTGAACCCGGCGATGACATCCACCTGATCGCGCACCACCAACTCCTGCGCGAGGCGCTTGGCAATGTCCGGATTCGGGCCGCCCGTATCCTTGCGGATGATCTCGACCTTCTTGCCCGCAACACTGTCGCCGTGCTGTTTGATGTAGAGCTTGATGCCATTGTCCATCTGCGTTGCGGTATCGGCGAACTGGCCCGAGTAGGCCATGATCAGTCCGATCTTGACGGTCTGTTGCGCGTTCGCAGAGGATGCCGCCAGGACTGCCGCTACGAGGCAGAAAAGAGTCTTTCGCATGAAGGCCCTCCCACGAGCCGTTTTAATTGACCATCTGCCTGCAAGGTTAGCGGCATTTGGTGGCGGCGTCACGGAGTTGGCGGCGTGCTGAATTTCGCGATCTTCGACCATCTCGACAGTGACGGCGGCCCACTGGGCCGCTTTTTCGAGGAGCGTTTGCGTCTTCTCGAACTGATCGAACGGTCGGGTTTCTACGGCTATCATCTTGCCGAGCACCACTCGACTCCACTAGGAATGGCGTCGAGCCCAAGCGTATTTCTGGCAAGCGCGATACAGCGCACACGCACGATCAGGCTGGGCCCGCTTGTCTACGTATTGCCGCTCTACCACCCTCTGCGCCTCTACGAAGAAATCTGCATGCTCGACCATCTGAGCGGCGGACGTTTAACTGTGGGCGTAGGCCGCGGCGGCGCGCTCATCGAGCATCAGCGATTTGGAGTCGATCCCGCTCAGGCACCCGCGATGTATCAGGAAGCGTTCGCGGTGCTGATGCGCGCATTCGAAACCGACGTTCTCGACTTCGAGGGTCGTTTCTACAACTACAAAGACTACCTTGTTCAGGCCAAACCGGTGCAGCGTCCGCATCCGCCAATCTGGTACGGAGCGCCCCATGCCGATGCGATTGCCTGGGCTGCACCACGCAGCATCAATGTCGTGTCGCTTGGACCCGTCGCCCGGGCGCGTGCGATCAGTGATCGCTATCGTGAAGAATGGAAAAGACTCGGACGCGATGGCAGCGCGTTGCCCTGCATCGGCATTACCCGACACATTGTCGTTGCCGAAACAGATGACGCCGCACGTACGATCGCTGGCGCTGCCTATCCGCGCTGGCGTAATGCCATCGAATTTCTCTGGCGCCGGACCAATGCAGATTTTGTCTTGAAGGACATCTATCCCCGCGATTTCGCGGCGCTCGAGCGCATCGGCCATGGGATTGCCGGTTCGCCTGCGACGGTAGGAGACTATCTCGTCCGCTTGCGGGAAGAGACCGGCGTCAACACCGTGCTATGTCAGATTGTGTTCGGCGATATGCGCTTTGACGACGCCGCGCGTTCGATCGGTCTCTTTGGCCGAGAAATCATCCCGGCCTTTTCCTAAACGCATAGCTCCGCATCTGGATTTGTACCCCCGCGCGGTGTTACCACCTGCGCAGTGCCGGGATTTCAACCATGATTGCTAAGACGGGTGGAGGACCCGACGAGATCGAGTCCTCGTACGCGTGGCTGCGGCTTGCCGTCGCCGTAACGATTTCCACCGTTGGTGGCGTCGGCATGTGGTCATTCATGGTGGCCCTCCCCGCGCTGCAGACGGATTTCGGGGTCGGCCGCGCTGAGGCTTCGTTTCCCTTCACGATGGTCATGTTCGGTTTTGCCGCCGGCGGCGTGCTGATGGGGCGCCTCGCCGATCGCTTCGGCATCGCCGTGCCGCTTGGCATCGGAACCCTCGCGGTTACGGCCGGCTATCTCGCTACCGGATGGTCACTGAACCTTTGGCTGGTCTCGCTCGCCCACGCCTTGATCGGTGTTGGCTGCTCGGCGAGTTTCGGGCCGTTGATGGCCGACATCTCCCACTGGTTTGTGCAACGACGCGGCATTGCCGTCGCGATCGCGGCGTCCGGCAATTATATCGCCGGCACCATCTGGCCACCGGTCGTACAGCATTTCATCGCCACGTCAGGTTGGCGTGCCACGCACATTGGCATAGGTCTGTTCTGCCTTGTCGCGATGTTGCCACTGGCTTTCGCGCTGCGCCGGCGACTAAGTATTCATGAGAGCGAGGCGGACAACGCCGCAGATCGCATTGCGGAGGTTCCGCTTTCACCGCTCACGCTCCAGTTGCTCCTGTGCATCGCCGGAGTTGCCTGTTGCGTGGCGATGTCGATGCCTCAGGTGCACATCGTCGCCTATTGCGGCGATCTCGGTTATGGCGTCGCGCGCGGCGCCGAGATGCTGTCGCTGATGCTGGGCTTCGGCATCGTGAGTCGCATCGGCTCGGGCTTCATCGCCGACCGCATTGGCGGCGTCCGCACGCTCCTGCTCGGATCCGTCCTTCAAGGCGCTGCTCTGTTTCTCTACCTCTGGTTCGACGGCCTCATGTCCCTTTACGTCATCTCGGCGCTGTTCGGCCTTTTCCAGGGAGGAATCGTTCCGAGCTACGCGATCATCGTGCGCGAATATTTCCTGCCGCGCGAAGCCGCCACGCGAGTTGGCATTGTCCTGATGGCGACGCTGCTGGGCATGGCCCTGGGTGGCTGGCTGTCGGGCCTGGTCTTCGACCTCACAGGCTCTTACCGCGCGGCCTTCCTGAATGGTCTCGGCTGGAACCTATTGAATATTGCGATCATGGTCTGGCTGATGCAGCGTACGCGGCGCCGCATGGCCTACGCCTGAAGGGACGACACTAGAACGCGTCGTCCGACAGCTCCATGGTCGAGGCCGCGCCTGCCTCGATCCGCGCAAGACGTATCGCTGTCTCCGGCAACATGCGCTCCATGAAGAAGCGCGCCGTGACGAGTTTCGCGTTCAAGCGGGCCGCAGAGCCGTTCGCCTTCGGCAGCTTCGCCAGCGCGGCTTCGGCAATTCTGCACCACATATAACCGAGCGCGACCAGACCGAAGAGGTGCATGTAGTCATATGAGCCCGCGCCTGCATTGTCGGGCTTCGCCATTGCATTCTGCATGAACCACATCGAGGCCTGTTGCAGGTGCGCCAGCGACTGGCCGAGCGGTTTGAGATAAACATTCATTGCATCGCTGTTGGCGCGCTCCTTCAGGTAGGTCTGGACTTCGTTGAAGAAGGTCATGATCGCCCGGCCGCCGTCCTTGCCGAGCTTGCGTCCGACCAGATCGAGCGCCTGAATGCCGTTGGCGCCTTCGTAAATCTGGGCAATTCGTGCGTCGCGTACAAATTGCTCCATGCCGTGCTCGGCAATGTACCCGTGTCCGCCTAGGATCTGTTGCGCCATGACCGCGTTGGCAAACCCGCTGTCGGTGAGAACGCCTTTGATCACCGGCGTGAGCAACCCCATATGATCGTCGGCGCTCTTGCGCTCCTTTTCATCGTCGGAGCGGTGGGCGACGTCGCTCTTGAGCGCCGTCCACATCACCAGCGCGCGCGCTGCCTCATTGAATGCGCGAATGCTCATGAGAATACGCCGCACGTCGGGATGCACGATGATCGGATCGGCCGGCTTGTCGGGATACTTCACGCCGGAAATCGACCGACCCTGCAAACGCTCCTTCGCGTAAGCTGCGGCGTTTTGGTAGGCGACCTCGGACAGCGCGAGCCCCTGAACACCCACGGCCAGGCGCGCTTCGTTCATCATCACGAACATCGCATTGAGGCCGCGGTTTTCTTCGCCGATGAGCCAGCCCGTGGCGCCGTCATAGTTCATCACGCAGGTGGAGTTACCGTGGATGCCCATCTTCTCTTCGATCGAGCCGCAGCCGACGACATTGCGCGCACCCAGCGAGCCGTCGTCCTTCACCATGAATTTTGGAACCAGGAACAGCGAAATTCCTTTGGTTCCCGCCGGTGCGCCGTCGATGCGGGCGAGGACAAGGTGAATGATATTTTCCGATAGGTCGTGTTCACCGGCCGAGATGAATATCTTCGTCCCACTGATCTTGTAGCTGCCATCCGCCTGCTTGGTCGCCTTCGACCGCAACAGCCCGAGATCCGTACCACAGTGCGGCTCGGTAAGATTCATGGTGCCGGTCCAGACACCTTCGACCATTTTCGGCAGATACTTCTTCTTGAGTTCACCGGAGGCGTGCGTCAGCAGCGCAGCGATCGCACCCTGGGTCAGGCCCGGATACATGGCGAATGCCATGTTGGCCGAGCAGAAAAATTCGTTGACGATTTCAGTCAGTGTCGCCGGCAGCCCTTGCCCCCCGAATTCAGGCGGCACTGAAATCCCGATCCAACCGCCTTCAACAATCTGCTTGTAGGCGTCCTTGAAGCCAGTCGGCGTCGACACGCTCCCGTCACCGGCGCGCTTGCAGCCTTCCTTGTCGCCGACGCGGTTGAGCGGCGTGAGCACTTCTTCGCTGAATTTGGCCGCCTCGCGTAATACGGCCTCTACGACGTCGGGTGTGGCATCAGAAAACCCCGGCAGATTCCCGTAGTGATCCAGATGGAACACGTCGTTGAGCAGGAACAAGGCGTCATCTACGGGGGCTTTATAAATTGTCATCGTCCCTCTCCCGGCCGGGCGCCGCAAAAGTTGATGGAATGTAAGGCTGGCGATCTCTTGTGCTTCACACGGTCCGGGCACAATCCCGCCACCGCGCATGTCAAAACTCCGAGTGACTATGGAAGTTCTGGTTTACACCTGTATTAAAGGCCGGCAAACGCGAAAAATTCGCGATTAGAGTCAGGCCTTTCTCGACACCGAAGCTTTGCCCGGAGGCGACAATTCAGATGCAATAAACATCTCGGTGTAAATTTGCCGCAATTCGGCCAGCGCGCCTTCGATGTCGCGGCGCTGACGTTCGAGCAGGTTGATCTGCTCGACACATTTTCGGCGACCGATCGGAAGAGCCTTGACGCAACCACACTCCCGCGCCGACAGCATCTCGCGGATTTCAGTCAGAGTGAACCCGAGTCGTTTCCCCTGCAGGATCAGCGCCAAACGATCTCGGTCTTCGGAGCTGAACAAGCGAGCCAAACCGTTGCGTCGCGGAGCCAGCAAGCCCTTGCTTTGATAGAAACGCAGCGCCCTCAATGTGACGCCCGAATCGCGCGCAAGTTCTCCGATGGTAAGACTGTCTGGCCCGTGCGAACCTGAGGGGCGTTCGGTGATACCGCCGGCTCGATCCGTACCACCATAAGCGTAACGTCGTTCTTCGCTATCCATGTCACCCCTGCGCACCGCCAGCGTCGAATCGTATGAATCCTAGTCTTGCAATCAACAGGCCCGGTGGCATTCGGGTGTTCTGCCCGTAAAATATTACGGTCTGCGGAACCTGCGGACAGCTTCGCCCGCGCCACCGTCTTGCCCAAAACTGCGGTACGTCGCCGAAACTTTAACCGCTTGTTTACCGTCGGCGGGAACAGTCAGGCGTGGACGAAGGACCGAGCCGTATCCACCCGTCG
>DASRAF010000213.1:0-9454 GCA_035638295.1 Pseudolabrys sp.
ACATCGGTGCGACCGCGCGCGCCGCCGAAGGCCGTGCCGCGCCACACGCGTCCGGTGACGAGCTGAAACGGGCGCGTAGCAATCTCCTGACCCGCGCCGGCAACGCCGATGATGATGCTCTCGCCCCAACCGCGATGACAGCACTCCAGCGCCTGGCGCATGGTTGCAACGTTGCCGATGCATTCGAACGAGAAATCGGCCCCTCCACCCGTCAGGTCAACGACAGCCTGCACGACTTTGTCGCGGCCGACTTCCGCGGGGTTGACGAAGTGTGTCATGCCGAATTTCTCCGCCATGGCACGCTTGGCGGAATTGGTATCGATGCCGACGATCTTGTCCGCGCCGACCATGCGCGCGCCCTGGATGACGTTGAGCCCGATGCCGCCAAGGCCGAATACCGCGACGTTCGCGCCGGGCCAGACTTTCGCGGTGTTGATGACGGCGCCGACGCCCGTGGTCACGCCACAGCCGATGTAGCAGATCTTGTCAAAAGGCGCGTCTTCGCGAACCTTGGCGAGCGCGATCTCAGGCAGCACCGTGTAGTTCGCGAAGGTCGAGCAGCCCATATAATGGAAGACCGGGTCACCGTCGCAGCGGAAACGGCTGGTACCGTCCGGCATCACGCCCTTGCCCTGTGTGGCGCGGATCGCGGTGCAGAGATTGGACCTGCGCGAGAGACAGGTTTTGCATTGGCGGCATTCCGGCGTGTAGAGCGGAATAACGTGATCACCCGACTTCAGGGTGCTTACACCGGATCCGACCTCTCGCACGATCCCAGCGCCCTCGTGGCCGAGGATCGCCGGGAACAAACCTTCCGGATCGGCACCTGACAACGTGTAAGCGTCGGTGTGACAGATACCGGTCGCCTTGATCTCGACCAGCACTTCGCCGGCCTTGGGACCTTCGATATCGATGGTCTCGACGGTCAAAGGTTCGCCGGCTTTCCAGGCGACTGCGGCACGCGTTTTCATGATGTCCTGCCGAATAATGGGTGGTGCGGTACTGCCTTATTATGAGCGGACGCGGCACGCTGAGCCACGGATTTTTCATCCCCGCCGATCGCGTCGAGCCACTAGACCGGTTCTTTGATGTCGGCGTCTTCCTGCGCCTTGTCGATGACTTTGAGGAGGGCGCGCAAAATGTCCTGCACACCTTCGCCCGATTGCGCGGACAACACCATCGGTGTTTTCCGGCAGGCTTTTTTCAGTTTTGCGATTTGTGCCTTGATTGCCTCTTTGGTCATTGCGTCCGCTTTCGAGAGCGCAACGATCTCAGGCTTTTCCGTCAATCCTTGTCCGTATGCCTCAAGTTCGGCGCGAACAATTCTGTAGGCAGCGCCCACGTCTTCCGCGGTCCCGTCAACCAGGTGCAGCAGTACACGGCAGCGCTCCGTGTGGCCCAGAAACCGGTCGCCCAATCCTGTTCCTTCGTGTGCGCCTTCAATCAGGCCGGGCAGATCGGCCACCACGAATTCGCGCCCATCGACTTCAACGACACCGAGTTGCGGATGCAGCGTTGTAAATGGGTAATCGGCGATCTTCGGCTTTGCCGCACTCACTGCAGCGAGGAAGGTGGACTTGCCGGCATTCGGAAGCCCAATCAGACCGGCGTCGGCAATCAGCTTTAGCCGTAGGCGGATTGTGCGCTCTTCGCCAGGTTGGCCCGGATTGGCATGACGCGGAGCGCGATTGGTGGACGATTTGAAGTGCGCGTTACCGAAGCCGCCATTGCCGCCGCGTGAAATCGTAACGCGCTGGCCGACCTCGGTAAGATCGGCAATCAGCGTCTCGCCATCTTCTTCGTAGACTTGCGTACCAATCGGCACCTTCAAGACCACGTCCTTGCCGTTGGCTCCGGCGCGGTCCTTGCCCATGCCGTTACCACCGCGCTGGGCCTTGAAGTGCTGCTGATAGCGGTAATCGATCAACGTATTGAGGCCGTTGACCGCCTCTATCACCACGTCGCCACCTTTGCCGCCGTCGCCACCGTTCGGTCCGCCGAATTCAATGAATTTCTCGCGCCGGAACGAAATGCAACCGTTCCCGCCCGCGCCGGACGCAATATAGACCTTGGCTTCATCGAGGAATTTCATGGCCTTAGGGGTATATCCCAAGGCGACGCCATTCGCCAAAGGAGGTCCGGGAATAAATCTGCGCGAAGTCCGATCCAGTCCATGCAGCCAATTGCAGGAGACCGGACATGAGCACAGACGATCACGAGAAGGGCCCCAGCCGTCGCAAGGTTCTTGAATGTATGACCTGGGCGGGAACAGGTGTGTTGTGGACTGTTGCGGGCGGAGTACCGACCTCGCTCGGCATCATCGACGAAGCGCTGGCGCAGCAGAGCAAGGGTTTCACCTTCCTGCAGATCAGCGACAGTCACATGGGTTTCGACAAGCCCGCCAATCCGAATACCAAGGGCACGCTCGAAGAATCGATCGGGCGAGTGAAAGCGCTGACGGTCAAGCCGTCTTTCATGATCCACACGGGCGACATCTCGCATCTGTCGAAACCGGCGGAGTTCGACGATGCCGATCGCATTATTTCGGACGCGCGGCTCGATGTGCACTATGTGCCGGGCGAACACGACATCATCGACGAGGATCAGGGTAAGCTTTACCGCGAACGCTATGGTCGCGGGACCAAGGGCGCGGGCTGGTACAGTTTTGACGCCGACGGTGTGCATTTCATCGGACTCGTCAACGTTGTCGACCTGAAAGCGGGCGGCCTCGGCAATCTCGGCAACGAGCAGTTGGAATGGCTCGAAGACGATCTGAAAGGACGCTCGGCGTCACAGCCGATCGTCGTGTTCGCGCATATCCCGTTGTGGACGGTCTACCCGGACTGGGGTTGGGGCACACAGGACAGCGCACGAGCGCTCGAATATCTCAAGCGGTTCGGTTCGGTGACCGTTCTCAACGGCCATATCCATCAGGTCATGCAGAAGGTCGAGGGTAACGTGACCTTCCACACGGCGCGCTCAACTGCGTTCCCGCAGCCGGCGCCCGGGTCTGCTCCGTCGCCGGGACCGATGAAAGTGCCTGACGACAAGTTGCGTACGATGCTCGGGATCGCCAGCGTGACGTTCAAACAAAACGAGCAACGCCTCGCCATCATCGACACGCCGCTGCAGTGATGAGTTCGACCATGACCAAGAAGACGAAGTCGCTGACCAACAGCGTCATCACGGGCGTGGTGGCATTGGTCGTATTTACCGCCACGCCGACTTGGGCGGACGATGTTGCTGTCAAGATAGGCAACTTCACCTTTGGTCCGCAGGAGCTGAAGGTGAAGTCCGGGACAACAGTGACGTGGACCAACGAAGACGATATCCCGCATACCGTGGTGTCGCCGAACAACTTCAGGTCAAAACCGCTCGATAGCGAGGATAAATACTCGTTCACATTCTCGACACCCGGGACCTACAAGTACTTTTGTTCCTTGCATCCGCACATGACCGGGACAATTGTCGTGGAGGCGGCGACCGGAAGCATCACGCCGCAACAGTGATGCAACGGTGCGGGACAACAGCATGGCGTATGAGGGCGGCGGCGATCGTGGCAAGGCGGAGCGCTTTCGCGCCGCCGCTTTGCCTTATCTCGACGATGTCTACACGCTCGCGCGCTATCTTTTGCGCAATACGGCCGACGCCGAGGATGCCGCGCAGGAATGCTATCTGCGCGCGTTCCGGCATTTCGAGACATTTCGTGGCGGGCCGATCAAGCCGTGGTTGCTGGCCATCCTGCGCAATGTCTGTCGCGCCGAATATGCCCGTCGCGGTGCCCTTACGGCCGTCGTGGATAATCTCGACGAGGCCGAGAATACATCGGACGGATTGTGGAGCGAGGCGCAGAGTTCTCCCGAAACGGAAGCCCTGCAGCGGCTCGATGGTGAAAGCATGCAGCGACTGATCACGCAGTTGCCCGACGCGTTTCGCGAGGCGCTTGTGTTGCGCGAGGTCAATGATTTGAGCTATCGCGAAATTGCCGACGTTACGGGTGTGCCCGTCGGCACGGTGATGTCGCGTCTTGCGCGCGCGCGCGGACTGTTGCGCGCGGCCTGGCTGGCGGAGGAGAAGGGGCCATGACCTGCGACGAAGCAGAAGTCATGTTGCATGCGCTCATCGACGATGAACTTGATGCCGGGCATGCGCGCGAAGTTGAGACTCATGCCGCCGGCTGTGCGCGATGCGCGGCGCAACTCGCGTCCTATCGCGATCTGCGGCAGGCCCTGCGGGGCGGAAACCTGCGCCATACAGCTCCGGCATCGTTGCGCCGGAGCATCGATCGTGCGGTTCCCTCTCCGGCAGCAACCGACCGGCGCACACTGCTCAAGGGTTTTGCGCTTGGCAGCCTGCTGTCGGCGGCAGCGGCCGCGAGTGTAACGCTGGTTGTTTTGCGCGAGGACCGCGATCAGCGGATCCTCAGCGAAGCGATCTCAGCGCACCTGCGCTCGTTGCAGGCCGACCATCTGACGGATGTGCTCTCGACCGACCAGCACACCGTCAAGCCGTGGTTCAACGGCCGCATTGACCTGGCGCCGCCTGTGATCGATCTCGCCGGCCAAGGCTTCACGCTGATCGGCGGTCGGCTCGATTTTATAGACGGCAAGCCGGTTGCCGTGATCGTCTATCGCCGGCGCGTGCACGTGATCAATCTGTTCGTGACGCAAGGTGTCGGTTCTTCCTTGGGTGGGCCCAGGATGGAAACCGTACAAGGCTTCAACATCCGCCGCTGGACCGACCAGGGATTGAACATGCTCGCGGTGAGCGACATCAATCGCGAAGAGCTCGACGAATTCGGCAACAAGTTCGAAGAGGCCGCGCGCGCGGCTCGCGCAACCTAGCAAGTTTGGAAGGCGTGGATGGCCGGGCCTTGCGCCCGGCCATGACGACGTGAATGGCACTCATGCGGAGGGCCGACCTACATCACTCGCTTCACGCGGCCCCAGGTCTTCAGTGCCGACCAGATGCTCCGTTCAAGCCGGAAGCGGTCGATAGGTGCGGACGATTTGATCGAGTTGATGCGGTAGAGACCGACACCAGTCCACTGGAAGCCGCACTTCTCCAGCACCCGGCGCGAGGTCGGGTTGGTGACGCGCGCGCCGGCCTGAAGTGCCTCGTGCGAAAGATCGGTGAAGGCGTAGTCAATCAGTGCATGAAGCGCTTCGGTGGCGTAGCCCTTGTTCCAGTAGGGGACGCCGAGCCAGTAGCCGAGCTCCGGCACGTCATCATAGTGGAACATGATTCCGCAGGCGCCGATGATCGTCCGGTCACGCAGCGTGATCAGGAATGCAGCTTCACCGTTCTTGTTTGCCCCGTCGATGAACTTCTCGGCGTCCGCCACTTTGTACGGGTAGGGAATGCGCGCGGTGTTTTCTGCGATGCGGCGGTCATTGGCGAGCGCTGCTACCGCTTTAGCGTCCTCGAGGCGCGCTGCGCGCAAGGCAAGCCGCTTGGTCTCGAGGACGGGGCTACTTCCCTCGCGGTAAGGCTCTCGTGGTATTTCCTCTAGTAGTGTCATGGCACGGGCTCCAGGTTTGAAAAGTCGAGAGGGGGAGCCGGTCACCCGTCTCCCCCTCTCAGAGCCCTACGAGCCCCGCCGGTTTGACTGGAATGACCGGCGGACCTCGTTATGTCCACCGTCTTACTCGGCCGCAGCCTCCGTCATCGGTACAACGGACACGTAGGTGCGGCCTTTAGCTTTCGTTGCGAACTGAACCTTTCCATCGATGAGCGCGAACAGGGTGTGATCTTTGCCGGTGCCGACATTACCGCCGGCGTGCCATTTGGTGCCGCGCTGGCGCGCAAGGATATTACCGGCGAGCACGATCGCGCCGCCGGCCGACTTCAAGCCGAGCCGCCGGCCCGCCGAGTCGCGGCCGTTTCGTGAAGATCCGCCTGCTTTCTTGTGCGCCATAGTGGTCTCTCGAACTCTCTTACTGTGTACACCGATTCCGTGACGGAATCATCTCACTTCTTCTTGCTCTTTGTAGCGGCCTTGGCGGGCTTTTTTGCGACCGCCTTGGTCGTCTTCTTCGCCTTGGTTTTGGCTGGTTTGGCCTCTTCCGACTGAGCAGCCTCGGCTTCCGCCTTGGGTTTTGGCTCACGCTTAGGCCGTGGCGCTGCCGTTTTCGATGGCTTCGCCCCACCGGTCAGGATTTCGGTGATGCGGACCACCGAAAACTCATGGCGATAGCCGCGCTTGCGGCGCGAATTCTTGCGCCGGCGCTTCTTGAAGGCGATCACTTTGTCACCGCGCGTATGCTGGAGCACCTCGCCAGCAACGGTCGCGCCTGCAACGGTCGGCGTGCCAAGCTGTGGTGCGTCGCCTCCAACCAGCAGCACCTCGCCGAACTCGACGATCTCGCCAGGCTGGCCGGCGACTCGGTCGACCCGGATCACGTCTTCCGCAGCAACCCGGTACTGTTTGCCGCCTGTCTTGATGACTGCAAACATCTTTCGTCCTCGCGTGCTCGATCCGGGGGGTCGGATATTCCGGACCGGCCTCTTTCAGTCGGTTTGTTCTTTGCTTTTAAGAACTTAGTCGGCCCTCGAAAAAGCACGCGGACCCAAGGGCCCGCGCGCAATGCTTATGGCGGGGAAACGTGCATCCTGTCAAGAAAACCCCACGTTACTGGTTGTCGGCCGCGAGGTGCACGCGACAGCGTTAATCCCGGGATGTATCAGATTTCGGTTTTCG
This sequence comes from Pseudolabrys sp., assembly GCA_035638295.1. Taxonomy (GTDB): domain Bacteria; phylum Pseudomonadota; class Alphaproteobacteria; order Rhizobiales; family Xanthobacteraceae; genus Pseudolabrys. The sequence goes on from DASRAF010000213.1 coordinate 6,701, forward strand.
CCGGCGTCGAATTCGGCCAGGCAGGAGCATCGATTTCGCTGCCCGACTGCACCAACCGGTAGCCGACGCCCAATTCGGTCACCAGGATATTTGGAGAATCCGGGTGCGGCTCGATCTTCTGGCGCAGCTTGCGCACGAAGATGCGCAAGTAATGAGTGTCGTGCACGTGGATCGAGCCCCAGACTTCCTTCAGCAGATGCTGGTGAGTCACTACATTGCCCGCGTGTTGGGCCAGCACCTGGAGCAGCCGGTATTCTTTCGGGGTGAGCGTCAGGCGTTTCTCATTGAGCATCACGGCGCGGGCCGCGAGATCGATGGTGAGGGGGCCGGCTTTGACCGTGGGCTCGCCGGACACGGCGCGCATTTGCCGTCTGAGTGCCACGCGCACCCGCGCAAGCAATTCTGCCATGCCGAAGGGCTTTACCACGTAGTCGTCGGCGCCGAGTTCGAGCAGACGAACCTTTTCCGCCTCGTTCGAACGCACTGACAGCACGATGATCGGAACACTCGACCAGGAGCGAATGCGCTCGACGACCTCCGCGCCATCCATGTCTGGCAGGCCGAGATCGGCGATCACCAGATCAATCGGACGCAATGTCGCAGAACGGATGGCTTCGGCCCCGTTTCCGGCTTCGTGAACAACGAACCCATTAAGCTCGAAACCGGTACGCAGAAATCGGCGGATTTGAATCTCGTCGTCCACGACGAGAACGATCGGGGATGGCTCACTCATCGGCATCACTTTCAAGTTGCGGAATGGCGGCTTGTGTAATCGGCAATTCGATGTTCACGGTTGTGCCAAGACCGGGCCCCTCGCTTACGGCGCTCACCTTTCCGTCATTGGCGGCAATGAAGGCGTTTGCGATCCACAGACCCAGCCCGGAACCGCTGGTGGTCGCGGCATGGCGCTCGCCGCGAGCAAACCGATCCCAGATCTGTGATTTTTCGGCACTCGTTAATCCGGCGCCCTGATCTGTGACGCTGACAATCAATCGGCCGTCGCGTGTGCTTGCGTCGACCGCGATCCGCGAGCCCGAGACAGAATATTTCACTGCATTGTCGAAAATCTGAATTAGGGCCTGCTGCACCAGCACGGGATCGACATAGATTAACGGCAGGTCCGAGGGAAGATCGACGGCTAGGCGGCGATCCGCGAGACGATGGCGGCAACGTTCCACCGCCGAGTTGATGATATCGGCCGGATCCGCCCATTCGACATGCGGCTTGACGCCGTCGCTGCTGATACGTGTGGCGTCGAGCAGGTTCTGGATGTCGTTATTGAGTCGTTCAGCTTCGTCGCGAACGTCATGAACCAGCGCAGTCAACTTCCTCTCTTTTTGCAGCATGGGTGCCGCGCTGAGAACAGTTGCCGCGCCAAGGATTGAAGCAAGCGGTGTCCGCAACTCGTGGCTGACAGATCCGATCAACGCCTCGCGCAGCTGGTCGGTCTGCGAACGCATGCGCGCTTCGCTTATGGCGTGGGCGACGCCGAGCCTTTCGAGCGTTGCGGTCGCGTCGGCCAGAACCGCATCGACGCGGATGCGCAGCTCGTTGGAGTGTTCCTTCGATTCACGTCCTAGATTGATCGCGATGACGCCGAACTCGGGGCTCTTCGGCGACACGGCGCGGACAAGCCAAATTTCGCCACTCGCGGCCGTCACCATTGCGCCAGCGGCGGTGTCGCGGTGACCCGACGCGACCTCAACGACCTCGGCGAGAACCCGCTCCGGCACGCTGGCGCGCCGCCCGTTGCTGTTCGAGGCCTCGCGTGCGCTTGGGAACAGCACAACGTTGCGCTGCATGACACTGGCGAGATGATCTTCGATGGCGGCGTGAATGTCGGAGACATCGAACGCCACGGCCAGACGCCGGGAGAACGCATAAAGGTCGCGCAGGTCGATCTCGCGCTGGCGCGCCATCTCAAGTTGCCGCTTGAGGCGGGTGGCAAGTTGACTGACAACCACCGCAACGAAAATGAACAGGATCAGGTCGATGACTTCCTGCGGATCCTTTATTCGAAAGCTGTAGAGCGGCTCGTAGAAAAAGAAAGCGGAGGCGAGCACGCCGCAGATCGCAGCAACAATCGCTGACACAATTCCCCAACGCGTGGCGGCGATCACTACAGGAACTAGGTAAACCACGGAACCATGGGCGAGACCGATTTCCCAAACAAACGCGAACAGCACCGCCGTCAGCGCTCCGACCAGACCAAGCGTCGTCAAGACGCCAGGCAATTCCTTGCGGATGAGGTCGAATTTCCCTGCGCCATGCATCGCGTTGACGGGACTCGCCTGGGTTCACTGAAGAGGACGCAATATACGCCGACCGACCCTTGTCTGTCTTGGCGTGCTTGGTTACATAGCGCCCGTCCATTCTGGGCCTTTTGAGGTTTGTTTCGGGCTCCGGAGAGGTGGCTGAGTGGTTGAAAGCACCGCACTCGAAGTTCTATCAACGCCATTTCATAGGTTTTCGCGTGTCCCTTCAGCTCCCATTTGTCTTCGTTTTAGAGCGAGCAAGCGGCCGCTACCTTCTCTCATCCCACCTCGTGCTACCGAGTTCGGTAGCAAATTCGGTAGCAACGTTACACCGATTGTTCTTGGCCGCTGTCGCTCTCTCATAGAACGCGTCCCGCGCAATATTCGCCGCTAAAATCGCTTTGAGTCCGGGCATGTCAGAACGCCGGTTTGTGCTTGTCGACTTCACATACAGAGGCGAGACAGGTCCTTGTCGTTTCCACGAGGCGCGGTCACACCT
>DASRAF010000214.1:0-12904 GCA_035638295.1 Pseudolabrys sp.
ATCGCTTCGATCACTGTCCGCGGCAGCCCGCTGACTTCGCGGTCCAGACCGGCGCCAAACAGTGCATCGACGACCGCATCGCAATTCGCGAAAGACACCGGCGACGCTTCTTCGACCGGACCGGTCCAGCGGCCGGCCGCCTGCGCGGCATCACCCTTCAGTTTCGCACGGTCGCCGACAAAGCAGAGACTCACCTTGTGACCGCGTTCGGCGAGATGACGGGCGGCCACAAATCCATCGCCGCCGTTATTGCCGGGCCCGGCCACGACGACGATGCGCTGCAGCTGCATGCGGGCGACCGCTTCGGCCACGGCTCGCCCGGCGTTTTCCATGAGCGTCATGCCCGCAGTGCCGCCTACGATCGTCAGGCGGTCCGCTTCGGACATCTCGGCAGTCGTCAGCAATTCCAGCATCGCCACGGAACCTAATGGGCACTCTTGCGCCAAACAATTCGCGGCAATCCGGCCCGCGGCAATCGCCGTTTAGCGTCTGGTTAAAATCTAGCCAGTTTGCTTAAGTTGTAGGCGCTGAACATTAGGCACGGTCCTGGCCAGCCCGTACCTGTCCATTAAGCCATTGGGTTCAATGGAGTTTTTGTGCGCCGCCGGCTTGGCATGGGTCCTGCAAACCGCAAGCGCGGCTCGACCGGTCAGTCCCGGGGAGCTGGGGGCAAGGGCAGTCAATGAAAAAAATCGAAGCCATTATCAAACCCTTCAAACTCGACGAGGTGAAGGAAGCGCTGCAGGAGGTAGGGCTACAAGGGATAACTGTAACCGAGGCGAAAGGCTTCGGGCGACAGAAAGGACACACCGAGCTATACCGCGGCGCCGAATACGTGGTCGATTTTCTCCCCAAAGTGAAAATTGAGATCGTTCTCGGCGACGACATGGTTGAAAAAGCGATCGATGCGATCCGGCGCGCGGCTCAAACTGGCCGGATTGGTGACGGGAAAATTTTCGTTTCCAACATCGAAGAAGCTATTCGGATCAGGACCGGGGAATCCGGAATTGATGCAATCTAGACCGCAGGCAACCGTCCTGGCGGTAATTTTATGAAAACAAGGGGGAATGCAAACCGATGACAACAGCCAAAGATGTCATGAAATTAATCAAAGAGAATGACGTGAAATATGCCGACTTCCGGTTCACAGATCCGCGAGGCAAATGGCAGCACGTCACTTTCGACATCAGCATGATCGAAGAAGACACTTTCGCCGAGGGCCAGATGTTCGACGGCTCATCAATCGCCGGCTGGAAGGCGATACATGAATCGGACATGAATTTGATGCCGGACCCGTCGACTGCCTGCATCGATCCGTTCTTCGCAGAGACCACATTGTCACTGGTCTGCGACGTGCTCGAGCCCACGACCGGCGAGCCTTACAACCGAGACCCGCGCGGTATTGCCAAAAAGGCCGAAGGCATGGTGAAAGCCAGCGGCGTGGGCGACACGGTCTTCTTCGGCCCCGAAGCCGAGTTTTTCGTGTTTGACGACGTAAAATACGCGGCTACGCCTTACAACACCGGGTTCAAGATTGACTCGATCGAGTTCCCGACCAATTCCGACACCGAATATGAAGGCGGAAATCTGGGCCACCACATCGGCACGAAGAAGGGTTACTTCCCGGTACCGCCGCAAGACACTGCACAGGACATGCGTAGCGAGATGCTGGCGGCAATGGCCAAGATGAATGTAAAAGTCGAGAAGCATCATCACGAAGTTGGCTCGGCGCAACACGAACTCGGCATGAAGTTCTCGCCGCTGACGCAGATGGCCGACCAACTGATGATCTATAAATACTGCATTCAGCAGGTTGCGCAGATCTACGGCAAGACCGCGACGTTCATGCCAAAACCGATCTATGGCGACAACGGCTCCGGCATGCACTGCCACCAATCGATCTGGAAGGGAGGCAAACCCGCTTTCGCCGGGAACAAGTATGCCGATCTTTCGGAGATTTGCCTCTCTTACATCGCCGGCGTTCTCAAACATGCTCGCGCAATCAACGCATTCACCAACCCGACCACAAATTCCTACAAGCGGCTGGTCCCGGGATTCGAGGCGCCGGTGCTGCTCGCCTATTCGCAGCGCAACCGCTCGGCGTCGTGCCGCATTCCCTACACGACCAACCCGAAGGCCAAGCGTGTCGAGGTGCGTTTCCCCGATCCGCTCGCCAATCCATATCTCGCCTTCGCAGCGATGCTGATGGCCGGCCTCGACGGCATCAAGAACAAGCTCGATCCGGGCAATGCAGTCGACAAGGACCTCTATGATTTGCCGCCGGCTGAACTCAAGGAAATACCGACAGTATGCGGTAGCCTCCGCGAAGCGCTCGGTTACCTCGACAAGGACAGGGCGTTCCTTAAAGCCGGGGGCGTGTTCGATGATGACTTCATCGACTCATATATCGACCTCAAGATGACGGAAATCATCCGGTTCGAGCACACTCCGCATCCGGTTGAGTTCGACATGTACTACTCGGCGTAAGCAATTCCTCCCAGCCATCGCGCAACTTAGGTTTTGCGATGCACCTTAGGGCGCCCCACAAGGGCGCCTTTTTTCTCGCCAGAAAGTGGTCAGACGATCAGGTAGGCAACGACGAGTCCGGCGGCGATTCCCGCCGCCGTGACCAGCATCTGCCGGCGATGCCGTCTTGGCCCATAAACGCCGGCGGCACGGCGGGCGGCGATCAGAGCCGCATCAAATTCGGCCGAATTTGCGTACTCGCAGGCCAATGCCGCGCCTGCCCGCTCGGCGCAGACCTCAAGCGAGAGTGGATCCGGAATCTGAGAACGCCACATGGGCAGATGGTAACGCCCACAGAGTAAATGAGTGGTTGCGATTACGGTGAGCCGGTCGCCGAAGTCGACTTTCTCAGAGCATCGCCACCGGCTCGTTGTGCTTGGCTTGCAGCGCGCACAACGCGTGCGCGTTTTCAAAAGAAGGCGCGCCGGTTGAGCAGCTCGGTCAGATGATCGGTGCGGCAAACCAAAAAGGCACGCCACGGCGCGCCTTTTGCAATGTGCAGAATGTGCGCGATTAGCGCTTGGAGAACTGGAACGAGCGCCGCGCCTTTGCCCGGCCGTACTTTTTACGTTCGACGACGCGCGGATCGCGGGTCAGGAACCCGCCCCGCTTGAGCGACCCGCGCAATTCAGGCTCGAAATATGTCAGCGCCTTTGCCAGGCCGTGACGCACGGCTCCGGCCTGGCCGGAAAGGCCGCCGCCGGAGACTGTGCAGGTGACGTCGTATTGTCCGCCCCGGTTGGTGGCGATCAGCGGCTGTTGGATCAGCATGCGCAGCACCGGCCGCGCGAAGAACACTTCCACCGCCTTGGTGTTGATGAGGATCTTTCCCGAGCCGGGCTTTATCCAGACCCGAGCCACAGCGTTTTTGCGCTTGCCGGTCGCATAAGCGCGGCCCTGCGCATCGACTTTCTTTTCGTATTTCGGCGCTTCCGGAGCCGCCGGTTTGAGGGTCGCCAAACCTTCAAGCGATTGCATAGTCTCGGCCACGGTCAGGCACTCCTCACGTTCTTGCTGTTCATCGCTGCTACATCGAGCTTTTCCGGCTTCTGCGCCTCGTGCGGATGTTCCGCACCCGGATAGACGCGGAGGTTTCCAAGCTGAATGCGGCCCAGCGGTCCGCGCGGCAGCATGCGCTCGACCGCCTTTTCGACGATGCGCTCGGGGAAACGCCCCTCCATGATCGATTTCGCCGTACGGTCCTTGATGCCGCCGATGAAGCCGGTGTGGTGGTGATAGACCTTATTATCGAGCTTCCGCCCCGTCAGCACGGCCTTGGCGGCATTGATGACGATGACATTGTCACCGTCATCGACATGCGGCGTATACGATGCCTTGTGCTTTCCACGCAGGCGCAATGCCACGATGGATGCAAGCCGGCCGACCACGAGCCCGGTGGCGTCGATGGTCACCCATTTCTTTTCAATGTCGGCAGGCTTGGCCGAGTAAGTCTTCATGATCTTTCCCTGAGAAATCGAGCAGTCTAAGCCGCGGAACCGCACGCTATGTAGCCGACGCGGTTCACTCCGGTCAACGCTCTTGTATCAATAATATCTATTGTAAATCAGATACTTACATTATTGGTAATAATATACCTGCGGCTAAATTTATGGGATAGAATAGGTCGAAGTGACGTGGGCGACCGGATCGCCCTCGCCGTCCGAGTAAATGGTGACCTCGCCAACGACCAGCCGCTTTCCCACCTTCAACAGTTTGGCATCGGCGACTAGATCGCCCCGTCCCGGCTTGCGCAAAAAGTTGATGTTGAGATTGGTCGTGACCGCCATCGGGATCGGGCCGGCCACGGAAAAGACCGCGACATACATCGCAAAATCGGCAAGCTCCATCATGGTCGGCCCGGAAATGGTGCCGCCGGGGCGTATGGAATCCTCCTGAAAGCGCCGCTTTACGCAGATATTTCCGTAATCCACGCGCTCGATTGAGAGCCCGCGGCCGGGATGAAAGAACTGAGGAAATTCGTCGCGCAGCAGTTTCGCGATCTCATCGGCATTCATTGCCGGAGCCGGCATCGGGGCCTCCCTGCCGGTTGATCCGGCAACCTGGTCTTAGACAGCACGGTTGGGAGGTCAACCCGGCAGTTCAACCCCTGCCGTAGAGCGCGCGGAGTTCTTTTTTTGCCCGTTCCAGCTTCTGCTTACGGCGGTTTGAAAGCCATCTTCCGGCACGGTTGATGAAGAAGGTCAGCATGGACATTGCCGAGCGATACGAATTGGATTTGCGGCGCCGACTTCGGTCCGCCGACCGTTTCAAGGAGACGGCAATCTTGCGTGGGCTCGATTTTGTGAAGACACCACCTTCAAGGGTGAGTGCATTGCTCTCACGGGTCACGCGTGCCGACCAGCGTTTGCCGCTCCGCTTGGTTCTCTTCGATCTCGTGCGCTGTTTGACCATTGCTTGTATCTAACGCCCGCCAATTAGGCTCCGTTCCGAGCCTTGCATGCGCTCCACTTAGGATTAAGGTCTGGTCTGAACTGACCCGGAAACCCTTATGAATGTTCCGAAAACCAGCGTAACGACCGACGCGCCTGTGCTGTTGCGCGAGCGCGACAAGGACGTCGTTATCCTCGTTCTCAATCGCCCGCAAACGCGAAACAGCCTAACGGAGGAAATGCTGACGGCCCTCTCCGCCACGCTCACCGACATTGCCGCGGACGGGACCGTGCGGACCGTCGTGATTGCAGCAAATGGGCCGGCTTTCTGTGCTGGTCATGATCTCAAGGAGCTTACCGGCCGTCGCCGCGATGCGGATGGAGGTCGCGCTTACTTTCGCTACATCATGACGATGTGCAGCGCGATGATGCAGCAGATCGTCAACCTGCCGCAGCCGACCGTCGCGGCCGTACAGGGCATGGCAACTGCGGCCGGATGTCAGCTCGTGGCGAGCTGCGACCTGGCGGTCGCTTCGGTCAATGCAAAATTTGCAACGCCCGGCGTCGACATTGGCCTGTTCTGTTCAACCCCGATGGTTGCTTTGTCGCGCAACGTCGCGCGCAAGCACGCCATGGAGATGCTTCTGACCGGAGACGCCGCTTCCGCCGAGGATGCCCACCGCATGGGCCTCGTCAATCGCATTGTTCCATCCGGAAAAGAACGTGAGGAAGCGTTGGCTTTCGCCCGCAAGATCGCCAGCAAATCGAGCCACACCGTCAAAATAGGCAAAGAGGGCTTCTACCGGCAGGCGGAAATGAGCCTCGCGCGCGCCTACGAATATGTATCCGAAGTGATGGTCGAAAATCTGATGGCACGTGACGCGGAGGAAGGCCTGAAGGCCTTCATCGACAAGCGCGAACCCAAGTGGGAAGACCGCTAATCGGTCACTGTCAGAGGTCAAGTGAGAGCCATCGGCGTCCCGATGGCTCTCTTGTTATTCTGAACCGCAGCTTCAGCTGCCGCTTTCAGGCGATAAGCGATGCGTTTTCGCGAACTTCGGTTTCGCTTGGCTCCTCCGCGGACCGCCCGCTGCTAGGCAATTGCAGCACGGTGGCCTGTTGGCCCTCACAGAGATCGGTCACCAGCACGATCTTTCCGTCGGGGAACTCCAGTGCATCGTGATGCGCCGCCGGACGATTCATGTTGACCTGCCGGAAGCGTGCAACCTTGTGAGTCGATTTCCGGGTGGGCAAGAAACGGAACGAGGCATCGCATTCGACCTCTTTTTCGAATGCAAGCTCTGTCCCGGGAAGGAGACACACGGCAACGCGCGGCTGACTGGGATCTGCGAAGCCGCGCGTGATGGCATTGGGGAATTGTGTCGAGACCAGTTTGTCACCGACCTTCGCTGGCCGGGACGCTACGTCGTGAAGACTGTAGTCACACATAGAACGCCTCCTGTTTGTGCACAACCTAGGCGGCGCCCCTCAGCTCTGTGGATCGCAGCAAAGCAGCATGACCTTCTTATGTCGACTGCCACCGCAATCCTGCCCAAATCAAACGCGGCCCTACCGTGAGCAACAGCGAGAGGCTATCTTTGTTCCGAGCCGCCGATTACGAACGAGAGTTGATCGACGAAAAGCAGATGAGCAACGCAACGCGAGTCTTCACGCCGGCTGCGCAGCAGGCACAGGCCGAGCGCGGGTCGTCGAAGGCATACGAGCGGCGCATAGCTGAGGGCTTCCCTGATCACGTTACAGCAGAGCTCGCGAAGTTTATCGCCGAACAGGATACCGCCTTTATTGCCACCGCAACTGCTGACGGCGCGCCGTATATTCAGCATCGTGGCGGGCCGAAAGGCTTCATCAAGGTCATCGACGCCAAAACGCTCGGCTTTGCCGACTACCGCGGCAACCGGCAGTACATCACACTCGCCAATCTCTCCGACAACGATCACGCCTTTTTGTTCCTCCTCGACCCGGCGCGGCGTCAGCGCATCAAGATCTGGGGCCGGGCCCGCATCGTCGAAAACGACCCTGCCCTGATCGAGCGCCTTTTCGACCAAGGCTATAAGGCACGTCCCGAACGCGTTATCCTGTTCACGATAGAGGCCTGGGACGTGAACTGTTCTGCGCACATTGTGACGCGCTTTACGGAAGAAGAGATCGCGGGGGCTTTTGTCGCGGTGCGGGAGAAGATCGCGGAACTGGAGGCGGAAAACGCACGCCTGCGCGCCGCCCTCGACAAACCACCGGCACCGCCGCCTGAATGAACCACGACAGCTATCCCAACAATTACATCCGCGGCATTCTCAATACGGTGAAGACCATCGCCATGGTCGGTGTCTCACCGAAGGAGAACAGGCCTAGCTATTTTGCGTTCAAATATCTGCTCGAGCGCGGTTACCACATGATCCCGGTCAATCTGGGGCAGGCCGGCAAGTCGATCCTCAACCAGACAGTATACACAAGACTGTCCGACATTCCCGAGCAGGTTGATATGGTCGATATTTTTCGTGCCTCGGAACACGTCCTGCCCATCGTCGAGGAGGCTCTGACGCTCAGACCGAAGCCGCAGGTCATCTGGATGCAGCTCACGGTACGAAACGACGAAGCCGCCCGGCTCGCCGAGGGAGCCGGGCTGAAAGTCGTCATGGACCGCTGTCCGAAGATCGAATACGGCCGCCTGTCGTCGGAAATTTCGTGGATTGGGGTGAATTCGCGAACGCTGTCCTCGAGACGCGCCCAAAACCTGGGCACCGGCGTCCAGCGCTTGAGTCTTGGTGCGATGAATAGAAAGGGCGACAATTAGAGCAGCCGCTGCGCCTTGACGGCGCCGTTATAGGCCCTCTCTAATCATCACAGCCTAGACGCGGGCATCAAATGCCCGCTTTTGACATTCGGGGGACCTATGCCAGAGGCCGAACGCACTCCGGGCTTTGCGACACTGTCGATTCACGCCGGCGCCAAACCTGATCCAACCACCGGCGCGCGCGTGACGCCGATCTACCAGACGACATCCTTCGTATTCGACGACGTGGATCATGCGGCCGCGCTGTTCGGCCTGCAGACCTTCGGCAACATTTATACCCGCATCGGTAATCCGACCTGTGCAGTGCTTGAAGAGCGCGTGGCGGCACTGGAGGGCGGCACAGCCGGCCTTGCCGTCGCCTCCGGGCACGCGGCGCAGGTGGTCGTGCTGCATGCGCTGATGACGCCTGGCGACGAACTCGTCGCATCGAAAAAACTTTATGGCGGCTCTATCAATCAGCTCAATCACTCAATCAAGAACTTCGGCTGGAACGTCGTCTGGGCCGATCCCGATGACCTCAGCTCGTTCGAGAAAGCCGTTTCGCCGAAAACCAAATGCATCTTCATCGAGTCGATCGCCAACCCGGGTGGCATCATTGTCGATATCGAAGCCATTGCGAAGATCGCACGCAAGGCCGGGGTGCCGCTGATTGTCGATAACACCCTGGCGACACCCTATCTGTGCAAGCCGATCGACTACGGTGCCGACATCATTGTGCACTCGCTCACCAAGTTTCTCGGTGGTCACGGCAACTCGATCGGTGGGTTGATCGTCGATGGCGGCACCTTCAATTGGTCGCGCGACAAGAAATATCCGATGCTTTCCGAGCCGCGACCTGAATATCAGGGCATTATCCTGCACGAGACCTTCGGCAACTTTGCCTTCGCGATTGCCTGCCGCGTGCTCGGGCTGCGCGACCTTGGTCCGGCCCTGTCGCCCTTCAACGCCTTCCTGGTGATCACCGGCATCGAGACTCTGCCGTTGCGCATGCAGCGGCATTGCGACAACGCGCTGGTCGTCGCCGAATGGCTGTCGAAGCGGCCCGAGGTCGCCTGGGTCAGTTATCCGGGGCTGCCCGGCGACAAGTATCACAAGCTCGCGAAGAAATATTCGCCGAAAGGAGCCGGAGCGGTTTTCACCTTCGGGCTTAAAGGCGGCTACGACGCGGGCGTGAAGCTTGTCTCCAGCGTCAAACTTTTCTCGCACCTTGCGAACATCGGCGATACGCGCTCCCTGATCATTCACCCAGCCTCAACGACGCATCGCCAGTTGTCGGACGCGCAAAAAGTACAAGCCGGTGCCGGCCCGGATGTTGTGCGGCTGTCGGTGGGTCTCGAGGATCCGGACGACATCATCGCCGACCTCGAGGTCGGCCTGAAGGCGAAGTGAACGGCTAAGACTTGCCGAGCGTGTGAGCCACGTAGTTGCGAATGTAGGCAAGGGTCACCGGCGCGGCCCAGATCTCGATCACCGCGTCGTCCGTGGCATTGCCGCTTTTTTGCAGACGCTCGGCCACAGGCTGGCGAATTTGCATTTTCGTCTGCGCGAAAGCCGCCGGTGAGAGCAACGACAGTTCCCCCGCAACCGCCATTGCGTCGTCCATGAGATCTGCAGGCTCGGCCAGTTCGTCGACCCAACCACGCTTCAAGGCTTCATCCGTCGCATAGATCGCGCCTGACAGCGTGAACTCCGGCAGATATCTGGGCGGGACGGAGGCGCGCACGATTTCGAAGGCCAATGCCGGAAACGGAACGCCGACCAGAATTTCCGTCACACCGATGCGGCCCGCTTCGCGAGCCATGATCCGCCGATCGGCACAACATGCCAGCACGCAGCCGCCCGCGATGGCATGGCCATTGATGGCGGCGATCACCGGCTTCGGATGGAAGAATACCGCCTCATAGAGACGATGAAGCGCGGGCAGGAATTGGCGAATATAATCGGCGCCGCCACTGCTCAACCGTTTCAGGTCGACGCCCGCGCTGAATATCTTGCCCTGGCCAGTGAGAATAACTGCCTTTTCGCCGGACTTGCGCAGCTCCGCAAAGCGCGCGGCCAGCGCGTCGCAAAGTTCGATGTCGAGCGCATTAGCTTTGCCGTGGGTCAGCGTCAGCACGGCAATTCCTTCAACGGTATCGCTTTTGATCATGCGCCATGCTCCGCCGGCCTTGATCGCGGCAACTGAAACGTCAGTCGGTGCGACAGACCTTCAGCATGCACCACCGCGATCGTAAAAACTATGATTGCCAGTATCTGATGCGCGAGCGCCAGAGGAAGTGGGGCCTGATGGAGAAGCGTGGCAATGCCCAGGCCGGCCTGCAGCGTCACCGCGCCGGCAAAGACCGCAGCGTAAGCAAATGCGCGTTTCCCGCGCCAGGCATCGTAGGCGTGCAATACCGCCAGAAGCCAGATGACATAAGCGACCATTCGGTGTTGAAACTGCACGGTGAGCGTGTTTTCGAAAAGATTGCGCCAAGCCGGTTCAATGAACCACAACCGCTCCGGCGACGGCACGAAGGCGCCATCGATGGTCGGCCACGTGTTGTAGACAAGACCCGCACCGAGCCCAGCCACCAGCGCGCCAAGATAAATCTGAAATAGCAGCAAAATCGCGATCGTCGACGCGGCAAAGCGCAGGCGCGCGGGCACCTCGACCGCCCTACGCGTTACCAGTTGCTGCGCGGTCCAGACGATCGCACCATAGATCGCGGTTGCGAGCGTCAGGTGAAATGCCAAACGATATTGCGAGACACTCACGCCTTGCGTGAGCCCAGAGGACACCATCCACCACCCAACCACCCCGAGCGCTGCGCCCGCGGCAAATATGCTCCACAACCGGATGCGCAGGCCCGGTGGAATTGTGCCGCGCGCCAGGAACACGAGAAATGGCAAGAGAAAAACGGCACCAGTCAATCGCGCCAACAGCCGGTGCGACCATTCCCACCAGTAGATCGTCTTGAAGGCCTCGAGGCTCATGCCCCGGTTGAGTTCCCGGTATTGCGGAATGGTCTGGTACTTGTCGAATTCGGAGCGCCATGCGTTTTCGGAAAATGGAGGCAGCACCCCGGTGATCGGTTTCCACTCCACAATCGACAGACCGGACTCCGTCAATCGCGTCGCGCCGCCCACGATCAAAGTAACAAAGATCATCGCCGCCGCCACGAGCAGCCACAGCCGCACTGGGCGCAGCTGGATTTGAGACGCTTTGGCCGGCTCGTGCATAAGTGTCAGCTTGCAGGGGTTGGCGCGGACCATATAGTTATGGGCCTGCATTCGCAATTGAGGGCGACGAAGGTAAATGTCCATACGCGCGCGCAAATTCGTCGGCACGATCGCTCTATTTATTCTCGTGTCGGTATGGGGCTTGCTTGCGATGGCCCTTGCACAATCGGTGCTGACAAACATCAACGGGTTCGTGGCAACGCTCTATTATATTGTAGCGGGCCTTGGCTGGGTCCTGCCGGCGATGCCCCTGGTCAGCTGGATGGCGCGTCCGGATAGTCCGTGAACCTAGGCCGCATTGACGCGCCGGAACCGGTTCACGAAAACTGAACACGCAATAGCATGGTGTGTCGTCGCGTGTCATTGAGTTAGGGTTTTCAGCGATTTCTGAGAACCGCGAGTACGTCTAGTGTCGCTGTGTTTCGGGGAGTTTCGGAGAGTTTGGGTCCAAAATTGGGTCCAAGAAAAGCTGAAGGCGCGCCAGCGGCACCGCGAGCCATTGATGGCACATTTTGAGGTCAACGGCACAAAGTTGGTTCTAATGCACCTCGGAACGCATGATTTTCTATACTCTGGAAGGCGCGTTCGTTTAATTTGCGCCGGAAGCATCTTAATCAAACAACGGAGGACGCCCTGAAGTACATCACTGTAATAGTCTGTGCCGCCATGATCGCAGGAACAGCACATGCGATCCCGCTACAAGCTAAGATAACAGCAACCTTCGTGGGCTGCCCGAAGCCGGAAGATGTGAGACACCTTGGCCAGTTGCTGGACAAGAAGGAAGGGTTTGCCGCGACAGTATACGCGTTGGATCATTGCCCGGTTATTCTCAAAGCTGGCACAAAGGTTTTTATCGAAAAGAATGGCGTCGGTGAGTTCGGTGAGGCCGAATGCGTTAGGCCAGAGGATCAAACAACCTGCGTATGGACCTTCGCTGACGTTGTGAGAGGAGAACTTCCGTGATTGAAAGGCGATCAGAATGTAGGCAGCATGAATTCTCTCAACTCTCTCCAACTAAAAGCATTACCGGATCGGAGATAAGGACGATTATGTGGTCCTTGATGGCGGCCGAGTGATCGGTCGCCTTTTCCTTCAACCGCAGGCGCCGCCTAAACCACGCAACCCAGCGACCCCGAAGCATCCATCCGAATTGCGCTGCGCGAAGCGCAATGCCCCCGCTGCAACGGACACGGCAGGCCGCGCATCATTGCGTTGGCGCAGCATCCGTCGTTTTGAAGCCCATCCCCGTGTGAGGCATCAATCGTTACAAACGTCGGTGTGCCCAAAACCCTACGCCGCCTGAGGCAATACTCACTGCCCAGAACACCGCTATGATGAAATAAGAACGCCAGGTAAGCACGTGGGAAGCCCTTTCCAACTCTAGCAAATCGTATTCGACGTAGCCGGCGAACGCACAAGCTGCTGCCAGAGCATAAAGAAAAACTACAAAACCCCACGCTGCTAATCGAAATCTTCGGGGCGCTGGGATTGGTCGAGCATCGACCACGGACGGTGTAGGGATGGCGGTCCTAGTCGTGACCAATGCAACGGCACCCACCATACCAATAATAGCCGCGATTATACTGGCTATTGCCGGTACCACCTTGAGTCCCCTTGGCTGGCTATCAAACTGAAACGCTAGCAAACGATGTCGATGTCGCAAAGCGAATCGGGGACCAATGCTACCGTGGGATTAAATCAACATAACGCCCCATGCAGGCGTCGTGCATTTGTCCATGACGCCCGCACTTCGTTCCATCACACGGGTAGCAGCCGGCGACTTCGGGTTTTTGACCTTGATCCAAGTCCGCGACAGGCCGGATTTATAAATCGAGGTAAGCCGCTTCGAGACGATGCCCGCAAGCCCGAGATTTTCCAACTCAAACCATTCTCGTACTAATTAGTTACAATGATGCCACACCCCAAGCTATTTTTTTGCATGGCCGTACTGGCG
>DASRAF010000215.1:0-2234 GCA_035638295.1 Pseudolabrys sp.
GTGAGCTGCATCGCGCCGAGCGCGTGCATGGACACCCCGGTTGCTCCAATGGGATGGCCCTTCGCCTTCAATCCACCCGAGGGATTCACCGGCAATTTTCCATCCTTCTGAGTCCAGCCCTCAAGAACAGCTTTGGCGCCCTGCCCTTCGGCCGTCAGCCCCATGGCTTCGTACTCAATAAGTTCCGCGATGGTGAAGCAGTCGTGCGTTTCGACAAACGACAAATCACCGAGCGCAAGCCCCGATCTCGCGAGGGCTTTGTTCCAGGTCTGCGCACAGCCCTCGAACTTCAAAATATCTCTTTTTGACATCGGCAGGAAATCCTGCACGTGCTCGGCAGCGCGAAAGGCGACGACCTTTTTCAGTCCAAGCGCAGTCTCGACATCTGCGAGCACCACAGCGGCGGCACCATCGGAGACCAGCGAACAGTCGGTGCGTTTGAGCGGACCGGCCACGAATGGATTTTTTTCGCTCTCGGTCCGGCAGAAATCGAAACCCAGATCCTTGCGCATCTGCGCATAGGGATTGCCCACGCCGTTCTTGTGATTCTTGGCCGCAATCAGGGCCAGCGCGTCTGACTGATCGCCCCATTTCTGAAAATAAAGCCCGGCGATCTTGCCGAAAATCCCCGCAAAGCCCCCGTCGATATCGGCCTCCTCAGGAACATATGAGGCCTTCAACAGATTGCGCCCGATTTCGGGTGCTGGCGTTGTTGTCATCTGCTCAACCCCGACAACCAGGACAACGCGGGCGGCGCGAGCTTCTATCGTCCGTATGCCCTGATGGACGGCGGCTGACCCCGTGGCGCACGCGTTCTCAACCCTGGTCGCTCGCTTGAAGCGAAGGTCGGGCGAGGCCTGCAATACCAAAGCGGCGGTAAAATCCTGCGCCGAAAAACCCGCGTTGAAGTGGCCCAGAACGATCTCGTCCACGTCCTTCGGACCAATTCCGGCATCGGCGAGGGCATCAACAGCCACCCGCACGATCAGGCTCTCAACGGTCTCATTGGTAAGTTTACCGAAGGGAGTATGGGCCCAACCGACAATACAGGCGGTCATCTATGCCTCCTTTTGCCGAACTTTGGTCGTTTTCCCCGGCAATGGCTTGGGAGTCACCATAATATTCGGTGGTGGATCACCGGCTTTGCCTACCATTCAAAGCTTAGATAGCCTAGAGCGGCCATATATGGAACTTTACCGTTTCTAAGGCCTTGGGACCCTGAAGCGCGAACGATGATTGGTTTTACACGCCGCTGCTCTCATGCCGTGACCCTTGGCCTTACAGCTGGCCTGTTGTCGCTTGCCTGCACCGGCCACGCTCAGGCGGAAGCGCAGCTCCTGATCGAAGCCTCGACAGGCAAGGTGTTGCACGCCGAAAACGCCACCTATCCCTGGTATCCGGCCTCGGTCACCAAATTGATGACCGCGTACACAACTCTGCGGACCGTCAAGGAAGGTCGGATTTCATTCAATACTTTGCTTACCGTGTCGCGCAACGCGGCCGCTCAGCAGCCGACCAAGATGGGCTTCAAGGTCGGAACGACAGTAACCGTCGACAATGCGCTAAAGATGTTGATGGTCAAATCTGCCAATGACATTGCGGTGACGATCGCGGAAGGCGTTGGCGGTTCGCTCGAGGGCTTTGCCGATCTGATGAATGCAAACGCGCGGCGCCTCGGAATGACGCAAAGCAATTTCGTCAACCCGAACGGGCTGCCGGCGGAAAACCACGTCACCTCGGCACGCGATCTTGCAATCCTGGCCCGCGCGCTCATCCGGGAATTTCCCGAGTACGACAGCTACTGGCACATCTCGTCTATTCGCTACGGCAATCGCGTGATGCGCAACTACAACTCGCTGATCTATCGTTATCCCGGTGCCGACGGCATGAAGACCGGATTTATATGCGCCTCCGGGTACAATGTCGTTGCGTCCGCAACGCGGAATGGCCGCAGGCTGATCGCCGTCGTGCTCGGCTCGTGGTCGGGCGCGGTACGCGCGCAAAAGGCCGCGCAATTGCTCGAACGCGGATTCAATAGCGGCGGCCTGTCCTGGCTCACCCCTTCGCTTGGCACCGTGGACGCGTTGGCCCCGATCGATGCACAACCGCCCAATCTTCGTGAAGAAATGTGCGGCGGGCATCGTCGCAAGCCACCGTCAGAGGAAAACGAAGAAGAGCCGGAAGAGCAGGCGGCCACCACCTCCGGCAATGAATCGATCAATGGCCCGGCCTTC
>DASRAF010000216.1:0-11292 GCA_035638295.1 Pseudolabrys sp.
GGCAGCAATTTGTCGGCGATTGCCGGATCCTTGAGCGCCGTGTTCACGATAGAATTCAGACGCTCGACGATCTCGGGTGGCGTCCCGCCCGTGCCGAACATCGCGAACCAGTTGAGCAATTCGTAATCCGCAAGACCGGGCGAGCCTTCGCTCAATGGCGCAACGTCGGGCAATTGCGGCATCCGTTCGCGCGAGGTGACCGCGATCGCGCGAATTTTGCCGGCCTGCATCAGCGGCAGCGCAGCGGCGAGGCTCGAGAAGCTCATGGTGACCGCGCCGGTTGCAACGTCGGTGACCGCCGGGGCAGAGCCGCGATAGGGTACGTGCAGCACCTGGATTCCGGCCATGCTGTTCATCAGTTCGCCGGCGAGCTGCTGCGGATTGCCGATGCCCGACGAGGAGAACGACAGCTTGCCCGGATTGGCCTTGGCATAGGCGATCAGCTCTTTCGGATTGCGCACGGGCGTCGCATCGGCAACGACAACGACACACGGCACGCTGCCGATCATTGCGATCGGCACCAGTTCCTTCACCGGGTCGTAGGCCATCTTCTCCTTGAAGAGAAAATGATTGATCGCGACCTCGCCCGAGGCCGCCATCAGGAGCATGTAGCCATCGGGCGGCGCCTTCGCGACGGCACTGGTTGCAAGCATCGCGCTCGCCCCCGTGCGGTTCTCGATGACGATTGGCTGGCCGAGTGCTGCCTTCATCGGTTCCTGCAGCAGCCGCGCCACGATATCGACCCCGCCGCCGGCCGCATAGCCGACAAGAATGTGGATCGGCTGGTTCGCATAGGTCGATTGGGCGCCGGCACGCGGAATGGCTGCGGCAAGCGCGGCGGCCCCGGCAAGCAAGTCACGTCGTGTCAACATTCCGTTTACTCCACTTCCCGCGCTATCGATGAAACGATCCTGCTAAACTACTTTAAGCTCGGCCGCTAAAGTACCTCTAGTCCCCACCCTCGCGGATCGGCGGCTGGAATGCGAGGCCCGTATCCCAAGGAAAATAGATCCAGGTGTCCTGCGACACCTCGGTGATGAAGGTGTCGACCAATGGCCGGCCCATGGGCTTTGCGTACACCGTGGCAAAATGCGCCCTCGGCAGCATGTCGCGCACCACGCGCGCGGTTTTGCCGGTGTCGACCAGGTCGTCGACAATCAGAACGCGCTTCCCCTTCGCCTGCAATTCCTTCACCTCGGGCGCGATGCCTTTGAGCACCGTGATCTCGCCCTGGTTGTTGTAGTCGCGATAGCTCACCACCGAGACCGTCTCGATCATCCGCACGTTCAGCTCGCGTGCGACGATCGCCGCAGGCACAAGCCCGCCGCGCGTGATGCAGACGATCGCCTCGAAGGGGCCGGCCTCATGCAGGCGCCATGCGAGCGCGCGCGAGTCGCGATGAAACTGGTCCCAGGAAACGGGAAAGATCTTGTCCGGACGCGGTGAGTTTTCGGCTTGCGGTTTCGCCATAGGCAATTTTAGCGCGCCGCCGAAAGCTGCGCCTTCACCTTTTTCAGCATGCCTTCGACCTCGGCTTTCACCACCGCAAGCTTGTCCGCATCGCGCGAGCGCATGACGATATTGGTGTTCGGGCCGTTCTTCTCGTCGATGAACGGATAGCTGCCGATGATCGTCTCAGGATGTGCCTTCGCGATAACGCCAAGCTCGGTGCCGACGTCACCTTCCTTTGCATCGGCGCGGATCGTCTCTGACAGCAGCTTCGTGCCGGTTTTCAGTTTCGGCGCGACTTCATCGAGCATTGCCTGCATCACCGACGGAATCCCTGCCATGGTGATGACATTGCCGATCCAGAAGCCGGGTGCACCCGAGACCTTGTTGGCAACAAGGCTCGCACCGTGCGGGATCCGCGCCATGCGCATGCGCGCCTCGTTGAGTTCGCCGCCGGTCTTGAGGAGGCGCTCCTTCAGAATGGCAACCGCTTCAGGGCGAAATTCCAGGGCGACCCCAAAGGCCTCGGCCACGCAATCCGCCGTGATATCGTCGTGCGTTGGCCCGATTCCGCCGGTGGTGAAGACATACGTGTACTTCTCACGCAGGGCATCGAGTGCTTCGACGATCGCGGGTGCGTCGTCGGCGACCACTCGCACCTCCTTGAGGTCGATGCCGATCGCAGTGAGGTAGTCGGCGATATAGCCGATGTTCTTGTCCTTGGTGCGCCCCGACAGAATCTCGTCGCCAATTACCAGCACGGCAGCGGTGACGATGTCGGGCTTGGCACTCATGACGCGGTCCTTTTTGAGCAGAGCACGAGACGTAGCGTGACGTTGGCACCCGCTCAAGCCGCCGGTTCCTGGGTCCGCTTATTTATTAGGCAAAGGCGCTTTGCCATCCTGATGCCCCTCCTAAAGTACCGTTTTCGCTGCATTTTTGCTTGGCCTGAAGCTTGCAACGGAGAACTGTGGAAAGCTACGAACGTAGGATCGGAACAAGAGTTGCTTAAGCGGCTGTCACTGGGGATCGGGAATGGTTGCCGCCTTCGATGAAATGAAGGGACAGGACGGCAGCGTGCGCCCGGCCTATGGGGAGCTCGCGCGCTGGCTCGCCGCCGTGCCGCCCGACGTCCTAGACTACCGGCGACGCGAAGCCGAGCTGATCTTCCGCCGCATCGGCATCACCTTCGCCGTCTACGGGGAAGCCGATGCGCAAGAACGCCTGATCCCGTTCGACGTGATACCGCGCATCATGGCGGCCGCGGAGTGGCAGCTCCTAGAAAAAGGCCTGACCCAGCGCGTCAATGCTCTGAACACCTTCATCAAGGACGTCTATGGCACGCGCGAAATCCTGCGCGCGGGCCTCGTGCCGGACGACATGGTCTTCCGTAATCCCGCGTTCCGTCCCGAGATGAGCGGACAAATGGTGCCGCACGACATCTACGTGCATGTCGCCGGCATCGACATCGTGCGCGTCGATGCCGAAACGTTTTACGTGCTCGAAGACAACGCGCGCACGCCCTCCGGGGTCTCCTACATGCTGGAGAACCGCGAGATCATGATGCGGCTTTTCCCCGAATTGTTCTCACGCCATCGCATCGCGCCGGTCGAGAACTATCCGGACGAGTTGCTTGCAACATTGAAATCGGTGGCGCCTTCCGTGGCCTCGCGCGATCCGAATGTCGTGCTGCTCACGCCCGGCGTGTTCAATTCCGCCTACTACGAACATTCCTTCCTTGCCGACAAGCTTGGCGTCGAATTGGTCGAGGGGCGCGATCTCTTCGTCAAGGACGAAGTCGTCTACATGCGCACGACGCAAGGCCCGCAGCGGGTCGATGTCATCTATCGCCGTATCGACGACGACTTCCTCGATCCCCTTACCTTCCGTCCGGACTCCGCTCTCGGCGTGCCCGGCCTGATGTCCGCATACATAGCGGGCAACGTCACGCTTGCAAATGCGGTTGGCACCGGGATTGCCGACGATAAGGCGATCTACAGTTTCATGCCGGCGATTGTTAAGTTCTATCTCGGCGAAGAGCCCCTGCTGAAGACGGTGCCGACCTGGCGCTGCCGCGAGGAGGAACATCTCGCTTACGTGCTCGACCACCTGCATGAACTCGTGGTGAAGGAAGTCCATGGCTCGGGCGGCTACGGCATGCTGATCGGGCCGGCCGCAAGCAAGATCGGAATCGAGCAGTTTCGTGCCAAGCTGAAGACCTCTCCAAAGAATTTCATCGCCCAGCCGACATTGTCCCTGTCCACCTGCCCGACCTGCGTCGAGCAAGGCGTGGCACCGCGACATGTCGACTTGCGGCCCTTCGTGCTCACCGGGCGCGACGGCGTGCGCATCGTGCCGGGCGGATTGACGCGCGTTGCACTGAAGGAAGGCTCGCTTGTGGTGAATTCGAGCCAAGGCGGTGGGACAAAAGACACATGGGTGCTGGACGGATGAACGCCCTTTTCGTCATTCCGGAACGCGCTCAAGGCGCGAACCCGAAATGATCGAGCGGACCAGCAATGCTCTCGCGCACCGCCGATAATCTTTATTGGCTCTCGCGTTACGTCGAACGCGCGGAATATCTTGCGCGTATTCTGGACGCCACGCAGCGGCTGTCGGCGCTTCCCCTCGCCTACGTCGGCACCAGCAATGAATGGGAATCTGCCGTCGCGACCGCGGGCTGTGCCAACGCCTTCTTCAAGCTCTATGAAGAAGCCAACGAGGAAAACGTCACGGATTTCCTCGCCTTCTCCACCGCAAATTCCTCATCGATCCGCTCCTGCTTCGAGCTTGCCCGCGGCAATGCGCGCGCCGTGCGCACCGCGCTGACGATGGAAATGTGGGACGCCATTAACGGCACCTGGCTCGAGCTAAAACGCTATGGCAATGGTCCAACCTCGCGCGAAGAATTTTCACGGTTTCTCCGTTGGGTGCAGGAATCGTCCCTGCGTTTCGACGGCTCCGCCTACCGCACTATGTTGCGCAATGACGCCTACTGGTTTTCGCGGCTGGGTGTCTACGTCGAGCGCGCCGACAACACCGCCCGAATCCTTGACGTGAAATATCACTTGCTGCTGCCGGAAAACGAACGCGTCGGTGGACCGCTAGACTATTTCCAGTGGGCCGCGATCCTGCGTTCAGTGTCCGCACTCACCTCCTATCATTGGGTCTATCGCGAAAGCCTGAAGCCCTGGCTGGTCGCCGACCTTCTGATCCTGCGGGATGAGATGCCGCGTTCGCTTTCATCCTGCTACGAGGCCATTGTGCGCAATCTCGATTCGGTCGCCGGCGCCTATGGCCGGCAAGGACCAGCGCAACGGCAAGCGCGCGGCATTCGCACGCGGTTGCAGAACAGCCGGATGGATGGGATCTTTCAGCGTGGCCTGCACGAGTTCATCGGCGAGTTCATTGTCGAGAATAACCGGCTCGGCGCCTCGATCACCGAGCAATTCCTGACATGAGTCTCGGCACATCATGGCCAATGAAGGGGCTCCCTGACTCTTTTTCGGATGTGACCTTGCAATCAGATTCTGTCATGGCCGGACTTGTTCCGGCCATCCACGTCTTTAGTCTGCGACGTGGATGCCCGGGACGAGCCCAGGCATAACGAACGATGCAAAGGCCCCTGTCCACAATCGCGTACCGGAACACGTGGTCATGCGCATTCAAGTTTCCCACGCAACTACCTACACCTACGACATTCCGCCTTCCGGCGTGACGCAGTTGCTGCGCCTGACGCCACGCGACCATGAAGGACAGCATGTCCTGTCCTGGCGGATCGATCTGTCCGAAGATTGTCGTTTGCATCATCATGAGGATGCGTTTGGCAACATCACTCATTCGTTCACGGCCGAGGGGCCGTTCGACGAATTGAGCGTCGAGGTCAATGGCGAAGTCGACACCCAGGACACCAACGGCCTCGTCAAAGGTGCCCTCGAACGCTTTCCGCCTGAGCTTTTTCTGCGCGAGACATCGCTGACCCAGGCCGACTCTTCGATCATCGATTTCGCGGCAGCCACCCGCGCCGATGCGCGTGGCGACAATCTCGCGCTGCTGCATGCGCTGCTGACTGCGCTCAATCGCGAAATCGCCTTCGACACCGATCCGACCCACGCCGCCACCACCGCCGCGGAAGCCATCAGGCTCCGGCGAGGCGTCTGTCAGGACATCACCCATATTTTCGTGGCGGCGGCGCGGTCACTTGGCATCCCGGCGCGCTACGTGGGGGGTCACTTCCACCGCGTCGACGGCGTCACCTCCCAGGAGGCCGGCCACGCCTGGGCCGAGGCCTATGTCGAGAACCTGGGCTGGGTCGGCTTTGATCCAACCAATGGCATCTCCACTACCGACGCCCATGTGCGGGTGGCGGTGGGTCTTGACTACCTTGGGGCTGCCCCAGTGCGCGGCACGCGTTACGGTGGCGCCGGCGAAACGCTGACGGTGGCGGTAAGTGTTGCCCAGGCGCGTCAGCAGATTCAGAATTAAAGGTGACGCATTGCCGAAGGGATATCCGCATCGCTATAACCTCGTGGCGGGATCTTCAGAAAAATCAAAAAAACAGATGACCTATTGTTGCGGAATTCTCGTCCAGGCCGGTCTCGTCATGGTTGCGGATACGCGCACCAACGCGGGCCTCGATAACATCTCCACATTCCGCAAGCTGCATGTCTATACGCAGCCGGGCGAACGCATCATGGCGCTCGCCTCGTCCGGCAACCTCTCGCTCAGCCAGTCGGTGCGGTCGACCCTGACCGAAGGCGTGCAAAATCCGGAAACGGGCGAGGTCGAAACCTTGATGAACGCGCCGACGATGTTCCAGGCCGCGCAACGCATCGGGCGGACCATCCGCAACCTGCAGGTCGCCGAGGGCAAGGCACTCGCCGCGGCGGAAGTGGATCACGAGGTCGCATTTCTGTTTGGCGGCCAGATCAGGGGCGGCCGGCTGCAGCTGTTCATGATCTACTCGGCAGGAAACTTCATCGAGTGCACCATCGATACGCCCTATCTGCAGATCGGCGAGCACAAATACGGCAAACCGGTTCTCGACCGCGCGATCGCCTTCGATACAGATCTCTATGACGCGCTGAAGATCGGATTGATCTCCATGGACTCGACGATGCGCTCCAATCTCGGCGTCGGTCTGCCGATCGACATTCTGGTCGTGCGCCGTGACGCCTGCACAGCAGAGGTCAATTACCGCATCGAACCAGGCGAGCCTTACTTCCAGGACTTGCGGGAGCGCTGGTCGTCGGCGCTGCGCGCCGCGCACATCTCAATTCCGCGACCGCCTTATCGGAGCTCAAACTGAGCGATTCCACGGTGGCTAAATCACCGAATTAAATTTGCGCTTTCCTTGGCCCTCGCACGGCGCAGCTAAGCCTTTTACTGCCAGTTAATAATTGCCGGTTCCCGAGCGGAATTGACGGGTCATTGGTGAACGAAAGCGAATTGCAAGTATTAGATGCAGGGCATTCGCTTCGGCAGGCCGGTGACAGTCGCTGAAATCAGTATGCGCCTGCAATCGCCGGGGGCATTCCGGCCCGTCGAAGTCACCGCGCTCGCCAGCTAGATATTCCGCCGGTCTTCACTTCTTGCGCGGCATAGCGCGCGTGCTCGCTTTCATGATATGGGGCGTCTCCAAGTTTTGTCATGAAAGGACATCCGAATGGCTGCGTCCGCGAAAGTCGCGTTGGTGACAGGAGCTGGGACCGGCGTAGGGCGTGCGGTGTCGATCGCACTCGCCAAGGCCGGCTATAACATTGTGCTGGCGGGTCGCCGTAAGGAAATGCTCGACAAGGTCGCCGGAGAGGTTAACGGCGTGGGCGCGCAGGCGCTGGTCGTGCCGACGGACGTATCCAAGCGCGAGTCGATCCTGGCACTGTTTGCCAGCGTGAAGTCGAGCTTCGGCCGACTGGATGTGCTGTTCAACAATGCGGGCATCGGCGCGCCCGCAGTGCCGCTTGAGGATCTGCCCTTTGAGACCTGGCAGAATGTCGTCGCGACAAACCTCACCGGGATGTTTCTGTGCACGCAGGAAGCGATCAAGATCATGAAGAGCCAGTCGCCGCGCGGCGGCCGCATCATCAATAACGGTTCAATCTCGGCGCATGCGCCGCGGCCTTTTTCGGTTGCCTATACCTCGACCAAGCACGCGGTCACGGGGCTCACCAAATCGACGTCGCTCGATTGCCGGCAGTACGACATCTGCTGCGGGCAAGTTGATATCGGCAACGCCGCAACGCCGCTTACCGAGCGCATGGTGCAGGGCGAAGGCGTGCTGCAGCCGGACGGCCGCAAGATGATCGAGCCGCGCATGGAGGCCGATTACGTTGGCAACGCGGTGGTCTACATGGCAAGCCTGCCGCTCGATACCAATGTGCTGTTCATGACAGTGATGGCAAACAAAATGCCGTTTGTCGGCCGAGGATAGTCTTCATGGAGGCGCTGCACGCGTGGCACGAATTCTATCTTCTGCTCGGCACGGCCGGGGCCACCTTGCTAGCGCTTTTGTTCGTCGCCGTGTCGCTTGGCACCGGCTTTCTCAACGCGAAGGATCAAAGCGGGACCCGGACCTTCATGAGTCCCGTGGTGATTCATTTCACCAGCGTGTTCTTTGTCTCCGCGATATGCCTCGTGCCGTCACACGGACCGCTTTTCTTCGCGGTGCTGATCGGGGCGACAGCTGTCCTCGGTGTCGCCGTCTCGATCGTCATCACCGTCTGGGTCGTGCGCACCGAGATGACCTACTATCTGCCGGATTATTTCGCCTACGGAGTGCTGCCGGTCATGGCCTATCTCGCCATGTTGACCGCGGGCATTATGATCCTGAAAGGACTCGACTACGCACCTGAGGTTCTCGCCGGCGGAATGCTCCTGCTCGCCATCGTCAACATCCGCAATGCCTGGGATCTCACACTCTCGATGGTGCGCCGGCACACCGGCGAACGAGCGCCGCGCTAGTCTATGTTGCTGACCTTTACTTCGACGCCCGTCTTGATCTTTGACAGGACCTTCACGCTGCCCACGGCCTTGGCAAAGACATTGCACGGGCTTGCGAGGCGCGTTTCGTCACCCTTCGAAATCGGCGTGCGGCCGAAGCCGATTGCAATCGCTGGACCCTGTGGCCAATAGGCAATTTCTCCGGGCGTGATCACGGCGCGGGCGTCAGGTTCGCGCGGCACATCCACCGGTACATTGAAATAGACTTCTTCGCCCCAGGTCAGCACCGCTGACGTGAGAGGAAGCGCGGCAATGATGGCCTTGGCCGTCGGGGTGTCGAGCAATTCGGCGTCGAGCTTCAACGCGCCGAAATCGAAGCGGATGCGCGCCATGCGGCCTCCTTCAATTGCTTTAGCCCCGGCCCGTGCATTTTCCCAAGTGCGGCAGGCTTGGCAAGGGTCGTTTCGGTTTGCCCACACGGGTCGAAGATCAGGATTAACGACGCTTGACGGTCTCCCAGGTCGCGGCGAGCAGCGCGCAGGCAAGTGTGACAAAGGCTGCACCGACATAGCCGACCAGACGAAAATATTCGTGCGCGAAGAGCAGTCCGCCGATCCCGGATCCGATGGCCTGGCCAACGTAAAGCACCGAGGTATTGAGCGCGACCGATGCGCTTGCGAGATCAGGCGCGGCCGCGACGAGCCGTGCCTGCTGCATGGAATTGATCGCGGCAAATCCGAAGGCCCAGAAGAATATTCCAGCGCCCATGGCCACCAGCCAGCCGGCGCCGACCGACCACAACGTCATGCCGAGAAGCGTCGAAGCCATGAACAGCGCGAGCGTTTTCTGCGTCTCTAGTTTCGTCACGATGCCGCTCGCGAGCACATTGCCGAGGAGGCCGACGACGCCATAGAACGCGAAGAATGCGCCGGCGACGGCGGGCCCTGCCCCCGTGAGTGCGTGGAGCAGCGGGGCGAGATAAATGAAGACCGTGAACTGACCGGAAGTCTGCAGCAGCGTCACCAGCAGAATGAGCAAAATGCGTTTGCTGCGTGCGATCGTCACAAAGCTCTGCGGCGAGAGCGGATGTCCCTGCAGTCCTTTCGGCAGCACCACGAACAGCAGTGCGGCTACGATGGCGGCGATCACAGCGAGCGTGCCATAGACTGCCTGCCAGCCGAAATGTGTCGTGATCAGCGTCACCAGCGGCAGGCCACCGGCAATAGCCACCGACCACCCCAGAAACACGAAGGCGATCGCGCTCGGCCGTTCGCGATCGTGGACGATCAATGCGACCGTCGCGGCGGCCTGCGGAGTGTAAATGGCGCCGATCGTCAGCATGCCTATCCGCAGCAGCAGGATGACGTAATAGTTCGACGTCAACGCCGAGGCCGCCTGCCCCGCTGCAAGAATGACAAGCGTCGCGACCAGAAGAGCGCGCCTGTCCACCCGCGTCGTCAGCCAGGCCATGATCGGCGAGCCGATGCAGAGCACGACGGCGCCGTAGGTGACCAGCAAGCCTGTATCGTGGATGCCGACGTGCACGCCTCTCGCGAGGTCGGCAAGCATCCCTGCCGGCCCAAGGATGCTGAGGCCAGTGACGACATTGCCGAGCATCAGCACGATGCGGGAAAAGTATTTTCGCACGGGATATCACTCGGGCGGGTACTGCTTTAGGTAATGTACTTGCGCGATCTCGCCACGTCGCAGCACGGAGTCGCTGCCATTCGAATGTCCGACATGACAGTGATGGGCGGTTTTGCCTGCGCACCTATTGCGAGCCTCGTGCACAGCCTCTCCATCGTCATGGCAGGGCTTGTCCCGGCATCCACACCTTTCTCGCTGCCATGCCGTCAAGACTTGGATGCCCGCGACAAGCACGGGTATGACGGTGGCGAGGCAACGCGTTCAATTACCCCGTCATCACCGGGAGCCCGGCCATGACGAGGCAAGGTTGAGCCCGGCCATGAGTTGTGCGTTTTCGGAGCCACTGTCTCAGTGCAATCGAAATTCGCCGCTGATCGCCTTGAGCTCCGCCGGCTTAATCAGCTTGCTGTGAGCCACGCGCACCGAATGCAGTGGCCCTTCAAGCTTTTCCTGCCAGAACGCGAGAAAACGCTGCAGCTCGGGAAAGTCGGGGAACAGATCGTAATTCTGCCAGACGTAGGACTGCAGCAGCCAGCGATAATCGGGACGCCGATACAGGATGTGCGCCGTCGTCAGGCCATAACCACTGACTTGTTTACGGAAATCCTCAGAAACCATTTCGTCCTCCGTCTCGAGTCGGACTGAAAGTTTCCGTTTCCGGCGCTATCCATTGCAAGCCGAAAAGGTAAACAAGTTGTTTAAAATCAAGGCAATAGCAGCAGAGAAGTCTGCCTGCTAACAGCCCCGACGGCATGCCTCATGCCGGCCGCGATGACTAACGTCGGGCACATAATCCCCGTTCCCATCACATGCCCGTTAACCATTGGCGTTACTGGGTTTTCGAGAATTGTTGGCACTCATCTTAAATGAGTGCTAAAAAATTTCCCGATGGCCCTTGCGGGCAAAAAAGCCACCACCCATGTGGCGGCAAGGTGCTGGTGGCGGGGCTTCCAGTGCTTAAAAAGCCAATATCGTCCGTATTTTAGGAGGACTACCATGAAGTTTCGTCCGCTTCACGACCGCGTCGTCGTCAAGCGCATCGATGCCGAAGAAAAAACTGCTGGCGGCATCATCATTCCCGATACAGCCAAAGAGAAGCCCTCGCAGGGCGAAATTATCGCCGTCGGCCCCGGTGGCCGCGACGAAAGCGGCAAGCTGATCCCGATCGATCTGAAAGTCGGCGACACCGTGTTGTTCGGCAAATGGTCGGGCACCGAAGTGAAGATCGACGGCCAGGATCTCCTGATCATGAAGGAG
>DASRAF010000217.1:0-7093 GCA_035638295.1 Pseudolabrys sp.
CCGCGACAATTCGGCGATATGGGCGCGCAGTTCACGCGCGCCGAACGCGCAGTTAAGGCCAATGGTGAGGGGGTTCGCATGCTGTACTGAATTCCAGAAAGCGCCAGGCGTCTGGCCTGACAGCAGTCGTCCCGAGCGATCAGTAATCGTGCCGGAAATCATTACCGGCATATCGAGGCCGCGCTCCTCGCAAATCTCGGAAATGGCGAAGATCGCCGCTTTAGCATTGAGCGTATCGAAGATCGTCTCGATCAAAAGCAGATCAGCGCCGCCATCAATCAAACCCCGCGCCTGCTCGGAGTAGGCAATGCGCAACTGGTCGAAGGTGATAGCGCGGAATCCGGGGTTTGCGACGTCAGGTGAGATCGATGCCGTGCGATTGGTCGGACCGAGAGCGCCAGCAACGAAGCGACGACGGGCATCTTCCTTCTGCGCCTGTGCGGCCGCCTCGCGCGCGAGCGTTGCCCCTGCCCGATTGAGTTCGTAGGCGATGCCCTCCATGCCGTAGTCGGCTTGGGCAATGGAGGTCGAGGAAAATGTGTTGGTGGAAACGATGTCGGCACCGGCACGGAAATAGGCGAGATGGATGTCGCGCACGGCGTCGGGACGGCTGAGATTGAGCAGATCGTTGTTGCCCCGCACCTCACGATTCCACGCGTCGAAGCGCGCGCCGCGATAGCCTTCCTCGCTCAGCTTCAGCGACTGGATCATGGTGCCCATGGCACCGTCGAGCACAAGAATGCGCTGTTTGAGCAAACTAACAAACTCGGATCGTACGCTTTTTTCGGACATTACTGTGCTACTTGCTTACGCGCGTCCTGTCGGGAATTGACCGGCCTCAGGCCCAGCAGGTGGCAGATTGCAAAGACGAGGTCGGCGCGATTCATCGTGTAGAAGTGGAAGGTCGTGACGCCGCGATCGACCAGATCGAACACCTGCTCGGCGGCAACAGCCGCAGCAATCAGCTTGCGTGTCGCGGCATCATCATCGAGGCCCTGAAACCGCCCGGCGATCCAGCCGGGTACTGACGCGCCGCAGCGCTTTGCAAAGTTGGTGGCCGCCTTGAAATTCTGCACCGGCAGGATTCCGGGCACGATCGGAATATCGATCCCGCCCGCGCGCACGCGATCGAGATACCGGAAATAAAGGTCGTTTTCGAAGAAGAACTGGGTGATTGCGCGGGTTGCGCCGGCGTCGACCTTGGCCTTGAGCATATCGATATCGGCTTCGACGGTTGGACTGTCGGGATGCTTCTCCGGGTAGGCCGAGACTGAAATCTCGAAATCGGAGCTGATGCGCTTGATGCCGGCAGCGAGATCGGCGGCATTGCTGTAACCGCCCGGGTGCGGAGCATATTTTTCGCCCGCTCCGTTTAATGGATCGCCGCGCAGCGCCACAATGTGGCGCACGCCGGCTGCATGATATGTCCGCACGATTGCGTCAATTTCCTCACGGGTGGCCGCGATGCAGGTGAGATGCGCAGCAGGAATCAATGGCGTTTCGGCAAGAATGCGTTTGACTGTCGCGTGGGTGCGCTCGCGCGTCGTGCCGCCGGCGCCATAGGTCACCGACACGAAGTCCGGCGCCAAAGGCGCCAAGCGCTCGATCGACTCCCAAAGGATCCTGTCCATCTCCTCGCTGTTGGGCGGGAAGAATTCGAACGACACACCGATACGGCCGCTGTTGGCGCGCGTGAAGCGACTCAGCCGGACGGGACTGTTCATCACGCTACCTCCCGTCGATAGGGCGCAGCCATCAGAGCGCGTATGTCGCGTGCAAGCCAAAGAGAAACGGCGATCTTGCCTTCGGAGCCGAGCTCCGGCACCAGCGATTTGTGCAGCACCGGCTCAAGGCCAGACGCCGTGATCCACTGGGTCACAGTCTCAGGGGCAAATCCCAGGCGTCGATGCGCAAACTGTTCGCGCAGGAATTCCTGTTGGTGCGGTGCAAAGTCGACCACCAACAGGCGTCCGCCCGGACGCAACACACGCGCCGCCTCGTGGATCGCGCGCGCACCGTCGTCGAGGAAGTGCAGCACCTGATGGAGTATTACGACATCGAAGGAGTCATTAGCGAGTGGCAGGTCGTAGATGTCGCCCTGCCGCACGCTGCAGTTCTTGAGACCGGCGCGCTCAAGCCGGTCGCGCGCAAGCAACAGCATGTCGAGCGAAAGATCGAGTCCGAGGCCGCGCTCGATTTCAGGGCCGAACAATTCGAGCATGCGTCCCGTTCCGGTCCCCAGATCAAGCAAGGAGCGGAACGGCCTGTCGGCGAGTGCGGCGCGGATGGCTTCCTCGACCGCATCGTCGGTCACGTGCAATTTTCGGATACGGTCCCACTCGGCGGCGTGTGCGCGAAAATAGGCCTGTGCAGCTGCGGCGCGCGCCTGCCGCACTGAGGCGAGCCGTGCGCGGTCGCGCGCGATTGTCTGGTCGCCGGGATTGAGCCGCTCGATCAGAATGCGCGCGACGTCCGCCCCGTCCCCGTGTTCGGCAAGGCGAAAGAAGGCCCAGGTGCCTTCCCGGAAACGCTCGACGAGGCCGGCTTCCGTCAAAAGCTTCAGGTGGCGCGAGATGCGTGGCTGCGATTGCCGGAGAATATCTGTTAGATCGGAGACGGTCAGTTCGGCCTCGGCCAGAACGGCCAGCACGCGCAGGCGTGTCTCCTCGCCAGCCGCCTTGAGGGCAGAGTTCAGGGCATCAAAGCTCAGCGTGCCGCTCGTACTCATGTATGGGCCATTTCCCACCATATAAAGATATGCTTATACGTTGAAGCGCCCATTCGCAAGCCCGGCACACGTATTTATTTGGCTCCGGTTGACGGACCGTCACGGGTGACCACGAATGCAGGTGGACGGAGAACCCGGCATGAGAAGCAAGGACTTCGGCATCTGGGAGGGCGAAAAGACGATCGATCTGCCTCAGCAGGTGGACGCCGGGCTCTATTTCATCGGTCGCATCCACACGCCCTGGAAAGAGCGCAAGGACTGCCCGAAGAATGCGCGGGAGTCCGAGGCGGTCTGTACGCTCGAGGTCGAGACCCGATGGCGTGAAGCCCTCAAGGATGTCGAGACCTGCACGCACATTGTCCTGCTCTATTGGATGGACCGATCCCCGCGAAATCTGGTGCTGCAGGTGCCCGGCCACCACGGTATCCAGCGCGGCACCTTTGCATTGCGCTCCCCTGCCCGCCCCAACCCAATCGCGATGAGCGTGGTCAAATTGCTGGGTGTCGACGGCAATCGTCTCTCAGTCGTCGGACTCGATTGCCTTAATGGTACGCCGCTCCTCGACATAAAGCCCTATTTCGCGTCGACCGACAGCGTGCCCGAAGCAATCGTTGGCTGGCACAAACGGAAAGATTGACGCCCAAACTCGGTGTTCGCCAATTCGTTCCTGCGGGTGACAGGAATTACCCGGACGGCGACGAGGAACCTTTGAACCTGTCGGTCATTTTCCCGACCGGAGACGGGAGGGTGGTTATCGACGAGGGTGTCATGTCCAGGTCAGTCATGCTTGCCGCGCTTATCGGCGCCGTTGCGCTGTCGTGCGGTCCTGCCAAAGCCGAACCGCTATTTGCCTTCCTAGCTCCTGCCGCCCCGGCACAGACGGCTCCGCAAACGGTTGCGGTCGCGCCGACCGATGACCAGGACGACGCGCCGGTCGATGCGCGGCTGCGTCGGCAGATCGTGAACTACTCAGGCCACGAAGCTTCCGGCACCGTCATCATCGATACCCCGAGCACTTTTCTTTATTACGTGCTCGGCGATGGCAAGGCTATGCGCTACGGCATCGGCGTTGGCCGCGAAGGCTTCACCTGGTCGGGAGTTAAAACCGTCGAGCGCAAGACCGAGTGGCCGGACTGGTACCCGCCGAGCGAAATGCTTGCACGCCAGCCTTACCTGCCGCGCATGACCGCCGGCGGTCCGGGCAATCCTCTCGGCGCCCGCGCGATGTACATCGCCGGCACGCAATATCGCATCCATGGCACCAACGCGCCGAGCACGATCGGCAAACAAGTGTCGAGCGGTTGCATTCGTCTCACGAACGACGACGTGATCGACCTTTACAATCGCGTGCAGGTCGGCGCGAAGGTGGTCGTGTTACCGCAGACGGCGTCGCCAAAATCCCGGCACGCCTCAATGGCGCCTGCTTATGCGCCCACCTCACAAAGCCGCGCACAGGCGACCTGGGACACGATACGGCCATCCGGCCGCTACTAGGTTTTGACGTCGCTGATAGCCTGGCCGGCGCAACCTGGCCGGGCAACCCGGCCATGACAAGGCTTCGGAGTTTCGGTAAACCGCTCCGGACCAGTAACGGAGCGGATCAAACCAATGCGTATTGCAGCCATGGCCGCCGGAGCTCTCGGCGGTTATTTCGGTGCGCGCCTTGCGGCCGCGGGCCACGACGTTTTCTTCATTGCACGCGGCGCTCATCGTGACGCGATTGCCAAGAATGGGCTCAAGGTCGAAAGCGTTCACGGCAATCTGCATCTGCCGAAGCCGAACGTCACCGACGATCCCGCGAAGGTAGGACCGGTCGACATTGTGCTGTTCGCAGTAAAATTGTGGGATACCGAACAGGCGGCGGAAGCGGCGCGACCGCTTCTCGGTCCGGACAGCCGCCTCATTACTTTCCAGAATGGCATCGACAACGTTGATCGCCTTTCGGCCATGCTGGGAGCCGATCGCGTGCTAGGCGGCGCCGCCTACATTGCCACCGTCATCGCTTCACCCGGCGTCATCAAACACACCAGCCAATTTGCGATATTGCGTTTCGGCCGTGCCGACAAAAAGCCTGACCCAAAACTCAGCGCATTCGTCGATGCCGGCAAGGCCGCCAAGCTCGATATCGATCTATCTGTCGACATATCGCGCGAGCTCTGGCAGAAATTCATCTTCCTCACGGCGATGGCCGGTTCGACGGCAAGCCTGCGCTCCAGCATCGGTCCGATCATTGCCGATCTTGAATTACGCGAATTTTTCCACCAGCTCATGGAAGAAGCGTTTGCGGTCGGAAAAGCAAAGGGCATCTCACTCGATCATGCTTACGTCGACGAGCGAATGAGTTTTCTCGTGAACAAGGTCGAGCCGGGTATGCGGGCTTCGATGGCACACGATCTTGAGCGCGGCAACCGCCTGGAGCTTGATTGGCTCGCCGGAAAGGTCCGCGCGCTCGGCCGCGAGTTCGGCGTTCCGACGCCGGCAAGCGACACGGTTTACACCGTCCTCAAATTGCATCGCATGGGCACGCCTACGTGAAGAAGCCCCGACGTCAACGCCGGGGCTTCCCGTGCGTTACGGTTGGAAAGGGGCAAACCAAACCAACCGTCCCGGCACATCGTCGGCGGCAGGAATTGCCGCATAAGCCAAAGGACTCCCATTCAAAAAATGGCCGCACGCAAGCCGCGCGGCCATTGAGGTATTACCTTCGCAGCCACTCACTCTGTTTCAGAGGGGAAAGAGTGGCGTGGTATTGGACCGGCTTTGCCAGGTCGGCGCTTTTGCCAGGATCATTGATTCAGATTAATGGTAGCCTTTGCCGCCGGGAAAGCCATGCACGCAGGACCGACCAGGGAATTAGAGCGGCATCCGTTTGTCATGCGGCTGTTGCAACACGTCGAACTCAGTGCTGATGATCTGAAGAGTCTGGAAGCCCTGATCGAAGATGAGATGTCGGTCAAACGCCGGCGCGACCTCGTCGTCGATGGTTACGAGTTTCGCAAGCTCTGTTTCCTGAAGGACGGCTACGCCGTGCGCTACAAGCTTCTGCGCAACGGCAAGCGGCAAATCCTCAACGTGCTTTTGCCTGGCGACCTTGTGGGAATACCCGGTAGCTTCCTCAAGCGCGCCGTCTACTCCGTGACCGCCATCACCGATCTGACGATGAACGTTTGCTCCCTCGATTCCTATGTGCAGCTCTGTTATCGCCGCCCGCAATTCGGTCTGGCCTTGACCTGGATCGCCGTACAGGAAGCCGCAACCTATGCGGAGCACATCATTGATGTCGGGCGCCGCACGCCGTTCGAACGGCTGTCGCATTTTCTGCTTGAGCTGCACGAGCGGCTGCACGCTGTCGGTCGCGCCGAGAAAACGAGCTTTGCTTTGCCGTTTTCACAGGAGGTGATGGCTGACGTGCTCGGCCTCAGCGTTCCTCACCTCAACCGAATGATGCAGAGGCTGCGCGGCGAGAAATTGATCGCGGGAAGCGAACGCCGCGTTGAATTTCTCGACCCGGGTGCCATGCAGGCGCTCGCCCACTTTCAACTGCAGAATTTGTCGCCGATCCCGGCGCCGGTCACTGCCTAGCGTCTGTGCGCGGGAGCCGGCAGGGTCGATGCCATCGTGATCGCGCCGGCAGCGGCGCAAATCGCGGCAATAATCAGTCCGGCTCTGTAGCCAAACGCAAATGACGCCACGCCGGCCGAGAGCGCGATGCCGGCCAGTTGGGCGACCCGACTGATTGCATTGTTGATGCCCGAGGCGAGGCCTTCATCGACATCCGCGACGCTCGACATCACCGAGGCCGTAAGCGGGGCGACCACCAATGCGAGGGAGATGCCGAGCAACATCATCGGAGTGAGCACGCCCAACACCAGCGACGAATCTTTGCCCAAGGCCAATAGAATTAGGGCGAAGCCCGCGCCGAGCGGCCCGACAATTAGCAAGGTCCTCGCGCCGACCTTGTCGGCCAGCGCGCCGAATGGTTGAGACAGAAGTCCAACGCCGAGTGTGAACGGCAGGAAAGCAAGCCCCGCGCTTGTGGGTGACAGCCCGCGTCGGTCGACGAGGTCGAACGACAGCAGAAAGAACATGATCGAAAGCCCCGTGTAGATGAATAGCGTTGCCACATTCAGGCCGACAAAAGGCCGATTGGTGATCAGCCGCGGCGGGGTCATCGGAGACGACGTAACGCGCTCCCAGTAAGCGTAAGCGACAAGCGCCGCGACACCGACGACGGCGCCAAGTGCAATCATTGCGGCGCTTGCCGCGGCCTTCTCCGGGCCGATCTGACTGAGCGCCCAGGCCAAGGCGCCCAACGCAACGGCAAGGACGACAGCCCCCACAATGTCGAAACGTCGCTCTGCGTGC
>DASRAF010000218.1:0-2238 GCA_035638295.1 Pseudolabrys sp.
GCTACGTCTCCGTGGACAAGCGCTTTGTCCGGCGCAAGCCGCAGACGCGGTACGCGCTGACCGACCGCGGACGCACCGCACTGCTCGAACACGTGGCCCATCTCGAAATGCTGTTGCGGTCCAAAAAAACAGGAAGGAGAAAGACACATGAGTAGGCTTGCTAGATGGTTGATCGCCGTTGGTCTCTCCATGACCGCGGCCGGCGTGGCCCACGCGCAGGCGGTTCAGCGATTCGATTATCTCGTGCGCGAAGACATGTTCAGAGGGTTTGCCGGCGACACTGCTGCTTTCGAGCGCGCGATGGCGTTGTGCGAGACGCGGCTCGCCGAGGATCCAAACAATGCCGAGGCCCTGGTGTGGCATGGCACTGGCCTTTTGTTTCGAGCCGGCGAAGCCGTCCGCACCGGGGACCACGACAAGGGCGTCGCGCTCAATCGGACCGGCCTCGCCGAGATGGGCAAAGCCGTTGCGCTACGCCCGAACGACATCAGCGTTCTGATCCCGCGCGGCTCCGTGATGCTCGCGGCCGGGATGCGTATTCCAGATGTCGAGCGCGCGCGCCGATTTTTTGAAACGGCGGTGGGCGACTTCGAAAAGGTCCTGGCGTTGCAGCACCCTTATCTCGAAAGCCTGCCTCCCCATCCCAAAGGCGAGTTGTTCGCGGCCCTTGCCGAAGGATGGTCGCGCCTTGGCGAGATACAGAAATCGCAGCTCTATTTAACCCGGATGGTCGCCGAACTGCCCAACACGCCATATTCGGCAGCGGCCACGGCGCGCCTTGAGAACCCTGCCACGGGTGTCCGCATCACCTGCCTTGGCTGTCACACCAAGTAAGGCACCCCCGCCATGTTTCCTGCCGCGAAAGATTGCACCGAAAGCTAGCGCTTGGAGAACTGGAACGAGCGCCGTGCTTTGGCCCTGCCGTATTTCTTACGCTCGACCACGCGCGGGTCGCGGGTGAGGAAGCCGCCGCGCTTCAATGCGCCGCGCAGATCGGGCTCGTAATTCATCAGCGCCTTGGACAGGCCGTGGCGCACGGCACCGGCCTGGCCCGACAGCCCGCCGCCCGAGACAGTGCAGGTGACATCGTACTGGCCGCTGCGGTTGGTCGCCACCAGCGGCTGCTGGATCAGCATGCGCAGCACCGGCCGCGCGAAATAGATCTCGATCTCGCGGGTATTGATGACGATCTTGCCGGCACCCGGCTTGACCCAAACCCGCGCGACCGCGTCCTTGCGTTTGCCTGTGGCATAGGCGCGTCCCTGCTTGTCGAGCTTTTGGACGTATTTCGGAGTCTCGGGCGCGGCCGCCGGCTTGAGTGCCGACAGTTGATCGAGCGACTGCATGGTTTCGGCCATGGTCACGCGCTCCTCGTATTCTTGCGGTTGAGGCCGGCAACGTCGAGCGTTTCGGGGTTCTGCGCCGCATGCGGATGCGCGGGACCAGCATAGACGCGTAGATTGCCGAGTTGCACGCGCCCAAGCGGTCCGCGCGGTAGCATGCGTTCGACCGCTTTCTCCACGACCCGCTGCGGAAATTTGCCCTCCAGGATCGAGCGCGCGGTGCGCTCTTTGATGCCGCCGATATGGCCGGTGTGATGGCGATAGATCTTGTTCTCCCGCTTCTTGCCGGTCAGCACGATTTTTTCCGCGTTGACGATGATGACATTGTCGCCGTCATCGACATGAGGGGTGTAGGTCGGCTTGTGCTTGCCGCGCAGCCGCATCGCCACCAGGCTTGCGAGGCGGCCGACCACGAGACCCGTGGCGTCGATGACGACCCATTTCTTCTCGATGTCGGCGGGCTTGGCCGAAAAGGTTTTCATGACACGGCGTTCCGTAACGATCGGCGAACATGTCTCGCTGCGCGCGGCTCATACACCCGCCAGCTGGCTGCGGTCAACGCCGTCCTCAATATCGGCGTCCGCTCAATCGTTTATCTCAGTGGTCTTATAATACCTCTTCGTCCTCTTCCGGCGGGATCGAATACGTCGACGTGACGTGGGCAACGGGCTCCGTCTCGCCGTGCGAGCAAATGGTGACCTCGCCGGTGGCGAGCCGTTTGCCAAGCTTGAGAAGCCGCGCCTCGGCGATGAGATCGCGCGCCGCGGGCCTGCGCAAGAAATTGATGTTGAGGTTGATGGTCACGGCCAGCGGGACCGGGCCGATCGCGGCAAGCACCGCCACGTACATGGCAAAGTCCGCAAGCGCCATCATGGTCGGACCCGAAATTGTACCG
>DASRAF010000219.1:0-5653 GCA_035638295.1 Pseudolabrys sp.
CATGGCCGCGCCGGTGCCACCACCGGCATCACCGCCGCCGAAGTTGGCCCAGGGCTTCCGCACGATCGGCGGCGCATCCGACGTCGTGTTCACCACAAAACCCGAGCCGCCGCCGCTCATCGATCGCGGGCTGATCTCGAAAGAGACGATCGCGGCAGTCGACGGTGCGTTCGACACGCTCGCGCACACCATTATCGGACAGAACGCGCGCACGCTCGAGGATCTGGTGAAGGAAATGCTGCGGCCGATGCTCAAATCGTGGCTGGACTACAATTTGCCGAGCCTGGTCGAGCGCATCGTGCGCGCGGAAATCGAACGCGTCTCGCGCGGACGGCCGTAGATTCCGACATTGTCATTCCGGGGCACGTGCGCAAGCACGCGAACCCGGAATCCAGAAATAGCATCGCGCCTATGCCTGGATTCCGAGTCCGGCACTCGCGCGACATCCCGGAAATGACGAGCGGGTAACGCATTGCACCTCCACTGTCATGGCCGGGCTTGTCCCGGCCATCCCGATTCATGGGGCGTGGCGTTGTTTTCCTGAGCGAGGTCATCGGGGACAAGCTCGGTGATGACGAATGAGAGGGCGTCGCAACAAAACTCAAAGCCCCTCGCTCTGCCGCTGACGCAGCGCGCGCGCGAACCACAATCCCAATCCCAGGAGGCCGGCGGCGCCGGTTACGAACACTGGAATCGCGCCGAAACGGTCGAACACGATTCCGTTGGTGGCGACGCCCAGCGTCTGCCCGAGGTAGAGCGCGGAGGAAAAAATCGCCACCGCCGTGCCGCGCGCTTCCGGTGTCATTTGGGTGGCGTTGGTCTGCAGCGTGTTATGCATCATGTAGTAGCCAAGTCCGATGGCCATGATCGCGGACGGCGCGAGATAGGCGTTCGGCGCGAGCGCAATTGTCAGGTAGGCGAGGGCGAGCATGACACCGCCGGCGGTGACGAGCCCGGTCTGGCCGAGCCGGTTCACCAGACCGCGCACCGACAGGCTGTAGATCAAACCGCCGATGGCGAAGGCGCCTACGAAAAGTCCGACCAAGCTAAAATTGATTCCGAAACGCAGATGCAGGTCGGCGCCGACGAACGCGAAGGCGCCGAACATGAAGAGGGCCTCTATGAAACCCATGGCGATCACCGCGCGCGCCCAAGGTGTGCGCAGCACGGTCGCGTAGTCTTTGACAAAGCCGCGCGAGCGGGTCGCCGTGGCGTGCCCAGCATGCGTAATCGGATTGCGGAAGAATTCGATCAGCAGAGCAACCGTCGCAACAGCAAAGAGCGTGGCAAGGAAAAAGAACACGTTGCGCCATCCGAACAGATCGCCGAGGACACCGCCAGCGGCCTGACCGAACAACTGGCCGAGAATCTGCCCCGACAGAAACGTGCCGAGCACCTGCTGACGACGTTCGTACGGAATGACGTCACCGAGGAAAGCCAACGCCAGCGGGATGATCCAGCCGGCCGACAGGCCGCACGCAAGGCGCGCGGCGACGAGCGTCGGCAACGACCCTGCGAGCCCGCACATCAACACCAGCACGGTCGACATCGCGGCCGCTGCGGTCACGCAGGCGTATTTGCCGAAACGGTCGCCGACGGGGCCGATGATGAGCTGCACCGAGCCGTGCGCCAGCGCATAGGCGGTGACCACGATCGAGGCCACGCCGACGCTGACCCCGAAGTCGGTGGCGATCTGAGGCAACAGCGAATCCGAAACCCGCACCATCGACTGACTGGCGAAAGAGGCCAGCGCCAGCAACGTGATGGCAGACGTGGCGCTGCCGCGGGAAACAGGTGTGACGGGGGACAAAGTTGACTCTCGGTGGCGCGGTAGGCTTTCTAGCGCGCCGACGGTGCTCCAAGCAAAACGATGACGATCGACAAAACCTACCAGCCCTCGGAGGTCGAGGGCCGCATCTACCGGACCTGGGAACAGGCAGGCGCCTTCCGCGCCGGCCGGCCCGAACGCGATGCTGCGACGCCTTACTCTATCGTCATTCCGCCGCCGAACGTGACCGGCTCATTGCATATGGGGCATGCGCTGAACAACACGCTGCAGGACATCCTGTGCCGGTTCGAGCGCATGCGCGGCAAGGACGTACTGTGGCAGCCGGGGACAGATCACGCGGGCATCGCGACGCAGATGGTGGTCGAACGGCAGCTGATGGAGCGCCAGGAGAAGAGCCGGCGCGAGATGGGCCGCGAGGCCTTCCTGAAGCGCGTCTGGGA
Source organism: Pseudolabrys sp. (assembly GCA_035638295.1). Classification (GTDB taxonomy): domain Bacteria; phylum Pseudomonadota; class Alphaproteobacteria; order Rhizobiales; family Xanthobacteraceae; genus Pseudolabrys. The sequence goes on from DASRAF010000219.1 coordinate 2,230, forward strand.
ATGGAAGGCCGAGAGTGGTGGCACCATCGTCAATCAGCTCAAGCGGCTTGGCGCGTCATGCGACTGGTCGCGCGAGCGCTTCACCATGGACGAGGGTCTGTCGCGCGCCGTTCTTAAAGTTTTTGTGGAACTTCATCGCGCCGGGCTCATCTACAAGGACAAGCGGCTGGTCAACTGGGATCCGAACCTGCTGACGGCGATTTCCGATCTGGAGGTGATCCAGGTCGAAACCAAAGGTCATCTCTGGCATCTGCGGTATCCAATTGAAGGGAAGAACTTCAATCCGGAGGATCCTTCGACCTTCATCGTCGTCGCGACGACGCGGCCGGAGACCATGCTCGGCGACGTCGCCGTTGCCGTGCATCCCGACGACGATCGCTACAAGGCGCTGGTCGGCAAGAACGCGATCCTGCCGCTGGTCGGGCGGAAGATTCCGATCATCGCCGATGAGTATTCCGATCCGGAGAAAGGTTCGGGCGCGGTGAAGATCACACCGGCGCACGACTTCAACGATTTCGAGGTCGGCAAACGGCACAATCTGCCGCAGATCAACGTCTTCAGTACGGAAGCCAAGCTTCAACTGAAAGATAATGCGGAGTTCGTAGCGGGCGTGCCGGCGTCGGCCGATCTCTCGGCCACGCTGGCGATGAATGGCACTGACCGCTTTGCGGCGCGCAAGGCGATCCTCGCGCGCCTCGAGGAGAAAGGCCTCGTCGAAAAGATCGAGCCGCAGTCGCACGTCGTTCCGCACGGCGACCGCTCGAACGTCGTGATCGAGCCGTTTCTCACCGACCAGTGGTACGTGAACGCGCAAGGGCTGGCGAAGCCTGCGATTGCTGCCGTGCGCGGCGGCAAGACCAGGTTCATCCCGAAAAACTGGGAGAAGACCTATTTCGACTGGATGGAAAACATCCAGCCGTGGTGCATCTCGCGCCAGCTCTGGTGGGGCCATCAGATACCGGCCTGGTATGGGCCAGATGGGAAGGCGTTCGTCGCGCTGACCGAAGCCGAGGCGCAGACCGACGCCGACAAGCACTACGGAAAGAAGGCGGCGCTCACGCGCGATGAGGACGTGCTCGATACGTGGTTTTCGTCCGCGCTGTGGCCATTCTCAACGCTCGGCTGGCCGGACAGTACGCCCGAGCTCAAGCGCTATTACCCGACCTCAACGCTGGTCACTGGCTTCGACATCATCTTCTTCTGGGTCGCGCGCATGATGATGATGGGTATCCATTTCATGAAGGAGATCCCGTTTCACGACGTGTACATCCATGCGCTAGTGCGTGATGCCTCGGGCGCCAAGATGTCGAAGTCGAAAGGCAACGTCATCGATCCGCTGGCGCTGATCGACGAATACGGCGCCGATGCATTGCGCTTCACGCTCGCTGCCATGGCGGCGCAGGGGCGCGACATTAAGCTGTCGACCCAGCGTGTCGAGGGCTACCGAAATTTTGCAACCAAGCTGTGGAATGCCGCGCGCTTTGCCGAAATGAACGGCTGCGCGAGCCTCGCCAGTTTCGATCCGAAATCGGCGAAGGAAACGCTCAACCGCTGGATTGCGCACGAGACGGCTAAAGCCGCGGCCGAAATCACCGAGGCGATCGAGGCCTACCGCTTCAACGATGCGGCGACGGCGGTGTACCGCTTCGTCTGGAACATCTACTGCGATTGGTATCTGGAGCTCGCGAAACCTTTGCTCATCGGCCCGGCCGGCGCTGCGAAAAGCGAGACGCAGGCGATGGTGGCCTGGGCGCGCGACGAGATCCTCAAGCTGCTGCAGCCCTTCATGCCATTCATCACCGAGGAATTGTGGGCGGTGACCGGCAAGCATGACGCGCTGCTCGCGCTCGACGCCTGGCCTTCCTACGCGGGTCTTTCCGACGACAAGGCCGAAGCCGAAATCGGCTGGGTCATCGATCTTGTCACGGCCATCCGTTCCGTCCGCGCAGAAATGAACATCGTCGCCGCGATTCCGCTGGTGCTCGCTGGCACTTCTGCCGAGACCAAGGCGCGCGCCGAACGCTGGGCTGAGTTCATCAAGCGGCTGGCGCGTGTGTCGGACATTTCGTCCGCCGCTTCATCGCCGCAGGGCTCCGTGCAGCTCATCGTGCGCGGAGAGACGGCGGCCTTGCCGCTCAAGGGCGTCATCGACATCGCGGCCGAGCGGGCGCGGCTCAGCAAGGAGATGCAGAAGGCGGATGCCGACATCGCCCGTGTCGATGCAAAGTTAAACAATCCCAACTTCATGGCGCGGGCGCCGGAAGAGGTGGTTGAAGAGGAAAAAGAAAAGCGCGAGGAGGCGGTGGCGCGCAAAGCAAAGATCGCCGAGGCGCTGGAACGGCTCAAGGGCGCCGTGTGAGGCGACGCTTTGGTTCTCGTCATTCCGGGGCGCGCTGAAAGCGCGAACCCGGAATCCCGATGCAAGCACGGTGTTTATGTCTTCCGGGCCCGGCGCTCGCGCGCCGTCCCGGAATGACGAGTGAGGGTGTTTTCGTCAAGCCCGCGACAAGCGCGGGCATGACGGTGAGATGGATGGGGGGACAAGCCCGGTCATGACGATGGAGTGGCCGTCGCCTATCTGAACGGCTTGCTCAGGAACGGTGAGTGCTTCAACCCGAAGCGCCAGGGCTTTTCCGCCGCCTTGGTGATACCAATGCGCACACCACTGACGACCTGCGGTTTTTTGCTGCGTGCGCGCAATTCGAAGTGCGCGCGATCGAGCGCAAGGCCATTGTGTTTGTGCGTGATGGCGAGCGCCTCGCACAATTTACCGGGGCCCGAACACAGCGCATGTTCCTCGCGCATGCCGCGGCGGCGTTGCATTGCCGGAATGCCGTGCGTTGGTTCGAGCGCGCGGATCAGCACGGCGCTGGCGCTGCCTTCCTCTTCGCACACGAAATTCAGGCACCAGTGGATGCCATAGGAGCGGTAGACATAAACAAAGCCCGCGGGACCGAACATCACCGCGTTGCGCTCGGTGCGACCGTTGAAGGAATGCGCGGCGGGATCGGTGTGGTGATAGGCCTCGAGCTCGACAATCACGCCGCCGACACCGTCGACTAACAGCGTCGCGCCGATCAGTTCGGGCGCGACATCGAGCACCGGGCGATCGAAAAAAGAACGGCGAAGGCGAGGGGGACGCATCGCCGCAAGCTACACATTCCTTGCAGATTGTCATTCCAGGGAAGCGCTCGTTCTTGGCGTGTCCACCGTCATGCCCGCGCTTGTCGCGGGCCCTTAACAACCTGCCAGCTAAAAAGACGTGGATGGCCGGGACAAGCCCGACCATGACGATACTGGTGAGGCAATGACCCGTCATCGGCGGTGCGCATCTGGACTTTAATCCTATATGATATTATTCCTAACAACGTCCGGTCCGCCAGAGGGCGCTCTCATGAGGCGTCATGCGGGTGGGATCGGATGC
>DASRAF010000220.1:0-4933 GCA_035638295.1 Pseudolabrys sp.
TGGTCGACAAGCTGAAGAACGAAGCCGGCGTGCTCTGATCGGCAGGAAAGGGAGACAAGAACATGGCAATTCTGCTGATCGCCGAACACGACAATACCTCGCTCTCCGACCAGACGGCCAAGGCGCTGACGGCCGCGCTGAAGATCGGCGCCGACGTCGACGTGCTGGTCGCCGGCAAGGGCGCCCGAGCCGCCGCCGACGCCGCGGCGAAACTGTCCGGCGTGCGCAAGGTGCTGCTCGCCGAGGCCGACGAGTTGGAGAACCGGCTGGCGGAGCCACTGGCGGCCACCATCGTTTCGCTCGCGGGCGGCTACGACACGATCGTGGGACCGGCGACCACGTCGGGCAAGAACGTCATGCCGCGCGTCGCGGCGCTGCTCGACGTCATGCAGATTTCAGACATCACGAAGGTTGTCGCACCCGATACGTTCGAGCGCCCAATCTACGCCGGCAACGCAATCCAGACCGTCAAGTCATCCGACGCAAAGAAAGTGATCACCGTTCGGACGTCGACTTTCCAGGCGGCGGGCGCGGGCGGGTCGGCAAGGGTTGAAAATGTCGCGGCAGCCGCCGATCCCAATCTCTCATCGTTCGTCGGTGAGCAATTGTCGAAATCGGACCGGCCCGAATTGACCTCGGCAAAAATCATCATCTCCGGCGGGCGCGCGATGCAGAGCCGCGAGAACTTCACCAAGTACATCGAGCCGGTGGCCGACAAGCTTGGCGCCGCCGTCGGCGCTTCGCGCGCCGCAGTCGATGCTGGCTATGCGCCGAACGACTGGCAGGTCGGTCAGACTGGCAAGGTCGTAGCGCCCGAGCTCTATATCGCCGTCGGTATTTCCGGCGCGATTCAGCATCTGGCCGGGATGAAAGACTCCAAGGTGATTGTTGCTATCAATAAGGACGAGGAGGCGCCTATCTTCCAGGTCGCCGACTACGGCCTGGTGGCCGATCTCTATCAGGCGCTGCCGGAGCTGTCCGCGGAACTGGACAAGGTCAAGCGTTGACTACGATTGCAACTGTTTCGCCAATGGCATCATGTGGCACTACGTCGTAAAATTACCGGGAAGTGACGAACTCTAACCGAAACCGAAGCAAAGAGCCGAGACTTCGCATCGATCGGACGAGAACATGGCGGTCAAAATTCAAACTGTCGGAGTGATCGGCGCCGGCCAGATGGGCAACGGTATCGCCCATGTCTGCGCGCTGGCCGGATATACAGTTCTGCTGAACGATGTATCGGCTGATCGCATCAAGGCCGGAATGGCGACGATCAACGGTAATATGGCCCGCCAGGTCGGCAAAAAATCGATCACCGAGGATGCTCGCAAGGGCGCGCTGGCGCTCATCAAGCCGGCGGAAAAGTACGACGCGCTTGCGGAGTGCGATCTGGTGATCGAGACCGCAACCGAAAAAGAAGAGGTCAAACGCAAGATCTTTTCCGACGTATGCGCGTCGCTGAAACCCGAAGCCATTCTCGCGACGAACACCTCCTCAATTTCAATTACCCGATTGGCCTCGTCGACCGATCGTCCGGAGCGCTTCATCGGCATTCACTTCATGAATCCGGTGCCGCTCATGGAATTGGTCGAGTTGATCCGCGGCATTGCGACCGATGATGCGACCTTCGAATCGAGCAAAGCGTTTGTCATGAAGCTCGGCAAGACGATTGCGGTGTCGGAGGACTTCCCGGCATTCATCGTCAATCGCATTCTGCTGCCGATGATCAACGAAGCGATCTACACGCTCTATGAGGGCGTGGGAAACGTCGAGGCAATCGACACCGCCATGCGGCTGGGCGCGCATCATCCCATGGGGCCGCTCGAGCTTGCCGATTTCATCGGTCTCGACACCTGCCTGTCGGTCATGCAGGTGCTTCACGAGGGACTGGCCGATTCAAAGTATCGGCCATGTCCGCTTTTGGTCAAGTACGTCGAAGCCGGCTGGCTCGGCCGCAAAACCCAACGCGGTTTCTACGACTATCGCGGCGAGAAGCCGGTCCCCACGCGCTAGACGGGCTACGCCGCCGAGGCCTCGTCGGTGAAATCCGCCATTTGCGCCGCCAATGCCTTCTTGAACGCAGGCCGTGCTTCGCAACGCAGGCGATAGGCTTCGAGCGTCGGCATTTTCGCGATCAGATCAGTTTGGCGTGGAATTCTCAGCACAGTCGTCATCAGAAGATCGGCGACGGTGAAGCGATCCTCCAGGTAGTCGCGGCCGTCCAGCCAATCGGATAGGCCCGCCAGACGCGTTCGCGCGAGCTCGAGTGCCGCTGGCCGGCGTTGCTTGGCCCATTCTTGGTCCGCGTGAAACAAGTCGATCGCCGTCAGGTTCTGAATATGTGGTTCGACCGAATTCAGCGCGGCGAACATCCATGCGGTCGTCCGAGCACGGGCTTTCGGATCGGACGGCATCAGGACGTCCGATTGTTCGGCAATGTGCAACAGAATGGCTCCGGATTCGAACAGGACGAGATTGTCGTTCTCGAAGGCTGGCACTTGTCCGAATGGCTGCATCGCGCGGTAGCTTTTTGACTTCTGGTCGTCCGGGCCGATCAGTCGTGCCTGGTAGGGCAGACCGGCCTCTTCCAGCGCCCATCGAACTCGCAGGTCGCGAACCAGGCCGCGCGCGAAAGGTGGGACCCAGCGGAAAGCACTAACTTTGATCATCGAGACACTCCATGTGTTGGGGCTGTTGGTTGCGAACTAACCGCAGCAACCCGCTTTCACGGGCCTGGCTTCGTATTCATCGTGGCGGCGCACCCATGCCATGCTCCATGGTAACGCGCCTTCGTCTCGGCCCTTCGGCGCAAAATCGAGGAAATTGTAAGTGCCAATCAGAATGTCGAGGCCGCGCGCGTAAGATGAGTAGGTGTGCAGCACCTGGCCGGTGTCGGTCTTGATGAACGCACTCAGTCCCGGCGCTTCTTCGCTTGGAAACTCCGTCATTTCGTAATTGTACTCGACCTTGCCGCGAGCCTTCTCCTCCGGCGTGAACGACACGTGAAAGTCGCGATTGAAGTCGTTGCCGTATGAAGACACCCATTTGAATTTCCAGCCCATGCGCTTCTTGTAAGCTTCAATCTCGCCGAACGGCGCGCGCGAGACGACCACGAACGCCACATCACGCTGCGCGAGATGAATGGCGGCGCCGTCGAAATGATCGGCGAGGAATGAGCAGCTGGGGCAGCCTTGCACCCAGCCTGGGCCAAGCATGAAGTGATAGATGATCAACTGGCTCTTGCCGTCGAACAGGTCGGACAGTGTTTCCCGACCGTTCGGTCCTTCGAAAACGTAGTTTTTTTCCACCTTGACCCATGGCAGCGCACGTCGCGCTTCGCTCAGCTGGTCACGGGCCCTGGTGAACTCCTTTTCCTTGGCAAGCAGCACTTTGCGCCTTGCCAGCCATTCATTTCGTGAAACGATTGCGTGTTGCATGGCTTATCTCCGCATCACAGTCAGGCTTGGGCCGGGGTCATCCAACCGACACCGGCTCCGCCAGGCTCTTTGAGAATCGCGATGCGACCGACACCGGGAATGTCGAAGATCGGTCGCATGAGTGTCGCGCCGGCTGACTGGGCTTTTTTGACTCGCGCATCGACGTCGTCGACCGCGAGATAGGACATCCAGCTTTCCGGAACGCCGTCGAATTGCGGGCTGGTCAAAGGGAACAGCCCTCCGACATATTCGCCACCCATCTTGGCGACCCAGTAGGTGCCCTCCGGCATCGGCATCGGATCAAAGGTCCATCCGACGGTGGAGCTGTAGAACTTCTTCGCCTTCTCGGCGTCGCGTGTCATCAGCTCGTTCCAGTAGAAACGTCCGTGTGACCATTCGTGTGGCATAGGCAACTCCTGTGATTACGCGGAGAGATACTTGTCGAGTTTCTCTATCGCGCTGCTCCAGCCGACCTGGTGCCTGTCGCGCGCATCCTCGTCGAAGAATTTCTCGTGCAGCAGCGTCATGAGCGTGCCGTCGCCATCGCGCTTGAAGGTCAGCGTGACGAGTGATTCGCGTTCCGGTGTGGATTTCCACGCCCAGGTGAAAACAAGTTTCTCGTTCGGAATGATCTCCCGATAGACGCCGCTGACGTCGTGATCTTCGCCGTCCGGTGCTCTCATGACCCAACGATAGCGACCGCCGATGCGAAGATCGCTCTCTGCGTGCAGGGCCTTGATTTCGCCCGGACCCATCCAGCGCATTACTTTTTTCGGGTCCGTCCAGGCCGCGAAGACTTGTTCCGCCGGCGCGTTGAAGCGTCTCTTGATGGTGAGGCTGGGTTTGACTGTAAGGGTGGTGGCCATGTTTCTTCCTCCAAAAAGGCAGCAAGCTGGTCCAACCGATCCGTCCAGAATTTCTGGTATCGATTGAGCCAATCATTAGCGTCGCGCATTGGTTCCGCCCGCAGGCGGCAGCTCACGATGCGGCCGCTCTTCTCGCGCCCGACAAGTCCGGCACCCGAGAGAACGTCGAGATGTTTCATGACTGCCGGCAACGACATCGAAAACGGCTTGGCAAGTTCGCTGACCGAAAGACTGTCCTCTTCACTCAACCGGGCGAGCAATGCGCGTCGCGTGGGATCTGCCAGCGCGGCAAAAGTGCGATCGAGGTTTGGTTTTGAATAGTAAACCATTTGGTTAAGTATAGGCTCATGCGTTTCGTTGTCAAGGCGATCGGCATTTATCTTTCGTTGACCAAAAGGGATTTGAGGTAGCCGGAGATGGACCCCGTATCTCTCGCAACCGCTCTCGCCGGCGCTCAGATATGGTGCGAATGAACGTCGACAACGCCGCGTCCATCGTCGAAGTGCTCAACGCCGCGCAACGCAATATCACGAGCCTCGCCAACGTTGCCGCCGGTGTCGGACGGAATCTCAACATCACTGCCTAGAGCGGAACGGCGCTGTTATTGGCCGAGGGCCGCCTGGATGAGCT
>DASRAF010000221.1:0-23910 GCA_035638295.1 Pseudolabrys sp.
CCCGAGGTGCAAGAGCAGATTCATAAGGAAGGCGGCGATCCTTTGACGTCGACACCGGCGGAATATGGAGTCGATATCGACAAGGAAGAAAGGAAGTGGGGCGGGCTCGTGAAAAAGCTGGGGCTGAAGGTCGAGTGACGATGCGGCGGTCCGTTCTCCACGCGTTGGTTCCTGTCTGTCTCGTGTGCGTCGCCGGTATTTCCAATGCCGAGGATTATCCGAGCCGACCGATCACCCTGGTCGTGCCATTTCCGCCTGGTGGCAGCACTACGGTCATGGCACGCATTGTCGGCGACAAGCTTTCGGCGACACTCGGCCAGCAGATCGTGGTGGAGAACAAAGGCGGTGCCGGTGGCACGATCGGAACCCGTTTCGTCGCGAAGGCCGCACCCGACGGGTACACGATCCTGTTGAGTTACACGGCGACGATGGCGATCGCGCCAGCGATGAATGCCAATGCCGGCTATGACCAGCACAAGGATCTCACGCCGATTGGGATGATCGGCTTTGCGCCGAATGTCCTCGTCGTACATCCGTCACTGCCGGTGCACTCGATCGCGGAATTAATCGCGTATGCGAAAGCAGGATCGGCCCCGCTGCAATACGGTTCGCCGGGCGTTGGGACGGTGAATCACCTGGCCGGCGAGTATCTCGCCAATGAAGCTGGCGTGAAGTTGCAGCACGTGCCGTACAAGGGAAACGGCCCCGCCATGGGCGACCTCCTTGGTGGACACATTCGGATGATGTTTCTCCCGGTCCCTGTCGCGGTTGGCCATATAAAAGCCGGAACCCTGCGCGGGCTCGCGATCACCAGTGCGACACGATCGAACCTGCTCCCGGATCTGCCGACGCTCGCCGAAGGCGGCGTGCTTGGCTTTGAAGCCGTCCTGCGGTATGGGCTTGCCGCGCCAGCCGGGACGCCGCCCGCTGTCATTGCGCGCCTGAACGGGGAACTCAACGCGGCGCTTACCAGCGAAGATGTAAAGAGCCGCCTTGCAACAGAAGGCGCAGAAGCGTTGCCGGGGACGCCCGAGGCCTATGCCGCCGACATCAACGCTGATGAAAAGAAATGGGGTGGGCTGGTGAAAAAGCTCGGTTTGAAGGTAGAATAGCGCTTCGCCGCCAAGCAGCCATATTGTGCTGTTCGGATTCCGATCTTGGACAAATTCCGGGACACATAATGACCATCGAGGCCGCCATGAAATTCCGTACGACATCTCGGGCGCTCATCGCTGCCGCGTTTCTTGCGGGTGCTGTGCCCGCCGCGCAGGCCTTCACCTTCCAGGATTCGCATGGTTCGAGTGGTGGTGGCCAGGGCTTCATGGATCTGGACAAGCCGGCGGCACCACCCGACCGCCTTGGAACAGGGTCGCAGTTCGGCAGCGAAAACGGCCAGACAACGATGAAGCAGGGCAACACGACGTTCCAGTTCGGACAGCAGCGCTCGTTCGATCAGCGCTACAATACCAACAACCTGTTCGACCCCTACGCCCGCGAAGGGCGCTGACGCCTACCGCTTTCGGGTCAGGAAGGCCGCGAGCGCTTTTTGCGCTTCGGGCGAGGCAAGCCGCGTCTTGAACGCTTCGACCTCCTCGTCGATACGCGCGACGATTTCCTCTACCGAGCCACGCATCAACCGGCGCGCCTCAACGACGCTCTCCGACGGCAGCGCGGCGATTTCGTTTGCAGTCGTGAGCGCACGTACCTCCAGTTCGGCGGCCGGCACGACAGTGTTGACGATACCTGCATTCCTGGCCTGGTCGGCGCTCAAAGGCTTGCCCATCACCAGCAGCGAGAAGGCGCGAGCGTGACCCATCAACCGCGGCGCAATCAGGCTGGAGCCTCCTTCCGGCACCAGGCCGAGTGAAACGAAAGGCGTCAGCAGCACGGCGGTGTCGCTCGCAATCACCTGATCGCAGTGCAGGAGCATGGTGGTACCAACGCCGACGGCGGCACCGCTCACGGCGGCGACCAGCGGTTTTTCGCAGCGCGCGAGTGCATGTAGGAACCTGATGATCGGCGTGGCAAGCCCGCCTGCTCGCGCCATCGTCACGAAATCATTGAGGTCGTTGCCGGCACAGAAAACATCGGGCGCGCCGGCGATGATAAGACATTTCACGCTGTCGGACTTGCCCGCATCCTCGATGGTCGAGGCCATCGTTTCGTACATTGCGAGCGTGAGGGCGTTCTTCTTGTCCGCCCGGTTCATGCGGATCTTGCGGACCGGACCTTCATTGCTGATCAGAATGTCGGGCATTGATTCTTCCAAATGTAGAACAAATGAGTCAGAAATCGGGTGGCTCCCGACAGGCTCAGCTACCAAGTCATGTACCGGAAAAGCGGAAGCTTCGGCATGGCAAAAAGCTATTATAGTACGATCTCCGAACACTCCGCCGATGAGGTCTGGAACGTCATTCGCGACTTCAACAACTATCCGGTCTGGGTCGATGGCGCCGGCGAGAGCGAGATCGAGTCGGGCAAATCGGGCGATTCGGTCGGAGCGGTACGCAACGTTCTCTACGAGGGCAGACGGATTCGGCAAAGACTCCTGGCCATGTCCGATGTCGAAAGTTCACAGACCTACGAGTCTGCAGGCGCGGCGTCGGTTCCGGTGCAAGATTACCGGGCCACATTGCGGGTCACGCAGGTCGTTGATGGGAACCGTGCCTTCGTCGAGTGGTGGGCGACTTTTGATTGCGAACTCGAACGCCGCAAGGAGCAAGTCGTTTTTTTCCGCAATGCGTTCGGGCGATGGCTCCAGCCGCTGCGGCGTCAATTGGCCGGCTAGGCACGGTTTGAGACTCAAACCGCCTTCGCCATCTCTCGCAGCTTGAATTTCTGAATCTTGCCGGTGCTCGTCTTCGGGATCTCCGCAAACACGACGTAGCGGGGGCACTTGTAGGATGCCAGATGCTTGCGGCACCACTGCATCAATTCGTCGGTGCTCGCCTTCGTACCCGGTTTTAGTTCCACAAAGGCGCAGGGCGTTTCACCCCATTTGTCGTCGGGCTTCGCCACGACGGCGGCCGCGGCAACAGCGGGATGCTTGTAAAGCGCGTCTTCCACTTCAATCGACGAAATATTCTCGCCGCCTGAAATGATGATGTCCTTGGAGCGGTCCTTCAGCTGGATGTAGCCATCGGCATGGATGACGCCGAGATCGCCGGTATGAAACCAGCCGCCGGCAAACGCCTTGTCCGACGACGGCTTGTTCTTGAGATAGCCTTTCATGACGACGTTGCCGCGCATCATCACTTCGCCCAGCGTCTCGCCGTCGCGCGCGACGGGTGTCATTGCTTCCGGATCGAGCACATCGAGGGCCTCAAGCGCGCCGTAGCGAACGCCCTGGCGCGCCTTCTTCACCGCCTGTTCGGTCGGGGTGAGCGCATCCCATTCCGCGTGCCAGTCGTTGACCACCGCCGGTCCGTAGCTCTCGGTCAGTCCGTAAAGATGCGTGACGCTGAAGCCTGCTTCTTTCATGGCGGCGAGCACAGCTTCAGGCGGTGGCGCGGCGGCCGTAAAAAACTCGACCACGTGCGGCAGCGGCTTCTTTTCATCGGGCGGCGCATTGAGTAGCGTCGCCATCACGATCGGCGCTCCGCACAGATGTGTGACCTTGTGATCGGCGATCGCGTTGTACATTGCGGACGCGCGGACCGCACGCAGGCAGACATGCGTGCCCGCAACGACAGAGATCGACCAGGGGAAGCACCAGCCGTTGCAATGAAACATCGGCAGGGTCCAGAGATAGACCGGGTGCTTACCCATGGAGCAGGTCACGACATTGCCGACCGCGAGAAGATGCGCGCCGCGATGATGATAGACGACGCCTTTGGGATCGCCGGTGGTGCCCGAGGTATAGTTGAGCGTGATTGCGTCCCACTCATCATCGGGCATTTTCCAGGCGTAGGCGGGATCGCCCTGCGCGATGAATTCCTCGTACTCGATTGAACCGAGCCGTTCGCCTGCGCCTTCGTATTCCGGATCGTCGTAGTCGATCACCAGCGGCTTTGCCGTGCAGCGCGAAAGCGCGTCCTTCATCACCTTCGAGTATTCGCGGTCGGTGATCACGACCTTTGCGCCGGCATGGTCGAGCGAGAAGCCAATGATCGCGGCGTCGAGCCGCGTGTTGAGCGTGTTGAGCACGCCCTGGCACATCGGTACGCCGTAGTGGCATTCGAGCATGGCCGGCGTATTGGCAAGAAATACGGAAACCGTGTCGCCACGCTTGATGCCGTGCTTCGCCAGCGCCGAGGCGAGCCGGCGCGCGCGTGCGTAGAATTCGGCATAGGTTCGGCGCATGGGGCCATGAATGATGGCGGTCTGGTCAGGGAATACCGCTGCCGCGCGTTCGAGAAAACCCAGCGGCGTCAGCGGCTGGTAGTTTGCCGGGTTGCGATCGAGATCGATGTCGTAGGGCGTTTTCGCCATTGGGCCGCTTCCCCCGATTGTGACGCTATTGAACAGCGTTGCGTCCCGATAGACAATCTGGGCGAGCAGATTCCGGCCGGCGACATTGATCCCTGGAGGATGGGCGCAGCCGATGTCCGTGGATTATATTGCCGGCAACACGACCGACGGCCTCACGCTGAAGCTGTATCGCGGCGAGGACATGGTGCTGCTCGCCTTCGATATCGACGATTCGCTGAAAAAACCCGACTTCGTCGGCTTCGGTATCCAGTATTTCCTGGGCGATTCGACGCAGCCGCGCGATGTTTTCAACTTCCTGATGTTCAAGCGTGTGCGCCTGAAGGCAAAGAACGCCGCGAAACATATCCAGCTCGCCGCCCGCGCCAGCATGCGTTCACCAATCCAGCAATTCCGCTGGGCACATGTTCCAAGCGTTCCGCTCGATGGCCCGGTGACCTATCAGGTGTCGGCGATGTTCTGGAACGGCGACAATCCGATCGTCGCCAAGGCCACCACGCGGGCGACGATCGACGTGCACCGCGCCACGCGCGGTCCGTTCCTCAATGTCGGGTTCACGCGCGGCTTCGCCAGTTCGCAGGCCTATGAGCGCAACTTCCCCAACGAGCGAAAGATCATTCCACCGGTCGGCAAGCCACAGCTCAATTTCAACACGGTGCCTTTCGAAGGCGAGGGGAGGCCGTATCCGTGGCTCGGTTTTGAGGCGCGCCGCATTCTTTTCGACTTCCTCGACGAATGCCAGGCCGACGCCGAAGTGCTGGCCGATGTCTTTGCCTATGACCTGTCCGATCCGGAAATCGTGGGTCGGCTCGAGGCTTTCGGTCCGCGGCTGCGCATCGTGATCGACAACTCGGACAAGCACGGCAAACCCAACAGTGACGAGGGCAACGCGGCCGCGCGGCTCGTTGCCTCGGCCGGCGCGGCCAACGTCGCGCGCCATCACTTTTCAGGGCTACAGCACAACAAGGTGGTCATTGCCCGCCGCAAAAGCGGCGACGCTGCCGTGCCATTCGCGGTCGCGACAGGCTCGACCAATTTCTCGCTCGGCGGCCTCTACATTCAGAACAACAATATTCTTCTGTTCCGCGATGCGGATATCGCGAAGCTCTACGCCAACGTCTTCGATGTTGCATTTCCGAAGCCGACCAGTTTTTCCGGCAAGCCGGTCGCCATGAAGTGGTTTGAGAAGGACCTGGCGAATGCCGGCACCTACCGCTTCTGTTTCTCGCCACACAAGAAGGCGTCGCTGTCGATGAATCCGCTGGCCGGTGCGATCACCGGCGCGGAGAAATCGGTGTTCTACGCGATTGCCTTCCGCAGCGCGCAGACAGGTCCGGCCGACAAGGCGCTCGATGCGCTCGATCCGAAGAGGCTGCTGGTGATGGGCGTCGCCAATATGGCGGGCAAGCCCAAGTCGAACACCCTGATGGTTCAGCTGCCCGGACGCGGCCCCGTTCCGTTCGGGCCGGCAGCGCTCACCAAGGATCTGCCGGAGCCCTTCAAGGCGGAATGGACCGGCGGTGGCGGCATCCATATGCACCACAAGTTCGTCGTCTGCGATTTCAACGGCAGCAAACCGGTGGTTTTCACCGGCTCATCCAATATGGCGGCCGGCGGCGAGCAGGGAAACGGCGACAATCTCATCGAAATCCGCGACCCGAAGGTGGTGATCGCCTATGCCGTGCAGGCGGTAAGCATTTTCGACCATTACGGCTTTCGCAATCGCATGAAAACCGCCAAAACCAAGCCGGCGGCGCGAGACCTGAGCGAGCCGCCGAAGCCGGGTCGCCCGGCCTGGTGGGAATCGAGCTTCGACCCGAACAGCTACAAATTCCGCGACCGCGTCCTCTTCGCCGGCTAGCCGGCGCGCGCGACGGCTTGTTTGCGCGCACGGGTGGCGACACAATAACCGCCGGAGGAAACGCCGATGGACGCCCGCAGCAGCCGCTATCATGAGGTCTATGCGCACTGGCAGCGCAGCCCCGAGATTTTCTGGGCAGAGGCTGCGGCCGACATCGACTGGTACGAGAAGCCGAAGAAGATTTTCGATGCTTCGGCCGGCATCTACGGCCGCTGGTTTGTCGGCGGCATCTGCAATACCTGCTACAACGCGCTCGATCGTCACATTCTCGCCGGCCGCAACGACCAGCCGGCGCTGATCTACGATTCCCCCGTCACCAACACGGTGAAGACCTTCACCTACGGCCGCATGCTGTCCGAGGTGCAGTTGCTCGGCGCAATCCTGCGCGAATTCGGCGTGGAAAAAGGCGATCGTGTCATCATCTACATGCCGATGATTCCGGAGGCTGTCTTCGCCATGCTCGCCTGCGCGCGCATCGGTGCCGTCCACTCGGTCGTGTTCGGTGGCTTTGCGGCAAAGGAGCTCGCAACCCGCATCGATGACTGCCGGCCGAAGGTGATCCTCTCCGCGAGCTGCGGCATCGAGGGCGCGCGGGTCGTGCCGTACAAGCCGCTGCTCGATGAAGCGATCAATCTCGCGCGGCACAAGCCGCAGGCCTGCATGATCTTCCAGCGCCCGCAATGGGAAGCCGCGCTGACGCCGAGCCGCGATCACGACTGGCGGAAGGTGTGGGAAAATGCGGTCAACTACGCCAAGATCAGCGAATGCGTGCCGGTCGCCGCCACCGATCCGCTCTACATTCTCTACACGTCTGGCACGACGGGCATTCCAAAGGGCGTGGTGCGCGACAATGGCGGCCACATGGTCGCGCTCAAATGGTCGATGCAGAATCTCTACGGCGTCTCGCCCGGCGAAGTCTGGTGGTCCGGTTCGGACATCGGCTGGGTGGTCGGCCATTCCTACATCGTTTATGCGCCGCTGTTTCACGGCTGCACGTCCATTCTCTACGAAGGCAAACCGGTCGGCACGCCGGACGCTGGCGCGTTCTGGCGTCTGATCGCACAGCATAGCGTGGTCGCGCTGTTCACCGCGCCGACCGCGTTCCGCGCCATCAAGAAAGAAGACCCGAAAGGCGCGCTGATCGCGAAACACGATCTCTCCAAATTCCGCACGCTGTTTCTCGCCGGCGAGCGCGCCGATCCGCCGACCATCCAGTGGGCGGAAGAAGTGCTCAATGTGCCGGTGATCGACCACTGGTGGCAGACGGAAACAGGCTGGTGCATCGCCGGCAATCCGGTCGGGCTCGGAGCATTGCCGGTGCGCTACGGTTCGGCCTGCGTGCCGATGCCGGGCTACGCGATCGATATCGTCGACGAGGCCTGCAAGGTCCAGCCGGCGAACAAGATCGGCTCCATCGTGGTGAAGCTGCCGCTGCCGCCGGCCTGCTTTCCGACGCTGTGGCAACAGGACGAGCGCTTCAAGGAAAGCTATCTCGCGGAGTTCCCCGGCTACTACAAGACGGCGGACGCGGGTTATAAGGACGACGATGGCTACGTCTATGTGATGAGCCGCACCGATGACATCATCAATGTCGCCGGCCACAGGCTCTCGACCGGCGGCATGGAGGAAGTTCTCGCCGGCCATCCCGACGTTGCCGAATGCGCCGTGCTCGGGATCAGGGACGATCTCAAGGGCGAGGTGCCGTGCGGCTTCATCGTGCTCAAGGCCGGCGTGAACCGCCCGCCGTCGGAGATCGAAACGGAAATCGTCGCACTGGTGCGCGAGAAGATCGGACCGGTCGCGGCATTCAAGCTTGCCATCACCGTCGCGCGTCTGCCCAAGACACGCTCGGGAAAAATCCTGCGCGGCACGATCAAGAAAATCGCCGACGGTGAATCCTGGACAATGCCTGCGACGATCGACGATCCGGTGGTTCTCGACGAGATCGGCAGCGCACTCAAGGGCCACGGCCTCGGCAGCAAGCGGACGGGTTAGTAGCGCACCCGATGCGGTTGCTAATTACCGAAACCGCTCCAGCGCGTGACAAATCGATCACACAAAAAGCCAAAAGCAGGTCTCGTCGTACCTTCGCGGCAATGCAGCCACGGTCTCGCCCCGATTAGCTGTCGATTTTGACACACGGGGACGCGCAAAATGTGTGGTCGTGCAGTAAGTTCGTGCCTTGCGACAGCGACGAATGATCACGTCGCGAAATTCCGTTTCCGGAAAATCTCAGGTCTCGCTCCTATCGCGCTTGCTGCGATGACACTCGCGGCCTGCAATCAGTACACGGTCGCCACCAACAAATCCGGCGTGCCTGGCCACCGCCAGGCGGCGCTGCTGGAGCAAAACGGCGAGCCGACAATACGCCATGTGGCGGTCAGGCGGGTGAGACACACGCCGATCAAACGTCCGGTCGAGACGCAGTTCGCCTCGCACGGAGTCGCCAGCTTCTACTCGGACGATCAGCAGACTGCCAACGGCGAGAAATTCGACCCGAACGCGATGACCGCCGCGCACCGCAGCTTGCCGTTCGGCACAAAGTTGCGCGTGACGAACCTTGCTACCGGTCGCTCCGTGACCGTTCGCGTCAATGATCGCGGCCCGTACATCGCGGGCCGCGTCGTCGATGTGTCTTATTCTGCAGCTGAATCTTTGGGAATCGTTGGGAGAGGCATTGCGAAGGTCAAACTTGACGTCGTGCACTAAATGGGGCGCCGCCCGGCAAGGGGAGGCGAGCCGACCGCCCGAGCGCGATCAGGGGACGTCTGCGCTCGGGCGGGGCTGCCATTCCGCCGGGTCCCGGTTCGGGAAATCCCTGCGAGCATATTTATTGATGTGATCGGGAACTACTGCGCGCAAACGACATTGGCTCAGTTATATCGCCCCAACGAGAGGAGATTTTCGTGCCCTCGCGTCTCATCCATCTCATTAATCCCAAAACAGATTCCCTCACCACCCGCCCGCTCTACCTGAACCGAGCCCTCTATTCGCCCCTTGCGGGACTTCTCGCGGTCGCGGCCTGCATTCCGCGCGACAAATACGAAGTCGTGCTGACGGACGAAAACATCGAAACGATCGATTTTGATCTGAAGGCCGATCTGGTCGGCATCTCCGCGATGACGAGTTACGTCAACCGCGGCTATGAGATCGCCGACGAATTCCGCGCCAAAGGTATTCCTGTCGTCATGGGCGGCGTGCATCCGAGCTTTATGCCGCAGGAAGCGCTCAAGCATGCCGATGCGGTCGTCATAGGCGAGGTCGAGCTCGTCATCGACAAGCTGCTCGACGATCTCAAACAGGGGCAGATGAAAGGAACGTACAAATCCACCAAGTTGCACCCGATGGTCGGGCTGTCGATGCCGCGCTACGACCTGTTGAAGAAGCATCGCTACGTGAACAAAACTTTCGTACAGACCTCGCGCGGCTGCCATCAGGGCTGCACGTTTTGCGCCGAGCCGCTGATGAACGGCCTCAAATTCCGCTATCGGCCGGTTGATGAAGTCATTCATGAGATGGAGAATTGCGGTTCGCGCATCATTTCGATCAACGACGCGGATTTTTTCGGAACGCCTGAGCGTCCGAAGGAAGTCATGCGCGCGCTAAAAGGACGCAACATTCAGTGGCAGGCCGGTGTGACCTCGAAGCTTGCGCAGGACGACCGCATGCTCGAACTCGCCGCGCAAAGCGGATGCACGCTGCTCAGCATCGGCTTTGAATCGATATCCCGTTCGACGCTCACCAGCGTGCATAAGCACGTCAATCGGCCGGACACATTCGCAGCGTTGGTCGAAAAAGTGCACTCCTACGGCATCATGGTGTTCGGCCTTTTCATGTACGGCTTCGACGGTGACGATCTCTCCGTGTTCGACCAGACCGTCGACTTCAATATTGATTTGAAGTACGACGCGTGCGCCTATTCGACCTTGACGCCATATCCGGGCACCCTGACCTGGTACGAAATGAAAAAGGCGAACCGCATCGTTTCCTTTGACTGGACGATGTATGACCAAGGCCATGTCGTCTACCGTCCAGCGCAGATGTCGGGCGACGAACTGCGTCTCGGCGTCAGCAGAGCCTACGGAAATTTCTACGCGACATCTTCAATCGCCAAGCGATTTCCCATGAGCGGCAAACGCCATCGCGCGCAGTGGGTGGTCTACAATCTGATGATGCGGCGAGGTTCGAAGACGGAAAATATCGAGTCGATCGCGGCGCCAACAGCGGAGCCGGACATGGCTCCGATGCCCCCGATTCTGCCGATCAAGCGCGAGTGGCGCGAAGCCGTGCTCGAAGCGGTTGGCGGGCCGGGGCCGCATTTGAGCTAGCTCAGATCGACGTGTCGTCAATGCCGCGCTTGAGCTTTATGGCCGCGAGAAACTCCTGGCGGGTTTTGAAATTCGTGCGAAAAACGCCGAGCATGCGGCTCGTCACCATGCTCACATCCGACCGGTGAACGCCGCGCGTCGTCATGCACTCGTGCGCGCCTTCGACGACGACCGCGACGCCTGACGGCTTCAGCACGCTGTTGAGGCATGAGGCGATCTCGGCCGTCATTTTCTCCTGCACCTGCATTCTTTTGGCGAAGACATCGACGAGGCGCACGAGCTTGGAAATCCCAACGACACGCCGACGTGGAAGGTAGCCGATGTGAACGCGGCCGATGATTGGCGCGATGTGATGCTCGCAATGCGATTCGAACCTGATATCGCGCAACAACACCATTTCGTCGTAGCCGGCGACTTCCTCGAAGGTGCGCTGAAGATATTCGCGCGGATCCTCGAAATAGCCGGCAAACCACTCTTCGTAGGCGCGGACCACACGGGCCGGCGTGCCGCGAAGTCCTTCCCTGTCCGGGTCGTCTCCCGCCCATTGGATCAGCGTCCGGACGGCGGTCTCGGCCGCTGCCCGCGACGGCCTTTCGTCCTTGCTGCGCGCACCTTTTGTCAGGCGACCACCGGATTTCATGCTGAGCTCCCAGCCTCTGACATTGCGATTGTGAAAAGAATACCGCGACTGCCTCGGGTATGTCCCGGGGCGCCTTTCAATCAATGCGGTGGTCGGAAGGGCCTTCCTCGCGGCGTACGCCTCGGCAATGTTTCAGCGTTTCATGCAGGTCTTCACGTAGCTGCGGCGCTGCATGAAGCTCAATTTCTTTTCGCGCGCTTCACGCTGGCAGGCGGCACGTTTTTCCATGGCAATTCTGTCGGCCGCTGCGATCTCGCCGGGACTCCTCGGCTTTTTCTGGGGCGATTGCGTTTGCGAAAGCGCCAACGTGGTGCCCGACAGAAACAAAGCGATGGTGGTGAAGATGAGCAGGGATCGTGGCACGGAGAGCTCGATATTGCTGGACTGACGTCACAAGCAATATCGTCTGCTCTCTACATCGGCAACAACATTTCGAGCTTTTCACAGTCTGAATCGTTCGCCATGCCGCACACGATGACTCCATGCCGATGAGGAGAGGCGGACTGGTTGGTGGGTGTGCCGGTGACTTTGCCACTCGTTGCATGTGAAGCGGTCGTCGGTGCATGCGTGTGCACGGTACGGGCGACTGCTACTGATGCGAGCAGAGCCAAAACGGCAGCAGCGGTGATAAATCTAATTTTGCGCGATATCATTTTTGGGTACCTCGCGAATCCGTCGCGTTTGAAATGGAAATAACAAAAATTTTGCTCTGCACAAGACAAAGTCCTCTCACATTAAATTGTTCTGTGGCATTAACCGCTTGTTTGAATGTTGCAACGCCACCGGCCCGCCTCAGTCGCATGGCTTGCATAGCGGCTTTGCAGAATGAGAATGCGTCGAACGTCAGCCGTCGCGTCACCATAACGATAGCCAAAGGACATTCATGCCCCTCTACATCTGCACCGCATGCGGTACCCAATATCCGGACAGTGCGAAGGCGCCCGGCGAATGCCCCATTTGCGAGGAGGAGCGCCAATACGTGCCGCCACGCGGACAAACCTGGACCACGCTTGAGGCCCTGTCGCAAAACCACATGAATAGCTTCCATGAATACGACACCGGTCTGATCGGAATCAGCGCCGGCTTTGCCATCGGCCAGCGCGCACTGCTCGTGCGCACGGAAGGCGGCAATATTTTGTGGGATTGCGTTGCTACGCTCGATGCAGCGACGGTCAGTATGATCAAGGGTCTTGGTGGCCTGAAGGCGATCGCGATCTCGCATCCGCACTTTTATACGACGATGAACGAATGGGCGGGGGCCTTCGACTGTCCGATCCATCTTAATGCGGCGGACCGCGACTGGATCATGCGCAAAGGTCCGGCGGTGAAATTATGGGAAGGCGACACGCTCAAGCTCTGGGACGGCGTCACGCTCGTGCGCTGTGGCGGACATTTTCCCGGCGGAACGGTGATGCATTGGGCCGGCGGCGCCGTCGGGCGCGGCATCGTCTGCGCAGGCGACATTCTCACGGTTGCCACCGACCGCAAGTGGCTTTCCTTCATGCGCAGCTATCCGAATTTCATTCCGCTGTCGGCGCGCGAAGTCGAGCACATCGGCAAATCGCTTGAACCGTTTCGGTTTGACATGATCTACGGCCACTATTTCGACCGTGTCATTCCCAAGGACGCCAAGCAGGTTCTGCAGAAGTCCGTCGCGCGCTACGTGGCGGCCATTAACGGGACGCGCGGATATTGAAATCCGTCACAAGTCCGGCCGCGGGAATACCGGGTGGGGGTCGGCCCGCGCGGCCGGGTGAGTACACCCAAATTGAGAGCGACCTCACAGCCACGTATCGAGTCCTGGTCGTGATCACGTCGCCGCTCGATCTTCGTCCAACGCGGGCGATCGTCGGACTTGTGAAGGCAAACTTAATTTCGGAATGGCAATAGTGCAGATGCGGAACTCTGATCCAGATTCCGTGTGCAATCAGTGCGCGAGCGATCTTCACATTGTCGCGATCGGTGCAAGGCACGCCACCCCGAATTACCCACGCGCGCGACGGGTGAAAATCAATCGCTAGAATTTTTCGCAATACCGGCGAAAAATTTCAGCCGCGGTTACCCGCCGTCTTTCTCGCTTTTGCCGCCGAGCTGCTTGAGCTTGGCGAACACGGCGCTGACGTCGAGTTCTCCCGGTTTCTTCTCCGGCTCCGCGGTGGCGGCGACTTCGGTTTCCTTGCGCGCCGTCGTTTCGGCGGCCGGAAGGAGTGTTGCGCCAGTATCAACCGGTGACGGCTTTTCCTTGTTGGCACGTTGCACTTCGAGGTCGAGGTCTATTTGCGAAGCGAGACCGAGTGTTACAGGGTCCATCGGCGTGAGGTTGGCCGAATTCCAGTGCGTGCGGTCGCGAATCGAAGCGATCGTCGACTTCGTCGTACCCACAAGGCGCATGATCGCGCTGTCCTTGAGTTCCGGATGGTTGCGCACCAGCCAAAGGATGGCATTCGGCCGGTCTTGGCGACGCGAAACCGGCGTGTAGCGCGGGCCCTTCTTGCTGCGCTCGGTTGTCGGAACGGCGACCTTCGGCTCGGTGAGCTTCAGACGCGATTCCGGATTTTTCTCCGCGTCGGCGATCTGCTCGCGCGTCAACTGGCCCGTCACGATGGGGTCGAGGCCTTTAATTCCCTGCGCGGCGTCGCCGTCGGCAATTGCCTTCACTTCAAGCGGGTGCAGCTTGCAGAATTCTGCGATCTGGTCGAATGAGAGCGCGGTGTTGTCCAACAGCCAGACGGCGGTCGCCTTTGGCATTAAGGGTGCTGCGGTCGCCATGGCAATGTCTCCTCTATGCTTCGCCCGCCTCAGGCGAAGCTTTTAGATCATCTTTGATGATCGGAAAGTGTCGGGAATATAGGGGGACTGGCGGGGGCATGCAACCGTTCCGCTTGACAGGGTGGGTGCGCGCACCCCATGTCGATACCGCGATTGCGCGCCAAAACCGCGCCCTTTGAGGTTAATAATGCCGTCAAACCCGGCCAAGCCTGTTCTGAAAGTGCTGCTGTGCTCGCCGCGCGGCTTCTGCGCGGGGGTGGTGCGAGCCATCGAATCGGTGGAGCGGGCGCTCGCCATCTATGGGGCGCCGGTCTACGTCCGTCACGAGATTGTGCACAACCGCTACGTTGTCGACAGCCTGCGGGCCAAAGGCGCGATTTTCGTTGAGGAACTCAGCGAAGTTCCCAGTGACCATGCGCCGGTGATCTTTTCGGCGCACGGTGTGGCGCGTGCGATTCCCGAGGAGGCGCAGCGTCGCAATCTCTTCACGATCGACGCAACCTGTCCGCTGGTCACGAAAGTGCATCGCGAGGCCGAGATTCATAACCGTCGCGGGCGCGAAATTGTCCTCATCGGCCACGCCGGCCATCCGGAAGTCGTTGGAACCATGGGGCAGCTCCCGCCGGGGAGCATTACGCTCGTCGAGACGCTCGAGGATGTGGCGCGATTCACCCCGCGCGATGCGAACAAGCTTGCTTACGTCACCCAGACGACGCTTTCGGTCGACGACACGGCGGCCATGGTCGATCTTCTGAAGCAGCGTTTTCCGGACATCTCAGGTCCGCACAAGGAAGACATCTGCTACGCGACCACAAATCGTCAGGATGCGGTCAAACGCGTTGCGCCGGTGGTCGACGCCATGATCGTTGTCGGCGCCCCCAATTCATCGAATTCGCAGCGTCTGAAGGAAGTGGCCGAGAAGTCCGGCTGTCCGCGCGCGGTGCTCATGCAGCGTGCCGCCGAGATCAAATGGAGCGATTTCGAAGGCGTCGCGCGCCTCGGCATCACTGCCGGCGCTTCTGCTCCTGAAGTCCTGGTCGAGGAAATCATGGGCGCGTTTGCCGAGCAGTATATCCTCGATATTGAAACCGTCACTGCGACGGAGGAGGGGGTCTTCTTCCCGCTACCCCGTCCACTGCGTGACCACGAGGCGGCGGAGTGACGCTGCATGGCGGTCTACACCGACGTCTCGGCGGACGATCTCACCCGCTTCCTTTCGGTTTATGACATCGGCGAACTGCTCTCCTACAAAGGCATCGCCGAGGGCGTCGAGAATTCGAATTTCCTGGTGCATACCAGTGCCGGCAATTTCATTCTCACGCTCTATGAAAAGCGCGTTGCGGAAGATGATCTGCCTTTTTTTCTCGGGCTTATGGAGCATCTTGCCGAGCGCGGGATCACTTGCCCGCAACCCGTGAAAAACCGGCAGGGTGGCGTTCTTGGCAAGATCGCCGGCCGACCCGCTGCGATCGTGACCTTTCTAGATGGATTGTGGATCAGACGGCCCAGCCCCTCCCATTGCTCGGCCGTCGGAGAGGCTTTGGCGCGCTTGCACCTCGCCGGCGCTGACTTCAAGCAGAAACGCGCTAATGCCTTGTCGATCGAGAGCTGGCGGCCACTCTACGAGCACGCCAAGTCACGTGGCGACAGCGTACGGCAAGGGCTTTGCAGCGAAATTGAAATGGAGCTCGACGCGCTGGAAAAATCCTGGCCGCGCCGGCTGCCGCAAGGCGTCATCCACGCCGACCTGTTTCCCGACAACGTTTTTTTCCTCGGCGTCAAGTTGTCCGGCCTGATCGATTTTTATTTTGCCTGCACCGATACGCTCGCCTACGACGTTGCGGTCTGTCTCAACGCCTGGTGCTTCGAGTCAGATCATTCTTACAACGTCACCAAGGGGCGATCGCTGCTCAACGCCTACGGCAAGGTGCGGGCCCTTTCCGAAGCCGAGCGAAACGCGCTTCCCGTTCTTGCGTGCGGTGCGGCGATGCGATTCCTGCTCACACGCCTGGTCGATTGGCTGGCGGTGCCGGACGGCGCCCTGGTGCGGCCAAAAGATCCGCTAGAGTACTATCGCAAGCTGCGGTTTCATCAGTCGGTGAAATCTGTGCAGGACTACGGCCTCGGGGCATGAGCAACCAGCGCGTCACAATTCACACCGACGGTGCCTGTTCTGGCAATCCCGGGCCCGGCGGCTGGGGCGCGATCCTCACCTTCGGTGACAATGAAAAGGAACTCAAAGGCGGCGAACCGCACACGACAAACAACCGCATGGAACTGGTGGCGGCGATCTCAGCGCTGGAGGCGCTCAAGCGGCCTTGCACGATCGACCTTCATACCGACAGCGAGTATCTCAAGAACGGGATCACCACGTGGATCCACGGCTGGAAGAAGAATGGCTGGCGGACTGCCGACAAGAAACCGGTGAAGAACGTCGATTTATGGAAGCGGTTGGACGAAGCGCTCGCCCATCACAAAATGCATTGGCACTGGGTAAAAGGCCACGCCGGTCACGCGATGAACGAGCGTGCCGACGAACTTGCGCGTGAAGGTCTCGTGGCGGCGCGCGCCGGTGCGACCGGCGCAATGAAGACAAAATAGTCGATCCCGGGTGCGAGGTTCGGCCCGCAAGCCCGGGATCGCAGATTTCGATTTTAAAGTTGCGCGAGCAAAGCCTGGCCGCCGGAAAGTTCGCACTTGCCGGGCGCATCTTCGACATTAAGTTTTTTGACGACGCCGTCTTCGACCAGCATTGAATAGCGCTTTGACCGGGTGCCGAGACCGTTGCCCGAACCATCGAAGGCCATGTCGATGGCCTTGGCGAATTCGCCGTTGCCGTCCGCAAGAAAATCGATCTTGCCGTCCGCGCCCGTCGATTTCTTCCAGGCTTCCATGACGAACACGTCGTTGACGCCAGTCACCGCGATTGTGTGCACGCCCTTCGCCTTGATGGCGGCGGCATTATTCAGAAAGCTCGGAATATGCAGGTTGTTGCAGGTTGGAGTGAAAGCACCGGGCACCGCGAAAAGAGCGACCTTCCGGCCTTTGAAAACTTCATCCGTGGTCTTCCAAACGGGACCTTCGGTGGTCATGACGCGGAATTTTGCTTCGGGCAATCGGTCGCCGACCTTGATGGGCATGGTATCCTCTCTCGCGTTACGGACGGGTGTTTTTTCTTGTGAGGGCTAATTACGCCCTTGCCGCAGATTAGTCGAGACGGGACTTGACCTCGACCGCTCGGTCACCTGTGACCACAGTGTAGGTCAAATCGACCTGGCTCTTTGGATCAACACCGGGAGGCATCCCGTCAAGGTCGAAGCTGAATTGGGCGCGTCCATCCAACCCCGATTTTCCCGATTTTGGGATGGGCAACGACCAGTTCGGCGTCGGTCCTTCGACAAACAAATCCACCGGCTGGCCAGGGGGGGCCGCGAGATCGACAGTCACCTGCGGCTTCGATCCGGCATTGACGCGTCGTGCGGTAAGCCCCGCCTGTGCGGGGGTTACTCGCTTCGGTACGCGCGCTTCGGCCGCACTCAAATCCGTGTTGTGGGCACTATTGCCTGGACTGAGAACGAGCTCAGCACGTCCTTCCGCCGGCACGCACAATTTCTCGCAGACCGCATAATCGATTTTCAGGCGCAATCGAACCGGCTTGCCTGCCTGCTGCGGGGAAACAACAAGCGGAAAAATGACGCGCTCCTTGTAACCGAGCGTTTGCCCGGTTTCGTCGGTGAACAGATGCGGTGCCGGATAAAGGACAGTCACCGTCTTCAGGTTTTCAGAACCAGAAAAGTCGAAGTGCGGTGGAACTCCGGAGTCGCCGGGATAGCGCCAATAAGTCTTCCAACCGGGCTGCATTTTGATCTCGACACCGGCGCGCAGCTGCGCATCGCCGTTTTTGCCGCTTCCAGCGACAATTCTGGTCGCCGAACGAACATCGTCACTCCAGGGTGATTCGTCGGCAGCATGGCCCACCGCGGCCCAAGCGGCGGAAATGACGCAGGCGGCCAAAGCAGTGCGCAATGATCTGCAAATATAGTCCATTTGCGTGGCTCTAGTCGGTTACCGCCCCCCGCGCCACTGAATTCATCGTGAGCAAGCGTGTAACACGATCTTGGCAGGCGGCCGCCACAATTGTCGTATCGAATATGACAGTGATGGATTGAACTTTCGTCGGCAAGGTTCGTTTGCAAAGGCAGGTCGTTCAGGTAACCTTTTCCCATGAAGATTGCACGCAACAAGACTGCGCAGCAGGGACCTGGACGAGGTTATCTCGACGGGCAAATGCTGATTGCCATGCCGGCAATGAATGACGAGCGCTTCTCGCGCGCAGTGATCTATGTCTGTGCGCATTCGACTGAAGGTGCCATGGGCATCATCGTCAATCATCCGGCGGCGAACATAAAATTTCCCGACCTTCTCGTGCAGCTCGAAGTGATTCCGGCGAGCGAACGCATCCAGCTGCCGACGCGCGCCGAAGAGGTGAAAGTGCTCAAGGGCGGCCCCGTGGAGACCGGGCGCGGCTTCGTCCTTCACTCGGCGGATTTCTTCATCGAGAATTCCACGCTGCCGATCGACGAGGGCATCTGCCTGACGGCGACGCTCGATATTCTCAAAGCGATCGCGCGCGGCAACGGCCCGGCCAGTGCCATTCTTGCATTGGGCTATGCGGGGTGGGCACCTGGTCAGCTCGAGCAGGAAATCCAGCAGAACGGCTGGCTGCATTGCGCGGCCGACCCCGAGCTGATTTTCGGCAAGGATACCGGCGCCAAATACGAGAAAGCATTGCGCAAGATCGGCATCGATCTGGGCATGTTGTCGAGCGAAGCCGGCCACGCCTGATCGAGCGTGCGGAGATAATCCGTCTATTCAGATGCGATCTTGAGCGCGCGCATGCGCGTCGGTTTGTCGATCAGCAGATCGCGGGCGCCCTCGGCGCTCATCGGTTCGCCAAAGGCGAAGCCCTGCGCATATTCACATCCGAGCTGGTAAAGCTCGACGGCATCGGAATCCGTTTCGGCTCCTTCCGCCACGACCTCCATGCCGAGATCGTGTGCGAGCGCGATGATCGACCGCAGGATGACAGGTCGCGTTCCCCGAGGCGTCGTGCGCACGAATGACTGATCAATCTTGATTGTGTCGAAGGGGAAACGCTGCAGATAGGCGAGCGACGAATGGCCCGTGCCGAAATCGTCGAGCGACAGGCCAGCGCCAAGTTCCTTGATGCGGGTCAGCATTTGCGCGGCGTGTTCCGGATTTTCCATGACCAGGGATTCGGTGATCTCCAGCTTAAGCGTGCCGCGCGCAAGCGCCGCGCGTCCGAGCACGCCGCGCAGGTCCTGGATCAGGTCGTGCCGCAGCAATTGCCGTGAGGAAACATTCACGCTGGCAAACACCGGCTCGCGTGAGCGCGTGGCTGCTTGCCATTGCGCCAGTTGGCGCGCGGTGTGTTCGAGGACGAAGAGGCCGAGGTCGACAATCAGGCCGATTTCCTCCGCGATGGAAATGAATTCCGCGGGCGACAGGCGGCCCAGCTTCGGGTGATCCCAGCGGGCAAGCGCCTCGAACCCGGCGATGGCGCGATCCTCCAGCCTGACGATTGGCTGGTACAGCACCTTGATTTCCTCGCGCTCGATGGCCCGGCGCAATTCCGATTCCATGGCGAGACGGTCGGTCTTGCGGGAGCGCATGGCCGGCTTGAAGATCTCGATGCGGTCGCCGCCGATGCGTTTGGCGTAATACATCGCCAGCTCGGCATCCTTGAGCACCTCGTCGGTGCGCTGTGTCTGATTTTCGGCAAGCGCCATTCCGATTGAGGCCGTCAGGAAGATTTCGCGGTCGTTGAAGGCGATCGGTGCGCGCAAGGCGCGGCGGATAGTTTCGGCAAAGCCGACGATGCGCGCAGGCTCGCGCTCGGAAAGGAGGATCATCGCGAACTGATCGCCGGAAAGACGCGCCAGCGTATCCTGGGGCTTGAGCAGGCGCGCAAGCCGGCGGGCGATCGTGAGCAGGATCGAATCGCCGACAGCCATGCCGACGGAGTCGTTGACCTGCTTGAACCGGTCGACATCGATCACGATGATCGAGGGCCGGATCTGCGTGTCCGCCCGGGCAAAACCGAAGGCCGCTTCCATGCGGTCGATGAACAATTCGCGGTTGGGCAGGCCGGTGAGGTTGTCGTGAACCGCGTCAAACAGCAGCCGTTCCTCGGCGGTCTTGAAGTCGGTTACGTCGGTGAGCGTACCGACGAGCCGGACAACCTCGCCATCGGAGCCGACAACGGGGCGCGCCTTCAGCGCGAACCAGAGATAGTTGCCATCGGCGGTTCGTAGCCGGAAATCCTGGGTCAATCGGCCGCGCCGCTGCTCGACGACGCTGTCGAGGGATGCGCGGAAGCGGTCGCGATCGAGCGGGTGCAGAACCTCAAGCCAGGTCGCCGCCGGTCCTTCAAGCGACCCGCGCTTTACGCCGAGCATGCTCTCGGTTTCCGGGCTCGTGAATACCTTGTCCGCGGAAACGTCCCAGTCCCAGATCAGATCGCCCGCGCCGGTGAGCGCGAGCGCCCGGCGCTCGACGTCGGACACGATGCCGTGCGTGATGCCGCCGGCGAACGCGTGCTGCATCACGGTGAAGCCGATGAGCATCACGATCAGCACCAGGCCGCCGAGCAGCGCCGGACCGATAATGTCATTCGTCACGAGACCGGTGACCGCGAGGCCGGCTGCTGTGGTCCATACGACGAGCAGCAGCCAGGTCGGTATCAGCAGCACCGCACGGTCGAAGCCGTGCGTGGAAAGATAGATGACAAGCGCGAGCCCAAAGACCGCAATGCCCGCAAGCGATATCCGCGCGATGCCGGCGGCAACGGCAGGATCAAACACGGCGACGGCAACAAGCGCTGCCAGTGCCGCGAGCCAGGCGATGGTGATGTGTGCGTAACGAACGTGCCAACGCGACAGATTGAGATAGGCAAAGAGAAAGACCAGTAACGTCGCCGACAGGATAGCCTCGCCACAGGCGCGCCATACGCGCTCGGCGCCCGCCGACATGTCGAATACTTTGCCCCAGAAGCCGAAGTCGATGCCGATATAGATCAGGACGGCCCAACCGAGCGCGGCCGCGGCCGGGAACATGATCGAGCCTTTCACGACAAAAAGGATCGTGAGAAACAGCGCGAGCAGACCGGCGATGCCGATAACGATGCCATAGTACAGCGTGAAGGAATTGACCTTGTCCTTGTACGCGTCGGGCTCCCACAGATAGATCTGTGGAAGTTTGTCGGAGCGTAGTTCGGCGACGAAGGTGATGACCGTGCCCGGGTCGAGGGTGATGCGAAAGATGTCCGCCGTTGAACCTTCCTGACGGACAGGACGATCGCCGGTCGACGGCGTAATGGCCGCGATGCGCGAGAGTCCGAGGTCGGGCCAGAACAGGCCAGAACCGACCATGCGATAGTGCGGCACGACAACGAGGCGATCGATCTGTTCGTCGCTGTTATTTGTCAGCGCGAACACCGCCCAATTGTTGTTGCCTTCGCGCGCGCGCACCTCGATGCGTCGAACGATGCCGTCAGGGCCGGGCGCGGTCGACACCTGGATGCGATCGCCCTCCGTGTGTTGCACCTCTGTCGCGGCAGTCAAATCGATAGCAGCCGCGTCCAGCCGCACATTCACCGCTTCAACGGCGCGCGCGACAGGAACGGTCAACAACACAGCAGTAATGACGACCGCTATTGCGGTCAGCCAACGCATCATAGGCGAAGCAAAACCTCCGGCGGCGGCATCCCCTTGCAGCCCGGGCCCCTGGCCTCGCCGACGGTGAGAATCCGCTAACAATCGCACCCTCTGTTTAAGTCCGACATTACGCCGTTTTCGCGGCTTTTGCCGAAACGGACGGCCAATCAGAATGTTAGCACGATCTTGCCGATATGGGCGCTGGTTTCCATAAGGGCGTGGGCAGCGGACGCAGCATCCAGTGGGAAAATCTTGAAGATGACGGGTTTGACCTTACCGGCCGCGATGAGGGGCAAAACATTGGTTTCGACCGCCCGTGCGATTGCGCCTTTATCGGGTATCGACCGTGAACGCAAGGTCGAGCCGGTATGGTGCAGCCGCTTGAGCATGATACGACGAAAATCGACCGTCGCCTTTGGACTTCCCTGAAACGCGATTTGCACGATGCGCCCCTCAACCGCAGCGGCTTCGTAGTTCCGCGCGATGTAGTCCCCGCCCACCATGTCCACTATAACCTCGGCGCCCTTGTCGCCGGTGGCTGTCTTGATGGCTGCGACAAAATCCTCGGTCTTGTAGTTAACGGCGACATCGGCGCCGAGCTTGCGGCACGCATCACACTTTTCCGGCGAGCCCGCAGTTGTGATCACGCGCGCGCCGAATGCCTTGGCAAGCTGGATAGCCGCGGTACCGATGCCTGACGAGCCGCCGTGGATCAGCAGAGTTTCGCCGCGCTTGAGTCGGCCTCGTTCGAACGTGTTGTGCCAGACCGTGAAAAAAGTCTCCGGTATGGCCGCCGCCTCGATCATCGAAAGATTGCCGACCGGCAAGGCATGACTTTCGTGCGCGAGACAATATTCGGCGTAGCCGCCCCCGACGACCAGCGCCATCACCCGATCACCGAGCTTCCAACGTTTGACGTTCGCGCCCAACGCGACGACCTCGCCGGCAATCTCGAGTCCGGGAATATCCGGCGCGCCCGGCGGCGGTGGGTAGAGGCCCATGCGCTGCATGACATCGGGACGGTTCACCCCCGCAGCCGCGACCTTCACCAGGATTTCTCCTTCACCCGGCGTCGGCACGGGACGCTTTTCCGGCACAAGCATATCGGGGCCACCGGAAGCCTTGATGCCGATCGCTGTCATCTGAGCTGGAAGTGCGGCCATTGGTTCCTCTGTATTTGTGCAATCGGATGTCCTTTTAGGCGGGCCTTATGGATGTGACAACCGCAACTGGCGCAGCTAGATTTGGGACAGGGAGCCTGCAATGCCGACGATTGACGAAGACGACAAACCCAAGAAAAAGGTCGTGCACGAGATGGGCCAGGACCTGACGCTTCTGTCGGTTGAGGAGTTGGGCGCGCGCGTGCAATTGCTCCGCGACGAGATCAACCGGCTAGAAGCCGACATGACGCAAAAGCGCGCATCGCGCGCGGCAGCGGACCAGTTTTTCAAGCGCTGAGTCGATCGGAACGGCAAAGGTAATTGCGCGCCGAGAGGTCTAAAAAATTTTTTGGAATTGCGTCCAACTTCTTAAGCTGTCGTTAAGCTTTCTCGACCATTACTAGGCATTGTCCATCTTCATGTGGACATTGAGTGGCTCCTGTCCACTCTGTTTGACGCCTCCCTGTTATCACCTTGAGCCGCCGGCAACGGCGGCTTCTTTTTTGTGTCAATTTGGATCACATTTGCAATTTGGGCGGCAACTATATCGCGATATTAACCATAGCGCCGTCTTTACAGAGGCGGCCCAAGCGCGCAATGCTTACTCAAACGTATACGGGTTGTGTATCTGCTCCGTTGAGTGAGGGCGTTGCGTATGTCCGAAAAATCATTCAGTGAAACGCAACCGGTGTCATTCGGTGAGCGGCTCGCAAGTTCGCAGGCATTTGCCGAGCTGTTTCGTGACGGCATGGCGCTGGTCGAGGAAACCGCAACTTATCTTGACGGTCCCGGCCGGCAGCAATCGAAAAAACTCGAGCGCGCGGCAGCGCTGGCGTACGCGACCGAAAGCATGCGCCTGACCACCAGGCTGATGCAGCTGGCGTCATGGCTCCTGCTTCACCGCGCGGTCAAAGAAGGCGAGATGTCGCTCGCGCAGGCGAGCAAGGAAAAGACCAAGGTCAAGCTTGCAACGACCGATACGTACGAT
>DASRAF010000222.1:0-2136 GCA_035638295.1 Pseudolabrys sp.
TATGGCACCAACCGCGCGTGCAGCTTTCGGATTGCCGGCTTTAGCAGCGACAGCTTTGTACGTCATGGTCTTCCCCTTTGGGATCTTGCGCACGATGTCGCGGACCTTATCTGAAAACGTTTTCATAGGCCGAGTGTAGCAGGTTTCTCAGAAGGTTTTCGCCTTTTTTACTTTCGATTGGAACGAGCGCGTCGCGTTGGCACGGAAGATTCGACCGGACGTGCCGGTGTTAGTTTCGAAGTGCGCGCCGCCGTCTTAACATTGTGGGCAGCTATAGGGTAAGAGCGGACGTATTGTGCTCAGCTTGAGTGTTTCGCATTTTGACCCGATGCGGAAGTCGAGCGGCCCAATTTGCTGCAATGCGACCACACCGTAGTC
This sequence comes from Pseudolabrys sp., assembly GCA_035638295.1. Classification (GTDB taxonomy): domain Bacteria; phylum Pseudomonadota; class Alphaproteobacteria; order Rhizobiales; family Xanthobacteraceae; genus Pseudolabrys. Next base: position 379 of record DASRAF010000222.1, read on the forward strand.
GTTCGAAGACTGTGCTAGGCTTTTACAGCGCAGCACTCTTAGGGGCGAGAAATCCATGAGACGGCGTGATTTCCTCACCGGCCTAGCCGTCATGGGAGGTGGTACCACGCTTGCACGTCTGTCCAGCGCGCAAGCACCGCGCAAGATGACGCGGGTGGGTATCGCGACGATTCAACCCCGCACGGGACCATTGTGGACAGCATTCGAACAGCGGCTGAAAGAACTTGGATATGCCGAGGGAGAAAATCTTGCCGTCGAGTTCATAGACCTCAATGGAACGGTCGAAAAAGAACTCCGTTGACGTCATGAGTCCGGAAATGGCCTTAGCCGACCTACCATTCACCTTGGCGAATATCCGCTCTCGTAAATAGCAGACGCCGATGCCGCGCGCAGGCGGCCATGACCTAGCTGGCGAGGAACCGTAACCGACAACCGAGGATACTGAGCTCGACGCGGCCGGGTAGGCAGTTCAACAATGGCTGAAATCAACTCTCACCCACTTTTGGCGACTGACACCGTAGCGGTGTGGGACGTTTTGTGCTCAGGCACATGCAAGCACAAAAGCGCCGAGGAATGCGTTAGCACAACACATCTCGTGTTTCCTTACCGCGGCGTCTACGTGCATCATACAGGTCAGGTCGAGACAGTCGCGGAAGCGAATCAGGTGGTGTTCTTTAATGAAAGTGAACCCTATCGAGTTAGCCATCCTCTTGAAGGCGGCGATGCAAGTCTATCGATCGGAATCGATGAGGCGACGCTGTTGGAGCTGGCGCCTGCCGACTTCCTCCATACCAAAGATCGAATCCTTTTCAACCGGCCTCGCATGCGTATCGATGCGCCCGCACAGTTGCTCGCAGCACTTGTGCGTCATCGTCTTGCCCGCGGGATGACTGAGACTCTTGAAGCTGAGGATTTGATCCTATCGCTGGTAAGCCGCGCCCTCGGGAAGCGCACATCGTACGCCGCATCCGGCAGTGTAGGGCGGCAAAAACTGGTGGACCGCGCCAAACTTGTGCTTTCTTCAGATCTTGGACGCCGATGGACGTTGGCTGAGATTGGCAGCGCCGTCGGCGTCTCGCCGGTCTATCTCACTCAGCTGTTCCGGCAAGTCGAGGGTCTGCCGCTTTGTCGTTATCAACTCCAACTGCGGCTCGCCCGGGCGCTTGACCTGCTTGATGATTGTTCAGATTTGACGGGCTTGGCGCTCGACCTCGGTTTTTCAAGCTACAGCCATTTCAGTACCGCATTTAAACAGGCTTACGGCCTTACACCCTTGGCGTTTCAACACTTCTCTCGACTTTCCTGAAGTTGGCCGACCGCCGAACGTAAGATCGCTAAAGATTATGGTAGAGCCGGTGATGTGAGCGGGATATCCAGGGGAACGATCATCCCAAAACGAGGGCCGTCTCGATGACCGATATCATCCTGCATCACTACGAGACCTCTCCCTATTCGGAGAAAGTTCGGCTCGGTCTTGGTCTGAAGGGCTTGGCCTGGGAATCGGTGGAAATCCCCGTCATCATGCCAAAACCCGACCTGACGGCGCTGACCGGAGGCTACCGCAAGACGCCCGTGTTGCAGATCGGCGCAGACATCTATTGCGATAGCCAGTTGATTATGCGCGAACTCGAGCGCCGGCATCCCACCCCGAGCTTTTATCCCGCCGGCCACGGCGCGGCCGATGCGCTTGCCTGGTGGGCCGAGAAGACAACGTTCAGCCCGGCTGTTAGCATCGCGTTCGCGAAGAGACCCGACGCG
>DASRAF010000223.1:0-2293 GCA_035638295.1 Pseudolabrys sp.
CCGGATTTCAATACGCCCTTCGCGTGGGCGCAGGCGCCGCGACGGATGGGCGCAGACAAGAACGGTGATTATGTCTACGTCGGCAACTCGTTCGGCGGCACGCTCGCCAAGATCAACATTCACACCAAGGAGACAACACTCATCCCGCTGCCGAATCCCGAGGCCCATCAACCCTATCAAATCGGTGTGGACAAAGGCCACAATGTGTGGACCAATCTTTGGAGCACGGATAAGGTTGCCAAATACGATCCAGGCACGAACCAGTGGACGCTGTTCGATCTTCCGACTCGAGGCACGGAATCGCGTCACATCTCGTTGCTTGAACGCGACGGTCAGCCGCTGCGGGTTATCATTCCCTACGAGCGTGCGCGCAAAGTCGCCGTCTTGACGCCGCGCAGCGACGCTGAAATTCAGGCGCTGAAAGCTCAGGCCGACCGCTAGCAGACTAAGCGCGACCGCTTGGAACGGCGACCGGGAGTTCGCATCGTGACCATCGAACCCAACGTTCATCCTGGCCCTGGTTTGAGGGAGGCTTGCCTATGAAAAAATTATGGATGCCTGTGGTCACCTTGTTGGTTATGACGCTAGGAGCCGGTTCGGCAACGGCACAAAAGCCGAGTGACAGCCCCGTTGTCAAATTAGATCCGGCGCTCGATGCACTCGTGTCTCCGGACGCGAAGTTGGAGCGCGTAAAAGGCGGCTTTGGATTTACCGAAGGAGCGCTCTGGGTCCCAAAAGGCAAGAGCGGCTACCTGCTGTTCAGCGATATCCCCGCCAATGTGATCTATAAGTGGACGCCTGATGGCCAGGTCTCCGTGTATCTGGACCATAGCGGGTACACCGGACAGGACATTTGGCGCGTGGGTTTTATGCAAACCAATGGGAAGGATCGTAGCGACCCGCTGTTCGAGGAATTCCCTATGATCGGGTCCAACGGGTTGGCGTTGGACCGCGAGGGTCGGCTCATCATTGCGACGTGGGCAGGCCGGTCTATCGACCGCATCGAGAAAAACGGCAAGCGCACTGTCCTCGCCGATCGCTATGAAGGAAAGCGCTTCGGTGGCACCAACGACGTGGTCGTTAAGAAAGACGGTTCAATCTACTTCACCGATGGCTTTGGTGGCTTGCGTCTCAGGGAAAAAGATCCAAGAAAGGAATTGGACTTCAACGGCGTTTACATGCTCAAAAACGGCATGGTAACTCGAGTGATCACGGATATCCCGAATACAAACGGGCTCGCCTTTTCGCCGGATGAAAAGTATCTCTATGCGAACGGCAGCCGCGACAAGTTCGTTAAGCGTTATGCGGTCCAGCCGGACGGTACCCTCGCTAACGGCATGATGTTCATTGACATCAGTGAAGACACGACTCCCGGCATCACCGACGGCATGAGAGTCGATAGCAAAGGAAATCTCTACGAGACGGCGGCCGGAGGAGTCTGGATTATTTCGCCGGCGGGCAAGCACCTGGGCACGATTCTCACGCCCGAGCTCGCCGCCAACGTCGAATTTGGCGACCCCGATCGCAAGACTCTCTATATCGCGGCGCGGACGAGCATCTATAAGATTCGCGTAAACACGCCGGGGATTCCTTAGCGGTTCCGGCAAAATGCAGATCCCGACTGCCAGGGATTCGTATTGATTTAATCTTTTGCAGCTTCGATTGCGCTGACAGTTAAATTCAATTCACATTGCGGAGGTGACACTATGCACTTATTCGCTTTGGCCCTGCTAACCGCGGCGCTATTGGCGCTCGGTGGTACGCCGCTTCACGCTCAAACTTGGCAGATGCCGCCAGACAACCAACGCTGTCCATCGAAGTGGGGAGTCAACGATCAGCGCGGTGCAGGGAATATGATGAAACCTGAGACGGTTCTGCGCGCGGCAAAACTGATCAAGACCGGTGAGGTATTCGAACTCGCCGCGATACTTTCTCCGGTTCCTAAGGAAGCGTTCATCAACGCTAACCGCGTCTTCAACATCTACACGAAACCCGCGCTGCCGATACCGAATGCTCACCAGGCCAACGAAGAGTTGGTTGTCACCGAACTTGGCCAGATCGGCACCCAGTTCGACGCCTTCGCTCATCAGATGTGGGGTGACAGTTTCTACAATTGCTTCAAGCTCGGCGAAATCGGTACGCGCAGTGGATTCAAAAAGCTCGGAGTCGAGAACGTCGGTAGCCTGATGACCCGCGGGGTCTTGATTGATGTTGCCGGACTGAAGGGCGTTGACATGCTGCCGACTTCGTACATCATTACGCCGGATGATCTCCAGCAGGCGCTTGCGAGGGC
>DASRAF010000224.1:0-6949 GCA_035638295.1 Pseudolabrys sp.
ATCTCATCTAAAGATCTCTCACCGCTGCGACTTGTCGGTGCAGGCATCGCCGGTATCGGGCTTGCAGTGCTGATGCAGCAGGTGGTGCCGGCCGTCTGATCAGGGCCGGCGCATGATCTCTTCAAGAAAGCGCGTGAGATCGTCGGTCAGGTGATCGACGTAGGGCGCATCGCGCCCCTCAAGCTCCCAGGCCTCGCGGAAAACTTCGCGCTGGCCTTGTGGCACGACCAGCACGGTGGTCATGCCGAGTGCATGCGGGGTTTCCAGATTGCGCGCCAGATCCTCGAACATCGCCGCTTTCGCCGGGTCGACGCCATGGCGTACGAGGAAGCGCTGATAGACCTGCGGCATCGGTTTCGGATCGAGGTTCGCGGCGGCGATGTCGAACACATCTTCGAAGTGATGATGAATGTCGAGCTTCTGCATCACAGAGTTGGCGTGCTTGCGTGTGCCGTTAGTGAGGATCAGTTTGCGGCCGGGAAGTTTTTCCAGCGCGGCACCGAGTGCTGGATTCGGCGTGAGCGGCGAATGGTCGATCTTGTGGACGAAGTCGAGATAGTCGTCGGGACTCATGCCATGTTCGGTCATCATTCCGCGCATGGTCGTGCCGTAACGCCTGTAATAATCCTTCTGCAGGCGGACCGCCTCGTCTTTCGAAACCTTCAGAAAATTCGAGACGTAGGCGCGGATGCGCTCATCCACCTGCTGCCAGAGATTCAGGTGATGCGGATAGAGGGTGTTGTCGAGATCGAAGACCCAGGTTTCGACATTGCCGAAACCGCGCGGCGCCTGAGCGGACAGTGTTGGCACGGAGTTACGGTTCCTTGAAACGCATAGTCGTCGACGGCTTGCCAGCCAGATCGATGACCGCAAAATCGGTGGAATTCGGACCGCGCGTTGCGCAGTCCTTGTGGTTGGCCAGCTCGAAACGACCGTCGTGTGTGCACAGCGCGACCGAGCCGCCCAAGGCGAGCGGTTACATCTCTGCGTTTGACCGGTCGGCCATTGGCATCGATCATCATCCCGCGCTGCATCGGAACATTTTGCATCTTTGAACTAGTACGGTTTTCAGCGGTGCATCAGCGTGCCGACGCCGTGGTCCGTCAGAAGCTCCAGCAGGACGGCGTGCGGGACCTTGCCGTCCATGATGACGACGCCTTCCACGCCCTGGTCGAGCGCATAGATGCAGGTGTCGACCTTCGGGATCATGCCGCCGGAAATCGTCCCGTCGGCAATCAGCTTGCGTGCGTCGGACATCGACAGTTCGGCAATGAGGTTTTTCGATTTGTCGAGCACGCCAGGAACGTCGGTTAGCAGCAGCAGACGCTTGGCCTTCAGCGCGCCGGCAATGGCGCCGGCAAAGGTGTCTGCGTTGACGTTGAACGTGCCGCCATTGGCCGAGGTCGCCACCGGTGCGAGCACCGGGATCATTTCGCGACCGATGACCTGATTGAGCATGGTCAGGTCGACTTTCTCAGGTTCTCCGACGAAGCCGAGATCGACGACCTTCTCGATATTGGAATCCGGATCGACGACGGTGCGGCTGACTTTGCGCGCCTGCACCATGTTGCCGTCCTTGCCGCACAGCCCGATCGCCTTGCCGCCGGCCGCGTTGATGTAGCCGACGATCTGCTTATTGATCGATCCGGCCAAAACCATTTCGACGATCTCGACTGTCTTGGCGTCGGTGACGCGCAATCCCGCGGCGAATTCGGATTTGATGCCCAGCTTCTTGAGCATGGCCTCGATCTGCGGGCCGCCGCCGTGCACCACCACCGGGTTGATGGCGGTCTGCTCGAGCAGAACGATGTCGCGCGCAAAGTCACGCGCCATCTGTTCCTGGCCCATGGCGTGGCCGCCGTATTTCACGACGACGATCTCCTCGTCGTAGCGCTGCATGTGCGGCAGCGCTTCGGACAGGATGCGGGCCTGCTCTTGCGGGTCGGTCTTGGGCGCTTTGCTCATTGCTTCGGCCTCATTGGCGGGGCGGTTCTAGCCGATTGGGCAGGGTCACGACAATGCGTCACGCCTTTCTTTCCTCGAGCAGGCGGCCGATGGCTGCGCGCAATTCGGGGATCCCGGTCCCCTCGCGCGAGGATGTCGGAAGCACCGTCGGGAAGGCGGCCGGGCGCTTGGCCAGAGCGGCTTCGACCTGCGCCATGCGATCGCGCAGATCGGAAGGCTTCACGGCATCGCATTTGGTCAAAACAATCTGATGACTGACGGCGGACTGGCCCAAGGCGTCGAGCGCCACATCGTCGGCGGTCTTGAGCCCGTGGCGGGCATCAACCAGCACGTAGACCCGGGCGAGGTTGCTGCGGCCGCGCAGGAACGCGTCGATCAACTCGGTCCATGCCGCGATCTTGGATTTCGCTGCGGCGGCGTAGCCGTAGCCGGGCATATCCACGACGTTGAGGCTGTCATCACCGTTAAAGAAAATGAGCTCCTGCGTTCGACCGGGCGTGTTCGAGATCCGCGCGAGGTTCTTGCGGCCGGTGAGGGCGTTGATCAGGCTCGATTTACCGACGTTGGATCGTCCGGCGAAGGCGATCTCGACCCCGCGCATCGGTGGCAGCGACACGGGCGTAGCCGCCGCGGCAACGAAGCGCCACTCTCCGGCGAACAGGCGCCGGCCAGTGTCGATTTCCTGACGGGTGAATTCGGTTGCGCTCATGGGAATGCACGATCGATCGCAACACTAAAGACGTGGATGCCCGGCACAAGGCCGGGCATGGCGCAAACGGATGCAGTAGCGCCTAGGACGTCTTCTTTACGAACATCGCCTTGATGTTGTCGAACAATTCGATCTTAGCGCCGTGCTTGCGCATGATGACGCTCTGCTGCAGCACTGAAAGCGTGTTGTTCCAGGCCCAATAGATAACGAGTCCGGCGGGGAAGCTCGCCAGCATGAAGGTGAAGAGCAGCGGCATCCAGTTGAAGATCATGGCCTGCGCGGGATCCGGCGGCGCCGGGTTGAGCTTCATCTGCACCCACATGGTCACACCCATGATCAGCGGCCACAGGCCGAGATGCAGGAATGGGCCGACCACCGGCAGAATGGTGGGGTCGACCGGGATCAGTCCGAACAGCGTGAAGATATTGGTCGGGTCCGGCGCCGACAGATCGTGAATCCAGCCAAAGAACGGCGCGTGGCGCATTTCGATGGTGACGAACAGCACTTTGTACAGCGAGAAGAACACCGGAATCTGAATCGCAATCGGCAGACAGCCCGCGAGCGGGTTGATCTTTTCCTTCCTGTAGAGCTCCATCAGCTCCTGCTGCTGCTTGGCCTTGTCGTCGGCATAACGCTCGCGGATGGCCGTCATCTGCGGCTGCACCGCCTTCATCTTCGCCATCGAGGCGTAGGACTTGTTGGCGAGCGGGAAGAAAGCGATCTTGATCAGCACCGTGACGATCAGGATGGCGAGACCGAAATTGCCGACCAGCCGGTAGAAGTAGTCCATGACGATGAACAGCGGCTTGGTGATGAAGTAGAACCAGCCCCAGTCGATCAGCAGGTCGAAGCGGTTGAGCTTGAGCTGCCGGTCATAGTCGTTCACGACCTGCACTTCCTTGGCGCCCGCAAAGAGGCGGGCATTTGCGACCGTGGTCGCGCCCGGCGCGACCGTCTGTGCATCGAGCAGATAGTCGGTCTGGAATGTCCTGATGTTGCCCAGCATGCCGGTCGAGAAGCGCGCCTTCAGATGCGCGGTTGTATCTGGCAGCAGCGTTGCGGCCCAGTATTTGTCGGTGATGCCGAGCCAGCCGTTGGTCACGTCGAAATTGACGACCTTCTTTTCCTCGATGTTCTTGTAGGTGAATTCCTGCAGTCCGGAATCACCCAGCACGCCGATCAGACCCTCATGGAGGATGTAGTAGCCGAGCGTCTGCGGCGTTCCATGACGCGAAATGAGCGCATAAGGATAAAGAGTGACCGGGTTCGTGCCCTTGTTGGTCACCTCATCCTTGATGGTGAAGAGGAATTTGTCGTCGACCGCGATCGTGCGGCGAAATTCAAGCCCTTCGCCGTTGTCGTAGGTCAGCGTCACCGGATTGCCGACGCCAAGCATGCCCGACCCGGTCCGCGTCCATACGGTTTCCGATGTCGGCAGCTTGAGGTCGGAGCTCCCGCCACCGGTCCAGCCGAATTCGGCGTAGAAAGGATCCGCCGTGCCCGACGGCGACAGCAGGGTGACCGGCGGAGATTTCGGATCGACGGTTTCGCGGAATCGAACCAGCGCGATGTCGTCGATGCGGCCCCCCTTGAGCGCGATCGAGCCCTGCACGTTATCGGTCGCGATCGGAACGCGCGGTGAAGCCGCGAGCGCCGCGGTGCGATTGACCGGGGCGGCGGGCGAGGGTGCGGCGGCCTGGCCGGGAACCTGCGGCGCTCCGGATTGTGCGGGTGCCGCCGGTGTCTGGCTCGGTTGTGCGGGTGTTGGGGCGCCCTGCTTCTGCTGCTGGGCCTGCAACTGCTCCTGCCGCGCTTTCTCTTGCGGCATGCCAACAAAAAATTGCCAGCCGATGAGCACGAGCGCCGAGAGCACGATGGCGAGGATGGTATTCTTATTGTCGGTCATCACTATTCCGTTTTGCCATTGCGTCTCGCGTGTGCACGCCGCAATGCTCCTTCGAAGTCCTGTGTCATTGCGGCAAACGGCTGATTGAGCGCCGCGCGCCGTCCGACCAGTACATAGTCATGCCCGGCCTGAAGCCGGCTTGCGGCCGAGAGCCGCACGATCTCCCGCAAACGCCGGCGAACGCGGTTTCGCTCGACCGCATTTCCGATCTTCTTTGACACGGTAAAGCCTAACCGTGCCGGCCCCGTGTCACGGCGATTGCGTGCCTGCAGCACGAATGCCGTTGCCGGCACCTTGATCCCCGATGCCGCGGCCAGGAAGTCCGCCCGTTGCCTCAATCGCTCCATGGAAGCCGCGCGGCGGTTTTCGTCGCCATCAGGCGGACAGCCGCTTGCGTCCGCGTCCCCTGCGCGCCGACAGGACTTTGCGCCCACCCTTGGTGGCCATGCGCTTGCGGAAACCGTGACGGCGCTTGCGTACAAGCTTGCTCGGTTGATAAGTCCGCTTCACGTTCAGTTCTCCGCTACGCTGTGGGGAAGAGAGGACGTCGTCCTCGGAAACGCCTTGAAACCCGAATTTTCGGGCCAGCATCGATTTCGCGCGGCTTATAAGGGAGGGCCCTTGGCCCGTCAATGAGACGCTGTTTGTGTGACAGAAAAGGTCAAAACGTCTCACGAACCGGTGACAGAGCCCGGCCAGGCCAGGGGCTCGTGTATCAAGCGGCGATGCCAGAATCGGCCCCCACCTTCGATTCCCGCGGTATCGCCCGCCGGATCCTACCTTTGGCGGCGATTATCGTTCTTGTCGGGGCGGCCTATCTCGCCAGCGGCGGGGTTTCGCTCGAATCGCTGGTGCCCCATCGCGCGGCGATTGATGATTTCGTCCTATCCCACCGGTTGCTGGCCGTTCTCTCCTACATTGTCACCGTCGCACACTCGGTGCCGGGAGCCGTATTTCTGACCGTCACCGGGGGCTTTCTCTTCGGGCTTGTGCTCGGCGCTTCGGCCGCGGTGATCAATGCTACGATCGGCGCCACGCTCATCTTTCTCGCGGCCCGCACGGCGCTCGGCGACCGTTGCTGCGGCGCGCCGGTCCGCGCGCGCACCAGCTGGCCCGCGGATTTCGCGAGGATGCGTTCAGCTATCTGCTTTTTCTGCGCCTCGTGCCGGCGGTTCCGTTCTTTCTGGTCAATCTGGCGCCGGCCTCGCCGGTGTGCGGCTTGGGCCGTTCAACGCCGCGACCGCGATCGGTATTATCCCGGGAGCCATCGTCTTCGCTCTTGCGGCGGTCGGGCTGGACAGCATGATCGCGGCGCAGAAGAATTCATACGATCGATGCATCGCAGCGGGGGGCCCGATTGTCGGCTGATGTTCTGACGCCGCAGCCCATCGCAGCGCTCGTCGCGCTCGCGCTGATGCCGGTGGTGGTGAAATATTGGCGGACGCGCTCGCGCACCGTCGCATGAAGTGAGGGCGGGGCCGGTTGGGAGCATGGGAGACATACTGACACCAGATATCTGCGTGATCGGCGCGGGCCCCGGCGGCTTGTCGGCCGCCGCGGCCGCGGCTGCCTTCGGCGTGCCGACCGTACTGATCGAACGCGACGCGATGGGCGGCGACAGTCTCAATACCGGGTCCGTTCCCTCGAAGGCGCTGCTGGCGGCGGCGAAGCGCGCAGAGGCCATTCGCGGCGCGCCTGCATTTGGGCTCGAGGTGCAGAACATCCGCGTCAATTTCGCCAAGGTGAGCGAGCACGTGCAGTCGGTTATCGCGGCGGTTGAGCCAGCGTATTCCATGGAGCGATTCACCGGGCTGGGCGTTCGGGTTATCTGCGCGGATGCGCAGTTCAAGGATGCGCAGACGGTGACGGCGGGCGATTTCGAGATTCGCGCGCGACGTTTCGTTGTTGCGACAGGATCAAGGCCGGCCGTTCCCTCGATCGCTGGCCTCGATGATGGGCCGTTTCTCACCAGCGAGACCATTTTCAATCTGAAAGAACGACCGGAGCATCTCATCATTGTCGGCGCCGGAAGTGTCGGCCTCGAGCTGGCGCAGGCGCTCCGCCGGCTGGGAAGTTCGGTGACCGTGCTCGAGGTGGCGCGGCCACTCGGGCACAATGATCCTGAATGCGTCGATATCGTTCTCGACCGGCTTGAGCGCGAAGGCGTTGTTATCCGCAGCGGCGTGAATGTCGTCGGCGTCACGCATGTCGGCGGTACCGTCACGGCGACCATCGAAGCCGCGGGTGCCGAACAGACGATCACAGGCAGTCACCTGTTGATTGCCGTCGGACGCCAACCTGCGATCGATGGCCTCAACCTCGATGCCGCGGGAATTCGCCGCGATCAGTACGGCATTGTTGTCGATCGC
>DASRAF010000225.1:0-36135 GCA_035638295.1 Pseudolabrys sp.
TCGAAGCCTGTAAGCGGCCGAGATGCCCGAGGAGATAGCGCGGTGCGAGCGCGTCGGGGTTGCGCAGTTTACTATCCCAATTTAAAGCCCCAATGAATTGCACTTCAGCATCATTCTACTTTCGCACTTGGGGTTAGGCTGTCCTATACGGACTGCTTCCGAGAGTGTCGTACTGCGTGTACAGCCCATGCCGTACCGTGTGCGCGACTTGGCGATGCCAATTGAGCCAAGCCTAATGGCTCAATGCTGCGATTGCCGCGCGACCGTTTGGGCGCCAATTAAAATCGACTTTTCGCGTTTGGGTCTATGAGCCATGCGCGCCCCCGGAGGAAGGTGCCTACGCCGCGTAATGCTTCAAAAGGATCGCGCTTGACGTCATTCAGACTTTTTAATCAAGTGGTCGATGTTTCGATCCCATGCCGGCTCACTACCCTGTGTTGCAGAACGTTCTACTTTAGGGATATGACGCACATGGACGCCGACCAAACGTGTCCGGAAATTGAAAATGCTCGGCATCGCGATTGGAGTAATTATTGTCATCCCAATCTTGGCTTGGAAATGGGGACTGCTCTAAGGCAGACTTGAATATTCCAATTGGGGGTTGTTATGCGTCGGATTGCACTGGTGGTCGCGTTCGCGCTCGCGCTTGTTTCGCCGGCCTTCGCTCAAAAAGCCAAGATCGAGGCAGCGAATGTGAAATGGATCGAATTGTTCAACAAGGGCGATTTTGACGGGATAGCTCAGCTATATACGATTGACGCGGTCGCATTTCCGCCCGGCTCGCCGATGGTGAGAGGCCGCACCGCAATTGCTGCGATGTGGAAAGGGATGGCGGATCAGGTCGCGAGCCCAAAGCTGACCACCCTGGAAGTGAAACGCCTGAGTCCTTCCACAGCGCGCGAAATCGGCACCTTCAGCTTGACGACCAAGGGATCTTCGCCAAAGGAGATTTCCGGAAAATATCTTGTCCTGTGGCAGAGAGTACAGGGCGATTGGAAACTCGCCGCCGATATCTGGAACGACGGCAAATAGAGTCAGCCCGGTCGGCCGCCACGATCCCGATCCATGGTGCGCGGCCTATTCGGCTGGAAATGGTGGCGGCGGCACAAATTGCGGCTTCCTCACCATTGAGCAATGTAGGGCGACCAAAGCGGCATCGGCGGATTTTGCTTGCCCAACCAATTCTACAACCCAGGGCCCACGGGTAGGACCCGCAGCTCAAGGCGCCATTAGATCCGTAGCGCTCTATCCTCGCGGCGATCGGACGAGTGCATTCAAAGGGCTTGTTGGGCGCGCACGCCCCGGAACCTGCGCGAAGCAGCCTTTCTCGGCATTCTTGCAAGCGAGCACGCAATCGGTCCCAGCCTTTCCCTGGCAGTTTGTTCCGCAACCGTAGCCACCTGCGTCCTGCGAAAACGACCCACCGGCCTTATCGCAAACGCTTTTGAGTTCTTCCGCGGATGATTTTCGCATCGTCGTCTCGCTTGCCATGGACGAGCCAACGCTGAAGCCAAAGATGACAGCGAGAATGACGGAAATGGTGGAGTTTCGCATGGCGGCCTCATTGAATGGCGCCCTTGCGTGCAATCGTACAACTATCGGTCGCGTGAATTCAATTGGACAGCCCAAATCCCAAACCTTCTTTTGTTTGGGTATTTGCGATCATCACACCGTCGACCTTACTGCCACTTTTAATATCGGCTGTTTAGGCAAATTTTGCATTCAGGCGCAGAAATTTACTCATCCTTGTGCCGACCGAAGCATAACGAGACGCTAAGCTTTTGAGGCTTTCGCCTACGTCCCCTCGATCATCCGGGATCAGGCGGAAGCGCGGGAAGAGCCGCAGAATTGGGACTGCGGCTCTTCCTTTATGCGCGCTCTATCGTCCGCTCTATTTGAGACGTGTCTCATAGAAGACGCTCGATTGGTCGGCGATTACGAAATCCTTTTTGGTGATCAAAATGATTGTGTACTTGGCCGGGTCAGACGGTCCTATGCTGGCAGTTGTGAAAAACTGATTTCCGTCGATGCGCCACGTGCCATGGGTCGTGCCCTCGTCGGCCGGCAACATGGTCCAGCTGCCATCGCCCTTGTACTGGTAATCGTGCCGCGGCGATGACCATTTGCCAACCAGACGGCCGGACTGGATCTTACCGTCGGAGTCTTTTGACGCGGGATGCTGTCTTACTTCGTTATCGATGGCTTTCCATTCGTCAGTCTTCTGGCGCGCAGCTTTTTCCCGCATCCGAACAAAACGGGTGATGTAGTCCGATCGGGCCGTCTCACTGGGCTGAGAGATCTTGTCGAAATGGCGTTTAGCCTCTTCGAGACCGCCGACATTCTGCGAACGCTGCTGTTGTCGCGCGCGAGCAGTGAATGGCGATGCGACCCCCCGCTCCAGCAATCGCAATGAAATCGCGTCGCTTCATTCCAGCACCCAACTTCAGGTCCGATACAATACCACGCTGGTAGCAGAATGCCTTAAACCTCGTCGTCGGCACGCCAGGGAGTTCTCTTGCCTTGCTTCTGTCACATCACGATGGCCCGCTACAGCTCTGTATAGTGGGTGGGACTAGGGGGACAAAATGCCAGCTTCATATTCCACGCAGAATTCGCCGCATTACCGCGAACGCGATGTCGTCCCGGAGTGGCCTCGCGGGTCTCGACCTCCCGCCCAGAGGAACGATCAAGCCACAGCGACGAAACGATCGACCGGTCGTCGAATGCTGCGTGGATCCTTCCGCTTGGTCTTTGCGATTCTACTTGGTGTCGTCGGTACTTTGGCCTGGCAATCTCATGGCGAGGAAGCGAAAGCCACGATCAGGACCTGGGCCCCATCTCTGGTTTGGTTGTTTCCAGCCTTAAAGGCCGCACCCTTCGACGGTCAGGCGTCCGCCGTCACGGCGGTAACGTCGGCTGACCTCGCTCTGCAGATCAAACCTGTCGCGCTTGATCTTGCGATCGTGCGGCACGGCGTTGACCAACTTGCCACGACGATAAAGCAGCTCGCTACCAAACAAGAAGACATGGCCCAGGAAATTGCTACGCTGCAGGCAACCGAGCAGGACCTCAAAGAGAAGGTGTCCTCCTCAGCTCAGCCCCGTTCAGCCAGCACGCGCAAGACACCGCAATCGACAGGCCAGTCACGGCCTTCCGGGGCACCCATGCGCTTGCTGGACAATGCCGCTCAGTCTACGCGATAGTCAGCGAAGCTACTCCGCCTCGTAGTTGACTGACGACCATTACGTTTCAGAGCTGACCTGATCCGTTCGCCCTTGATGCCGGGGAGATCGTCATGAAAATTGTCCGTCGACAACTCCTGCGTCTCATAGCGGGCGTTGCCGTCCTCCCGATCTTTTCACGCGTCGCATCGGCGCTCGATTATCCGTCGCAGCCGGTGCGTCTGATCGTACCGTATGCGCCCGGCGGAACGACCGATACCGTGGCGCGTCAGATCGGACCGTGGTTGTCAGAGCGGCTCGCGCAAGCCTTCGTCATTGAAAGCCGGCCCGGTGCCGGGACGAATGTCGGGACCGATGCGGTCGCACACGCAGCGCCCGACGGAAATACGCTCCTCTTGTTTGATCCGTCTGCTGCAATCAACGCCACACTCTATGAAAAACTGAATTTCAATTTTATTCGCGACATCGCTCCTATCGTTTGCATCTTCCGCACGCCGCTGGTCATCGTGATCAATCCGTCGCTTGCTGCCAAAACGCTTCCTGAATTCATCGCCTATGCCAAGGCCAACCCAGGCAAGATCAACATGGCGTCTGCCGGCATCGGCAGCTCGTCTCAGTTAGCGGGTGAGCTCTTCAAGGAGATGGCCGGCATCGACATGACGCATATTCCCTATCGCGGCGGCGGCCCAGCGATCGTCAATCTGCTCGGCGGCCAGGTCGACGTTTTCTTTTCTCCTTTGGCTATTGCCGTTGCGCACATTCGCGCCGGCAAACTACGCGCGCTGGCAACGACTGGCACGACGCGCTCGGATGCACTGCCAGAAATACCGACCGTAAGTGAATTTGTGCCGGGCTTCGAGACAAGTTACTGGATCGGCCTTGGCGCGCCCAAGAGCACTCCCGTCGAGATCATCCGCAAGCTGAATAGGGAAATCAACACAGCCCTCGCAGACCCCGGCTTGAAGTCGCGCTTCGCGGATCTGGGTGGCAGCGTGGTTGGCGGTACAGCCAATGACTTCGCAAAACTCGTCTCTGACGAAACCGACAAGTGGGGCAGAGTTGTCCGCGCGGCCCACATCAAAGCCGAATAGCGCGCTAAGCGCCGCCCTTTAGACCGAATTGCCCAGACCCTACCCCGCCAGTCAGCCTCTGGTAAGCCGCAAATCTGTACCGCAATGTACTTGGCAACTCTACTGACCGCTGTGTCTCCAATGACGTCATCGCAGTCGTCAATCGTGCGCGCAATCTCTCGACGCCAGCCAAATGACCGACAATGATGACGCTCAGCGAAGAGCGTCCGACGCGTTCGAGCAACAGCGTAAGATCCAGCTGCTCTCCCATCCGGCTCGGCAATTTGAAATCGGTTTCGATGTGAACGAAAGGAAAACCGTGCCGGTCGTCCAGTATGAGCTTCGCATAGTTCACGCCGAGCTGCTCGGTGTACCAGTCCTCGATGAGGCCGTTGAACATGTCAAAGTAGTGCGGGAAATAGACGATGCCAGCCGGATCGCAGTGAGAGAACCGAATTGGTACCGTGCGCGTAAAAGCGCCCTTCGGTGGGACAAACCGACCTTCTTTCATACGATATTTCCTCAACCTTCGAACCGCGCCCACCGCCCACTCTAGCATTTAGACGGCACGCGAGCGCTCCGACGATCTTGCGACGGCGGCACCCAAGAAAATCCCCGCCCCGTGGGGCGACGCGGGGATAAGTTTTTAGGGGTTCTCAATGAGGAGATGATCTCATAAGCCGCGCAGTCGCCAGTGAAAACAACACCACAGCACCTATCGGACGACAGGGTTAATCCGACCTGCAACAGGTTAGGTAGCTGTTGGATGAGTACGAGTTCGTGACAACGCTCGGCACTTCGTTCAGAGTTCCGTTCAGTTCGCAGGCAATTGGTTCGGAACCGCGTAGAGTCGGACGTTGGCCCGCGCGGTTGTCAAAAAGACTGGAGGCTAACTCATGAAACCCGCACTAGTGGCGGCGAGTGCAATAGCTATTCTCGCCGGGGCGCGCAATCGCTTGCGCAGATCATCGGCGTTGGTCCAACGGTCGTTATCGAGCCTGAGCAACGCACCGTTATCAGGGATTACTTGGTGAAGGAGCGGGTTGCGTCGTGACAGTCAAAGAACGACTTTCGGTCGGTGCAACGTTGCCAGCAGAGGTGGAACTGCGAACCGTTCCCAGCCCTTGGGGTCCGAGGTTGGCAAAATATCGGTATGTGTATTCGGGCGACCATGTGTACCTGGTCGAACCGTCAGACCGTCGGGTGATCCAGATCATCGAATAGTCGCGTCAAGCGGCCCGCATGGAAGTGGAAGCCGCCCATCGTGTGCGGCTTCAACTTTATCTGGCCGTCAGGTCTCGGTATCGACCGCTACGGAAGCCAGCGGAGTAATCCGGTCAGAGCTCGTTTCCACTGATCGCTTCGCGCCACACTGGCTGCACTCATATTCACGCCGCGATTGCGTTCCGCCGTCCGAAAGCTGGGTGTCGACGCGGGTCATCCACATCTGGTGCCCGCACACAGGGCACTTTGGTGCGTCACGCTCCTCGGCCTCGTCCGGCGGAACGTTCTTGTCCTCATGAAGAAAGGTCGATGTCATTTGTCGTCTCGCAAAGTCACGCGATTGTTGACGGCTGCCGCGGGGCAAAGATTCCCCAGATGACCAGGACGATAATAGCGCCCACGACCGCTCCGATGAGGCCGGCGCCTTCACCGGCCTGATACCAGCCGAGCGCTTGGCCAAGATAGGTAGCAACGAACGATCCCGCGATGCCGAGCAAAGTCGTCAGGATGAATCCCGACGGCTCGTTCGATGATCCCGGGTGGAGGAACTTGGCAATGATACCGGCGACAAAGCCGATAATGATAAGCCAGAGAATGTTCATGTTGCGCTCCATGTCCTAACCACCCGGAGAACCACGCAAATAAGATTCTGTTCCCGAGTGGGCGCTCTCTTGCCCGAAAATCCCGCACCACCCCGCTGGCAAAGCCGTCAAGAATACCTAGATGGCTTTTGGCATTCGTATTCCATGAGGGGCCCATGTCCTTTTTCTCGCTGTTGCTGAACATCCTCTGGATCGCGTTCGGCGGACTTTGGATGGCGGTCGCCTGGATTATCGCCGCCGTCATCATGGCGATCACGATTATCGGCCTGCCCTGGGCAAGGGCGGCAATCAACATCGGTCTCTATACGCTGCTTCCGTTCGGCCAGAAGGCCGTGTCGCGCGCGGATTATTCCGGCGCCGAAGACATTGGCACAGGGCTTTTGGGATTCATCGGCAATCTGATCTGGCTCGTCCTCGCCGGGTGGTGGCTGGCGCTCGGACACGTCCTCACAGCGATCCTCCTTGCCATCACCATCATCGGTATTCCGTTTGCGTGGGCGCATCTCAAACTAGCCGGAATCGCGCTTTGGCCGATCGGCAAGATGATTGTACCGGCCGCGGATGCGAATCTTTATTACTCGCGCCGGACCGCGCCACGATGAAGGCCTTTGCAGCAGTCGAAAAATTAAAGTCGACTAATCCGTGAGAACGATATAGTCGGCCGTGGCAAAATCCTCCCGCCTCGGATGCATCTGAAAGTTACGACCGCCGTGAAAACACCTCACCGTATCGAAGGATATGCCATAGTCTCCGAAGACGGCATGCTTGCGAACGCGGCTGGCGTCATGCCGGACTCGCTCAAGTTTGAAGCCGATCAGATCTTTTTCGAGCGCGGACTCGATGGCGTCGATGTGGTTGTGCACGGACGTCACTCGCATGAAAACCAACGGCGATCTGATTTACGCAAACGACTGATTCTAACCCGGAGAGTCGCGGCGATAGCAAGCGACCCGAACAACAATAACGCGCTTTTCTGGAATCCTGCCGGCGCTTCCCTCGACCAGGCGTTGGCAGTGCTCGGCGTTCCCGATGCGAGCCTCGGTGTCATCGGCGGGACTGATGTCTTTGGAATGTTTCTTGATCGCTACGATTTTTTCTACCTGACGCGCGCACCCGGTGCGCGGTTGCCTGGTGGTCGGCCGGTTTTTCCCGGCGTGCCCGAACAGACCCCGGAGGACGTGCTGACCGGCCACGGGCTCAAGGGAGGACCCCCCCAACCCCTTGACCGCAAAAATGGCGTGGCCGTCGTTAAATGGCACCGGGACAACGGCAAATAGAGGCTCCGGGCGGCCTCACCTGGGGATAGCTACAATTTTGTCACTATGCGGACAAAGAGTGTCGCTTGGTGGTACCCAGCTAAACTGAAGTGGGACCAAAAGTGCGTAATACGTACCGCCTGCCAAAACGACTGCCCGAGGGCACCAAATACGTCGTCGAAAGCTCCGGCCATTTTGTCCGCCGTTTCGTCGAATTGCCAAACGGGCGCAAGATTCCGTTGTCGACCCGCAAGGCGCAGCCGTGCGCTTGCGGAGAACGGATCAGTATTGTGCCTGAACAGGCGGCCGACGCCACCGAGTCACTCGCCTAGCAGACGCCTCTCGGCCTGCATATCCGTCGTGATAGAAGCGGACACCATTACGGTCGGTTGCCCGTCGGATGACCTTTTACGTCAGCGCCATGCAATTTCTCGTCGCTGTCGCGCGTAAAGACGGGCGAGGACTTGTCTGTCTTCTTCGTCACCGAGAATGCATTGAAGGTGACTTTTCCTGCGCCTGCTCCTGAACTTTGGCTGGCGATGCGGTTCGTGTTGCTTCGACCGGGGAACGCCGGCCAGGCCAAAGTCATTGCCAAAAGCAGCACCGCTGCGGATATGCAAAGTCCTCGGGTGGTCATGACTGCCTCCCAATTGCATTTCTTTTCGCAACGAATATTGAGACCGCCTTCCACTCGTGAATGTGACGTCAGTCACATTCACGCCGTCAAAATCGCAATGGCCGCTGTGGTAAATTCGTACAGTCGACTCTGTCAGGCGTACGCACGTGCGCGTGAGTCGTTTTGTACGCGCCGTTTGCGGTCATGCTGGGCATCGCAATGCGCCTTGATGAGCGGATGTATTTCCCTGAAGTGGCTCAGAGGAAGCATGTGGCCCGCGTCATCGAACGTCCGCAACTTCACATCGGGCAACGTGCGCACGAGGTGATAACAGATACGCCGCGTCGGAAATGGCGAGTGCCCTCCCGATATGATCAGTGCGGGCACGTCAACATCGACGAGATCGCCGAGTCGCGTTGGGTCATTGAGCGTTGCCCAGAAATCAAGCGTCACTTTGTTGATCCTGCTTGCAAGCGCGATTCGTTGCGGATTTGGCAGGGCATCCCACGTACCGTCGCCGGTCCAGTAGTCGACAAAGCGCCGCATTGCTCCGACGTAGTCGCCGCAATTGACGGCGCTTGCGACAGTCGTTGCGATTTCGGTGATCTGCCTGAGGGCGCGCTTGTCCTCATCGTCGCCGTCGCACAGCAAGTGAAATGCAGCCGGCTCGATAAGCGTCACGCTCTTGAGATGGTTCGGATGGCGCAACGCCAGTTGCAATGCGACCGCGCCGCCGAATGAATGACCGACGAGATGCGCAGGGCGCTTGAGTTTGTCCACCAGTGCATCGACGAGGTCGGCCTCGACGCCCAGGTTAAACGTGCCCGAGCCCGGCCAATGCGCGGTGCCGCCATAGCCGCAGAGGTCGGGCGCGATCACTTCAAAGTCCGTCTGAAGAGCTGCGGCGAGCTCGGCCCATTGGCGACCCGAGTGACCCGTACAATGCAGAAGCACAATCGGCTCGCCAGCACCGACGGCGAAGTACTGGCAAGTGATGCCCCCGACGTCGATGCTAGTGATGCCCATGTCCTGCTCCTCCGTTCGATCAGGCCGCGCGAATTGACGCCCGCGAAGCCGCCTCCAGACCATGCTTAATGTCGGAAACGATGTCGTTGATGTGCTCGATGCCGACTGATAGCCGCACATAGCCATCGGAGACACCGGTCGCCAGCTGCTCTTCGGCGGTCAGCTGTGAATGCGTCGTCGTTGCGGGTTGGATCGCAAGGCTTCTCGCATCGCCGATGTTGGCGACGTGGTAGTGCAACTGCAAGGCATCGATGAACTTCCGCCCCGCGTCCTTTCCACCGGCCAGCTCGAAGCCGACAAGCCCGCCATATTGGCCGCCCAGATAGCGGTCTGCCCTTTCGCGATGAATGCCCTGTTGTTGCGACGGGTGAATAATGCGCTTCACTTCCTTGCGGGTGCGCAAGAACTCCACGACCGCTTGCGCGTTTTTGCAGTGCTCTCTCATGCGCAAGGCAAGGGTCTCGAGGCCCTGTATTGTAAGGAAGGCATTGAACGGTGACAGCGCGGCACCGATGTCCCGCTGCAGTGTAACGCGCGCCTTAATCGCATAGGCGATCGGGCCGAGCGGCTTAACCGCTTCGGTCCAGACGGCCCCGTGATAACTGGGATCAGGCGTATTCAAAGCCGGCTGACGTTGCGGATGAGCGGCCCAATCGAGGTTGCCGCCATCGACAATCAGACCGCCGATCGAGTTTCCATGCCCGCCCAGATATTTGGTCATTGAGTACACGACAACGGCAGCACCGTGCTCGATCGGCCTGGTCAGGAACGGCGCCGCTGTATTGTCCATGATCAGCGGAATTCCGAGTGGACGGCCGATCGCCGCAACCTCGGAAATCGGGAACACCGTCAGTTTTGGATTTGGCAGGGTCTCCGCATAATAGGCTCTGGTCTTCTGATCGGTCGCGCGCCGGAAATTCTCCGGATCGAGCGGATCGACAAAGCGAACTTCGATTCCCTGATCCTTGAGGGTGTGGGCAAACAGATTCCACGTCCCCCCATAAAGGTCTGTCGAGCTCACAACGTTATCGCCGGCCCGCGCCAGGTTCTGGATCGCAAATGCCGAGGCTGCCTGGCCGGACGCCAGAGCCAGCGCGGCAACGCCGCCCTCGAGAGCCGCCATCCGCTTCTCGAGCACGTCGTTGGTGGGGTTCATGATGCGCGAATAGATATTTCCGAGCTCCTTGAGGGCGAAAAGATTCGTCGCGTGTTCTGTGTCGCGGAATTGATAGGACGTGGTCTGATAGATCGGCACGGCGACGGCGCCTGTCGCAGGATCAGCTCGCCAACCGGCGTGGAGGAGCATCGTTTCAACGTGGTGCGATTGTATGGACATCGTCGATTTCCCAAATTGCGGCGTTAAGGGTTGCTCTCATCTGGGCTGGCTATAGTGGCCGCAGGGCGGCCAGTCCTTGAGTAACCCTTGATTTTCCCTTGAGGAGTTCTCGATTTTGCAGGCCCGGCAGCCGATGACGGGAACGGAGGCCGGCAAATCCGCATTTTTGTGATCGCGAACACAGTCGCTGGTCGAAGCGCCCACTACCGTGAGAATCGAACACTTGAATGCGTACGGGAGAACAACATGTTTGTCCTCGAAATCGTTACCTTGAACCTGGTGGCGATCTTATTCACCGCGACACAGTTCGGTTGGCTGCTCGAAACCGCCAGAGCCAAGGTGGGGAAAATCTGACGCGTGACGGGAGACGAGTCGTGGGCGTGTTACTCATAAGATGTCCCAAGACTGGTCGCGATTTTTCCACCGGTATTCATGTCGATGCTGAAACATTGGCCCGGGTGCCGCAGGAGTTTACCCATACCCGTTGTCCCTACTGCAAAACGCAACATTTCTGGCTGCCGCGCGAAGCGAAATTGGTCGAGGCTTTCCCACAAGAGGAATGAATCGAAGTAGCGAAACCTCAAGGCGCACACTCCGTTCACCGACTATTCAGCCTTTTTGTGAAATTTCGCCATGACTGTGATTTAGTTCACAGACCGGAATGAAATTTCAGGACCAGGATGTAGTTCACGGAATGCCGAACAATCCCCTAACCCGGGTGTCCCCAGTTTCGGCAAACCCGTAGGGACCGCTGAAACTTGGCACAGCGGTCCCTTTATCTTATGGAGGCAAAATTATGCGCGGCCGTCATATTTTGATTGCGCTCGCGATATTTATGGGCGGGGTATCACCGACACTCGCCGACACACTTAATTCCTTTCGCAAGACACACGGACTTTCGGCGCTCCACCGCAGCGGCAATCTTCAGGCCATGGCGCAGCGTCACGCCAATAGCATGGCGGCGCGCCGTTCGATGGATCATGACAGATTTCACTCGCAGCGAGGTCCGCTCGGCGCGGGAGCTGAAAATGTGGCCTATGGATGCACAACCGAAAGCTGCGCGATGCGCATGTGGGAGAATTCCGGCGGACACCGCGCCAACATGTTGCTCTCTAACGTCAAGAGTTACGGCCTTGCATCAGCGAGTGGTGGCCGCGATCGCTACTGGTGTCTGATCGTCGGCCGTTAAAATGTTGCTCGCGAAGACGTGATGTTAATGCTGCGTTTATGATGGCGATTTGCATTCGCAGAAATAGTCAAAACCTTGTCTGCTGCAGTGCGACGAACGCGCTGTTGGCAGCGGTTTCGAATCAATCCAACACATTTCAGACGTAAAATTGTTTACGGCGCGCGCGATCATGTGTCGCAAAAGCTTAGTGCTCCGGCCACCACAGTTTCATTAAACCGTCTCGCCGTTGCCACGATGCGCCGCTACTCACCGGCCCGGACAGGGGAAGAAAAAGGAAGCCGTGACATGCACCTTCATCACTACAGGGCGAAACTCTCCCGCGCCTTTACTGCTCCCACGCGCTGTCCTCACTGCGGTGACCTGATGGTCGCTCCGGTCTCATCCGAATTCGTCGAGGGCGGCGAAATCCGCCACCACTGGGAATGCGATTCCTGCGGCGAGCCCTCCAGCACGTCGATTCCCGGCGCCTTTCACTAGGCAGCACTTCTGCACATCCGGAATAGGCGCTAGGGTGCGGTGTTGGCACGCATGAGTGCACCACCAGCACTCCACGGAGGGCTCATATGAAAGCTACGACTCTGCGGTCCGCCTTGGCCGCCTTCGCCTGCACTGCCGCCCTTGTGGTCGCCGGCCCGTCCCTGGCCTCGAACGTCAACCTCAAGGCCGACTTGAAGGCGTCAAGCGAGGTCCCGCCGACTGACAGCAAGGGGGCAGGTTCAGTGACCGCGACCTATGATACAGCCAGCAAGAAATTGTCCTGGAAGGGCACCGTGTCCGGCCTCAGTGGCCCGGCGACGGCCGCGCATTTCCATTCCGGCGAACCCGGGAAAAACGGCGGCGTCGTGGTGCCGATTGCTGGCGCTGATAAGGGCTCATTCGAGGGCTCAGCGACACTCACCGATGCCCAGGCGGACGAGTTGCTGGCCGGCAAGTGGTACGTCAATGTCCACACCGCGGCCAACAAAGGCGGCGAAGTCCGTGGTCAGGTGACCAAATAATCACCGGTCAAATCCTGTATCCAATCGAAAATCCGCCGGTGCAGCCGGCGGATTTTTTCATGCGGAAACGCGCTTTGCGTCTTGCCTTCCAAGTTTTATGGTCCTGATCGGTCGTTCCAAGTGAAGTGAGGTTATGTCCATGGCTGGTGCGAATGGCGGCTCCGCCCCGTTTCTCATTTCCGGTGGAGGCATCGGCGGGCTCATCACGGCCTACGCGCTCGCCCATCAGGGCTTTCCAGTCAGGGTCTTCGAGCAGGCGCCGGAATTTCGCGAGGTCGGGGCCGGCATCCAGCTTGGACCGAATATTTTCCGGGTTCTGGAGAAGGTCGGGCTGAAGGACGCGGTCCTCGCCGACGCTCACCGACCCCCTGCCCAGGAAATGCGCGACGCGCTGACCGGCAAGCTGATTACAAATGTCCCGCTGGGCGATGCGTTCATGAACAGGTTCGGGCAACCTTATGGCGTGACCCATCGCGCGGATATCCACGCGACGTTTCTGAAGGCATGTCAGGGCAGCAATCTCATTACTCTCGAAACCAGCCGGCGCGTGGATTCGTTCAAGGACCATGGCGACCGCGTCTCGATCACGCTCAACAAAGGCGAAACGGTCGAAGGCCGGGCCCTGATCGGCTGCGACGGAATGTGGTCAAGTATCCGTGAAAGCATCGTTGGCGACGGCAAGCCGCGCGTATCCGGTCACATCGCCTACCGTGCCGTTCTCAAGCGCGAGGATGTTCCCAAGGATCTCTGGCGCCCGGACGTCGTTCTCTGGGCCGGGCCGCGCACCCATTTCGTCCATTATCCTTTGCGCCGCGGCGAACTGTACAATCTCGTCGCCGTCTTCCACTCAGATCATTACGAGGAAGGCTGGAACGCTGAAGGCAGCAAGGATGTGATGTGGCAACACTTCAAGATGCAGGTGCCGCAGGTCCTGCGCATGCTTGAGCGTATCGAGACCTGGCGCATGTGGGTGCTGTGCGATCGTGAACCTGTGAAGAATTGGACATCCGGCCGCATTACGCTGCTGGGCGACGCAGCGCATCCGATGCTGCAATACCTCGCACAAGGCGCCTGCATGGCGACCGAGGACGCGATTATCCTTGCAGACAAGGTGGCGCTCTCCCCCGACGACCCGGAAAAAGCGTTCCAAGCCTATCAGCAGGAACGTTATCTCCGCACAGCCCGCACGCAGATCATGGCGCGAGTCTATGGAGAATTTTATCACGCGCGCGGTGTTGCGGCAGAGCTGCGCGAGCTCGCGCTTTCTCCGCGGACAGCGGATGAAACTTATGAGAGCATCGCTTGGCTCTATGGCGGACCCTGAGGGGACTCTGTCAGCGTGCGGAATTGCGAAATCTGAGGTTGCGCCGAGATAACTGACCGACGGACGTACAGCCCATCAGTCTCATGTCGCGCGCAAGTTCAAGCCGCATCAGCTGCAAAGCACGCTCCACGCCCGCTTCGCCGGCAGCGGCAAGCGCGAAGAGATAATAGCGACCCACTCCCACCGCCTTCGCCCCGACAGACAAAGCCTTGAGCACGTGCGTGCCGCGGCGGACGCCACCATCGGCGAGCACGTCGATTCGGTCCCCGACGGCGTCGACGACCTCCGCCAGCTGGTCAAAACTGCTCCGCGATCCATCGAGCTGGCGCCCGCCATGATTGGAAATCACGATCCCCGCGCAGCCGATATCGACCGCTTTTCTGGCATCATCGACGCTCATGATGCCTTTCAGACAGAACTTGCCGTTCCACAGCTTGACCATCTCAGCCACGTCGGCCCAGCTCATCGATGGGTCCAGCATGTTGGTGAAGTAGTCACCGATGGATGTCGTCCCGCCACTCATGTCGACGTGCTCATCCAGCTGCGGCAGCCGGAACCTTTCGTGGGTGAAGTAATTCAGCGCCCATATTGGCTTGATGGCGAATTGCAGCATGCCCGCAAGCGTCAACCGGAACGGAATTGAAAACCCGCTCCGCAGGTCGCGCTCGCGATTGCCGCCGGTGATTGAATCAACGGTCAGCATCATGATCTTGACGCCCGCCGTCTTTGCGCGATCCATCATCGCCTTGTTCAGGCCACGATCCTTGTGGAAGTAAAACTGATAGACCTGCGGAAACGAGAAGTTCGAGGCGATCTCTTCCAGGCTCACCGTTCCCAGTGACGAGACACCGAACATTGTGCCGTACTTGTTGACCGCGCGCGCAACGGCCCGTTCACCCTCATAGTGAAACAGGCGCTGCAACGCTGTCGGTGAACAGTAGAAGGGCATCGCCAGCTTCTGCCCCATCACGGTCACCGAAAGGTCGACCTGCGCCACGCCTGTCAGGACGCTGGGGACCAGATCGCAATCTTCGAAGGCTTGCGTATTCCGCCGATACGTCGTTTCATCATCGGCAGCTCCATCGATGTAGTTGAAGATCGGGCCGGGCAGCCGACGCCGCGCCAATTCCCTGAAGTCGTAGTAGTTGGAACACTGCGCGAGCCGCATGCCCCCTCCGATCACGCCGCCCGTGCACGCGGGTGGGCAGCCGGCTGGTCGAGGTTCGCATTCCAGGCGTCGTAACCATAGAGCCAGCTGGTGTCGCCGTCGCCTTCGCGCATCCAGGTGTTGGCGCTCGAAATCGCCTGAACCACTGACGTGCGTGGCTTGCGGTGGGCCTCGTAGCGCCTGAACGCGCCCTCGATGTCTTCGCCCTTCACCGCGTCAAGGCATCGCGCAAGGATCGCCGCATCCTCGATCGATGTCGCTGCGCCCTGGGCCATATACGGAGTCATCGGGTGTGCCGCGTCACCGAGAAGCACGACACGACCGTCGCTCCAGCGGCGCAAGGGCTCGCGCTCGAGGATCGCCCATTTATGGCAATCCGGACACGCGTGCAGAACGTTGCGGACGTCCTGATGGAAGTCATCATAAGCAGCGCGCAATTCCCTCACGTCGCCCTTGGCCGACCATGACTCGCGGGTAAGCCATTCAGCCGGTTCCGGCACGCTGGTGACGAAGTAAACCTCACTCTTCGCCTTGGTCGTGTAGTAGATGACGATGTGACGATCGGTCCCCCACCACTTCGTGCGCGAGGGGCCGATATCGAAGCCACCCATCAAGCTCGACGGAAACACCGCACGATAGGCAATACGACCTTTGTGGATCGGAGCGTCCGGCCCGAACACGATGTCGCGCACGACCGAATGCACTCCGTCTGCGCCGACGACTGCGTCCGCAGTCGCCCGCGTGCCATCCTCGAAATGCAGGGTGACCTGCCCGCGTGCCTGATCGAGACCGCTGAGTTTTTTGCCCAGATGCACGATGTCCTGCTGAACAGCCGAGGCGAACGCCTCGTGCAGTTCGGCCCGATGCATGCAGAGATAGGGCGCATTGTAGAGGCTCTCGGGCATCGGCAATTCGCGCGACACCTCACCGCCGTAGCCGTCACGGTTGAGGTGCGAATAAGGCGCAAAGGACGTTTTGCGCAGCCGCTCCTCGAGCCCGATGCCACGCAGGACCTTCATCGAATTCGGCATCATCTGGATGCCGGCACCGATGCGGGCAAAGCGCGCCGCCTGCTCATAAACCTGAACGTCGATCCCTACCCGCCGCAGCGTCGCTGCCACGGCCAGGCCGCCCATGCCGGCGCCCACAACGGCGACCGATAGTTTCTTGTTGTTCATTTTCGTTCCTTACTTAGCGGATGTTGGCGTTCCGCGATTGCGCCGCGCAGCACCGTATAAAGTACGGCGGCATTGAGGACATGCCAAAGGAAATGTGTGCCGATCGGGAAGCGGGCACAGACGTAGAGGTCGATGATACGGAAAATCAGCGAAACGACGAAAAGACCGGCTGCGACGAGCATGGCCGACCCCGCACCATGTCCGCGCAAAAGCCAACCAAACACGATCAAGGCGGCGAGCGCGGGAAGATACCCGGACGAGCCGTTGAGCACTTCGCGCGGCACGTATGACGCGAGAGCAAAGGACACCACGATGAAACTACCCAGCAGCGTCAATGCGAGAGGCCAGGACAGCACCAAGAAGCGCCGCAGCGCCAGCAGAAAATATCCGTAGATGAAGAAGCCGATCGGCGTGACGTCGAGCAGCATTGCACCTTGCGTTGCCAAGGTGTGAAACGCAAACGATCCGAGGCCGACAACCGCGACAACGACAATGAGCGTGAGAATAGCGGGATCGCCCTTCCCGCCCCGACGCCACAGATCGTAAGCCGCACAGGCAGCGATAAGAAATGCGATGTTGCTCAGCGCGTTCAAGGGCTCCGCCCAGAATGAGGGCGTCACCCGCTCGCAATATAGATCAATCGGCGTAGACCACATTTCGTGCAACGGGCCCGGATTGCGCATCCGCAAAAGCTAGCTGATTCATGTTGCACTCACGCCAGCAGACTGCGGATAGACTTCGCCAACTCTGCCGGATCATCGGTGCGCAGGGAACAGATGGCCAGACACGTCAATCGTCAGCGTGATGGACGAATGTCCAAGCAGTGCCTGGACTGACCCTTGGCGGCAACTCTCGCCCGCCATCGGCCTTTGGATTGATGCACCAACTGGCAAAGAAGTGACGGGAGGCATGCAGCCCATATCTATTTCTGATGTTCGGCGTCTCTTATGATTGATCGCAGAATGGCGAGGAGCGCCTTGGGGTGCATCGGCTTGCCCCCGAGTGCGGGGAACACAAGATGTCCACATATCTCTTTCGCGGCGCTCAAAGATGCCCTTGTCCCCGATACACACTAGCAATGCGTTTAGCGGAACTTCACTTCGACCGTCTCGACGTGGTTGCAGAGGAGGCACTCAAAGATGCGCCGGTCATGGCCATCCTTCTCGGATGGCTCAATGATCGCCAGCAGCATCGGGAAGCCGCACTTGGGACAATCGTGCGTCCCGCGCAGCACTTCAGGTGAGTTGGAGCCATGGGGGCGCGGCATGGCACTGGCCTCCAGGGACCATCCTCAATAATGACTGGCGCTGGCAAAAGTTCTGTCCATTAGGCGACTCAAGGATGGCGGATGAACCACTCACTCAAGCTCAGCGAGCACGCGAGCGAGATCGTGCGGCTGACGTGTGAGAAATGCGGACGCTCCGGGCAATACCGAAAACAGAAATTGATTGATCGCTACGATGCCGATATGCGGCTGCCGGATTTGCCGCAGGAGATTGCACAGTGCAGGCGTCATGGACAGATGCGTGACGCCTGATGGTTCGTTATGTCGATTTGGTCCGTAGGCAACAGCGCGGCCACCGTCTCGAAGCGGCTCACGTCGGTTTATAAGTCAGGACCGTCAACGGCCTAGATCAAGGCAAAAATCCTAGGTTAGATAATCCGACAAGACCATTCCCTGTGGATAATTTTGGGAATAGCCTCTGGCACAGGACTCTGGGGGGCAAAATGCTAGAGCGACCAAAATTGCGCTCACGGATGGAGCGCGATCTAGTTACGCGCGATCTGCGATTTTTGGATCGTTTTGCATTCTTTAAGACTCGCTATCTCCCTTCTGCTGTGGTTGATCGGCTGTGCGAAGGCGGATTTCTGGCGAAGACCGGCCGTGGGCGTCCCCGGATGACCCTGAAGGGCTGGTTCGCTGTCCTTGGTCTGTTGCCCGAAAGGACCGAACAGAAACGCTTCACGTCTAAACGACTGGTAAGATGAAATCACTGTGCACTGTCCGACCACAGCCGGAACAAGTGGCACATTGGCAACGCTCTCCGACAAAGTTTGGGTGTATGTCGTTTGTAAATTGAAGGGCTAACTTAGCTTCTCTAAACAGAAGTGGCGGTAGACACTCCCATCTGCCGCGGGGCAACTGTGGCCTGTATTGACCAATTGCAGGCCGTTTTTATGGGCGGGGCAAATGGCTCAAGAATTGCGCGGCGTTCTAATTGCGCTGGCTATGGCGTTCATCGTTTTCGCGGTGGCCGCTGCCATTGCTCAGCCCATGACCATTTTCCACTAAGCGATGGTCCAGCTTCCCTTTCCCGGACGATCCGCAGTGTTTCAGGCGTCCACCGCAGCTCTGATTCGGAACCAGACCACCAGCTTGTTGAAACGGTGCCGATATTCAACTGCCGGATTTACGCTCTTGGTCGATGAGTGAAAGAAAATGGCCCGTTACGCTTGGGGGCGTTACGGGCCAAGGTCAGGAATTCGACTTTCAACAGCTCTATACTGACATGGGGCTGCGCTGGCTTTTAAGTTGCCATTTTGACGCATGACGCCTGCATGGTTCGTTATGCCGATTTAGTCTTCAAAGCCGAAAAATTCTTGGTTGGTGAGTGCCAAAAAGAAAAATGGCCCGTAACGGAAGGGGACCAACCCTTACGGGCGAAGTAGCTGGCAAAATCTTGCTTTCAGGAACACCCTATACTGACTCGGGTTGGACAGGTTTTTAAGTTGGACCTTGGGCCAACGCGTTGGGGTGACCTGCTATAATCTCCCTATGTGGGGCAGAGTTATTGTTGCAGCGGTGATCGTTGTGATGGTAGCGACTTGGCTGGCCGCTATCTGGGTTGTGTTTTTCGGTGACCAGTTTTGGGCTTTGTTCAAATGGTAAGCCGAGCGCTATCTGAGCGATCTTTTTAGATAATTTTTTTCATATCGCTGATGAAATTTACTCTTTGTGGCACCGACTGAATCGCCTTCGGCAACTACGCTCATCCTGCGACCGTCTGGCATGCTCCCTAAAAGCCCCCCAAGGACGGAAGCAAAGCGCCGCAGTCAGTTGGCTTAGCTGCGGCTCTATCTCACAATTCTAGAAATTAGAGGGGACATTGCCGTGAGCGACAACGCAGTTGGAGCTGACCAAATTACAAACGAGATACTTGCCCACGAAATATCGGATGACGCGCTGGAAAATGCAGCGAGCATAGGGCGGGCGGGAAACTATACGGTTGTTTTCTGTACTGCTTTGGATCTTTGTCCGGGTCCGTAATTAGCGTCGAGAATTCCTCTGCACCGAGCCACTCTAAATCGAAGGGTGTTGTGCCAACGTAATGATGCGCGGCCTGCCGTGACCGTTGCAGCGTGGTGCATTGCGCTTCGCGCAGAGCAATTCGGATGGACGCTTCGGGGTCACGTGGCCTAACACGCAGGTCTAAATCCATGCCGTTTCGCAGCTGTCGCACGCAATGACCAGCCAATGATGTTTGGAAGTTGCAATCTTAGGCCGGAATCAAACATAACCTTTGGCAGAAAGCGTAGCGTTGAAGCGGCGCACGGTAACCAACGCCCCGCGTTGTGCTTCCCACTCGTGCCGCATGCGCGCGATGTTGTCGTGGATCTGATCTCATCGTTTCGTGCATTGTAGCCCAATGTCACGTTCCCCGCTGCGCTCGAACGGAATAGCTAATCTCCGTCAGGATACCAAGTGCGATGGCAAACAGAACCGTATAAGCGCCCCTGTCGATTACCGCACCTGATGATCTTGCTTGCGAGCGCAACCGCAGGCAGTGACGATGCGGGAATAGCAGCAGCACCGGCCATGACTGAACTAGTGATAGCGCGACGCGTTATGTGTGTAGCCATGATCAGAGGCCCTCCTGTGGCCTCGGTTATGGTCAGAGGTCGTCATGGTTGCACCCGTGGCGGCCTCTCCGTATGCGCCCTGAAAGTCGCTGGACGCGCGCGGCAAAATGCACCCCGGCATGTCGCATCCATGTTGCATAGAGCTGCCGGGACTGAATTGGGAACCATTGAAACGGAATTATTGTTGCAACATAGGGGTTGCGTGCAACATGAAAAAACAAGGAAGTCCCCGATGTGCAGTCACTTCCTGAATAGTTGCGGTCTAAATCGATTGCGCATCCGGGCCCGCCTCGCGCTTTACTTGCGCGGGATGCCCGCCTTGTTGACAACATCGTTCCACTTCTTGATGTCCGCAGTCAGACGCGCCAGCGCCTCCTCCGACGTGCTTGCCTTTGCAATGACCCCCACCTTGCTAAGCTGTTCCTGCACGTCGGGCATGGCGAGGACCTCGCGCATCGCCTTGTTCATCGTGTCGATGACTTCCTTTGGCGTGTCCTTGGGCACGCCGACGCCATTCCAGGAAATCACCTCGTAACCTTTGACGCCTGCCTGATCGGCCGTCGGCACACCAGGAAGAAGCGGCGATGGTTGCGGGCTCGAGCTTGCCAGAATGCGGAGCTTCTTGTCGGCAACCTGCCCGGCCACCGCGGGCGGGAAGTCGATCATCAGCTGCACATCGTTGCGCAGCAGCGCCACCACGATATCCGGCGAGTTCTTGTACGGGACGATCTGGATGTTGAGACCAGTCAAGGATTTGAACAACTCAGCGCCCAGATTCTGCGTGCTGCCAACCGCGATCGTGCCGATATTCATCTTGCCAGGATTGTCCTTCGCTGCCTTGATGAAATCGCCGAGCGTCCTGTATTCCGACTGATCATTGACCACGAAGACCAGGTCGAAGGTGCCCGCCATCGACACCATCGCGAAATCCTTGACCGGATCGAAGGGCAGGCTCTGGAACGTTGCGACACTGATGGCGGCGCCGTTGGTGACCCAGGCCATCGTGTAGCCGTCGGCGGGCGCGGTGATCACGGCACGCGCGGCGGCGATCCCGCCGGGTCCGGGCATGTTTTCCACCACGACACGCTGATTGAGTTTCTGGCTGAGCTTGTCGGCCAGAATGCGCGCGGTGACGTCGGCTACGCCACCTGCGCCAAAAGGCAGGACGAATTTGATCGGCTTTTCCGGCCAGGCCGCCTGTGCCTGCGGCGCCAATGCCACGAGCATCGCCGCAAGGCCCAGCCATGCGGTGCGGCGCGCAATCATTTCAACAAGCCCCTTCGCCATAGTGCCTCTCCTCCACTTTGATCGTTTTGTTGTTGTTCAAGCGAAACCATAAAGCCGCGCCGGATTGTCCTCTAGCAGTCGCTTCTGTCCCAGCGCCTCCGGCGCGAACTGTGGGACCAGATCGACTAGGTCGGCCTCGTCCGCTTCGTGCGTGGCATTGGGATGCGGAAAATCGCTACCCCATAGGACGCGATCAGGCGCTGCCTCGACGAGCGCGTGAGCGATCCTCACCGCCGCCGTGTAAGGAGGCATCGAGATGCGCTCGGACCCACAGACCTTGATCCAGCAATTTTCGAGGCACGAAAGCTCAACCAGCGCGCGCAGCGGAGGCTGACCAACACCGGCCGCTGCCGGCACCCGGCCCATGTGATCGACGATGAAGGGCAGCGGCAGCTTACGCATCATGTCCGACAGCGGAATGATGTCAGGTGCATCGACATGCAGAACGACGTGCCAGCCGCGCCCCTTGATGCGGTCCATCACCCGATTGAAGACAGCCATATCGGGTGCGCCCCCGAGATGCTTGACAAAGTTGAATCGCACGCCGCGCACGCCACCCCGGTCGAGGGCATCGAAATCCTTGTCAGTGAAGCCATCATCGACGATCGCAACGCCGCGGTATCGGCGCGGGTCGGAGGCAATGCAATCGAGCATCGCGGCATTGTCGGTGCCATGGCAGCTGGCCTGCACAATTACCGCGCGGTCAATTCCGAGATGCGCGTGCAGCGCTGCCAGCATCTCCTTTGGGGCATCGGCCGGCGTATAGCGCCGGTTCGGCGCATAGGGAAATTTGGCTGCCGGGCCGAACACGTGGCAATGCGCGTCACAACTGCCCGCCGGCAATCTGAAGTTCGGTTTGCGCCGATGAGAAAGGAACTCGGGCTTGATGTTCATGGGGTGGCTTTAGCGAAGCGACACGCTCCCGTCAAAGTGCGGAAGATCGCCTTGCTCCCACCCCCCCATGATGTATTCGCGGAAGGCGGAAAATCGTCGGGCGACGATCGCCGTGCGCATACCTGCCATCAGCGTCTGGTAGTAGGCGAGGTTAATGGTGGAAAGCAGCACCGCGCCGAGTATCTCGTTGGCCTTTGTCAAATGATGCAGATAGGCCCGCGAGTATGTACGAGCGACCGGATGCGGACTTTCGGCATCGAGTGGGCGCGGGTCGTTGGCATGGCGCGCATTGGCGAGATTGATTGCACCATGCCGGGTAAAGGCCATGCCGTGACGGCCGTTGCGCGTCGGCAGAACACAATCGAACATATCAATACCGCGTGCCACGGCCTCGAGGAGATCGTGCGGCGTTCCGACACCCATGAGGTATCGCGGCCGATCCGCGGGAAGCATCGGCGTCGTTTCGGCCACGATCCGCAACATGACTTCTTGCGGCTCTCCCACCGCCAGGCCGCCGATGGCGTAACCCTGAAAATCCATGTCGGTCAGCGCTCGGGCGCTGTTTGCACGCAATGTCGAATCATCGCCGCCCTGGACAATCCCGAACAATGCACGACCCTCGCGCGCCATGCTTTCGAAGGCGCGCTTGCTGCGCTCGGCCCAGCGCAGCGAGAGCTGCATCGCACGATCGATTTCCTGACGCGACGCCGGCAATCTGAGACATTCATCGAGTTGCATCGCGATGTCGGCGCCGAGCAGAATCTGAATGTCGATGGCACGTTCCGGCGTGAGCTCGATCATGGCCCCATCAAGGTGCGAGCGAAACATCACTGCGCGCTCGTCGACCTTGCGAAGTTCTGAGAGTGACATGACCTGGAAGCCGCCAGAGTCGGTGAGGATCGGCAGCGTCCAGTTCATGAATTTATGCAGGCCGCCAAGCGCGGCGATGCGCTCGGCGCCGGGCCGCAACATCAGATGATAAGTATTGCCGAGCACGATCTCGGCGCCTGTATCTCGCACATCATCGGGTGACAGCCCTTTCACCGTGCCTTGCGTGCCGATCGGCATGAAAGCGGGTGTCTGTACCCTGCCGTGCGGCGTAACGAATTCGCCACTGCGGGCCGCGCCATCCGTCGAAATCAAACTGAAGGAAAAGGGTCCCGACATATCGCTCACGCCTGAGGATACAGCAGACACGCATCGCCATATGAATAGAAGCGATAGCCGGAACGGACTGCGTGCGCATAGGCCCGCTTCATGGTGTCGAGCCTGCTAAAGGCGGCAACCAGCATGAACAGGGTCGAGCGCGGCAGGTGAAAATTGGTCAGCAACAGGTCGATCGCGCGGAATTGGTATCCGGGCGTTATGAAGATCGATGTTTCCCCGGAAAAGGCCTCGAGACGGCCGTCCTTGCCGACGGCGCTCTCAAGTAACCGCAACGCGGTCGAACCGACCGCCACAATGCGCCCGCCCCTGGACCGCACATCGTTCAACGTGGCGGCCGTTTCCGCCGACACCGTCCCGAATTCTGCGTGCATTTTGTGACCCGCGGTGTCGTCCGCCTTGACCGGCAAGAACGTGCCGGCGCCAACATGCAGTGTAACCGTCTGCAGACCAATGCCCCGGTCCGCGAGCAGCTTTACAAGACCTTCCGTGAAATGCAGACCGGCCGTTGGCGCGGCCACGGAGCCTTCCTCGCGCGCAAAAAAAGTCTGGTAGTCGGTCCGGTCTTTATCGTCTGGCTCCCGCCGAGAGGCGATATAGGGTGGTAACGGCATATCACCGCGCTCGGCGATCGCTTGGTCCAGGATCGGGCCATGAAAGGCGAATGAAAGCGCTATCTCCCCTCCCTCATCCTTTTCTGAAACCTGAGCGTCGAGCTGGCCCAGGAAGCAGACTTTTCCCTCGGTCCCGAACCGCAGGACATCGCCCACCGCAAGCTTCTTGGCCGGCTTCGCGAAAGCCCGCCAGCGCGAACCGTCCAGGCGCTTGTGCAATGTTATCTCGATCGCAGGTTCACTATCGCTCCGGCCGATGCGGCGGCCGGACAGGCGCGCCGCGATGACCCTGCTGTCATTGACCACAAGGCAATCGCCGGGCTGGAGAAGGTCCGGCAAATCCAAAATCGTGCGGTCCTGCAGCTCTGGAGCGCCGCCGGGCTGCACGACCAGTAGCCGCGCCGTATCGCGTGGCGTCGCAGGCCGAAGTGCAATACGGTCCGGTGGCAGCTCGAAATCAAAGAGGTCGGTCTTCATGACGTCCTGCGTCATGCCCGGCCTTGGGCCCGGCATGCAAGTCTTGCGTACTTTGCCAGTGTCAAAAACGACGATGGCCGGGACAACCCCGGCCAACGCATCCCTCTATCGCCTGGTCACGCGAAACTCATGCACCCATCGTCGCCTTGACGATCTTGTCCGGATCGCTGACCGGCTCGCCACGCTTGATCTTGTCGACGTTCTCCATGCCTTCGATCACCTTGCCCCAGACGGTGTATTGCTTGTCGAGGAAGCGTGCATCGTCAAAGCAGATGAAAAACTGGCTGTCGCCGGAATCCGGATTGGAAGCGCGCGCCATCGATACGGTGCCGCGCACGTGCGGGTCGGCGTTGAATTCGGCTTTGAGCTTTTTCCCCGATCCACCGGTACCTGTCCCGTGCGGACAGCCGGTCTGCGCCATGAACCCGTCGATGACGCGATGAAACACGATTCCGTCGTAAAAGCCGTCCTTCACCAGTTCCTTGATGCGCGCAACGTGCCCTGGCGCGAGGTCGGGACGCATCTCGATCACAACTTTGCCCTTCGTCGTTTCCAGCGTCAGGGTATCTTCAGGCTTGGCCATCTCAAGTCCTCTTACAACTGACAATACAGACCGTCGATGCGCCTCAGCGCTCGATCGTGGCTTTCTTTATGTAGTCCATGCGCGGAAATTCCTTAGCCAGATAGACGTTGCCCTCGCTTTGAAGGCGGCTTTGATCGGGACCGCGACCGCGCGGTGCGCCCTCGCCGTATTCGGCATTGAGCGCATCCACCACGTTCATTCCCGAGATGACCTTGCCGAAAGGCGCGAAACCGGATTGGTCGAGCCGTGAATTGTCGGCAAAATTGATGAAGACCTGGCTGGTGCGGGTATTTGGACCGGCCATCGCAAAGGTGAGCATGCCACGCGTGTTGCTCTGGGTCACAGGGTCGTCTTGGATCTGCGCCGAGCGCCAGTTCGCCATGACTCCCGGATCGCCGTTGATGCCGAACTGCACCATGAACCCGGAAATCACGCGAAAGAAGCGGACGTTGTCGTAGAAGCCGTTCTTCACCAGGTTGTAGAAACGATCGGCACCCTTCGGGGCCCAGGCCCGCGTCACTTCGACGACGAAGGGACCTTTGCTGGTATCGAACCGCACTTTATATGTCGCCGGCGCCTGCTCACGTAGCGCGGCGGGGTTGGACAGAGGCGATTGCGCCACCACCGGAGTTGCGAACAGGACAAAGGCGACAGCGAGCGCAGAAAACGATCTGTTGGTCATTAATTTCCCCATTAAAAGAACGACACATCAGCGCGCGAATTTCTTCTTCAGACGCGCAGCGACGGAGCCCGGCACGAAGGCGGAAACGTCGCCACCCATGCCGGCGATTTGCCGGACCAATGTGGCGGTGATCGGGCGCACAATCGGCGAAGCCGGCAGGAAAATGGTCTGCACGTCGGGCGCCATCGTCCCGTTCATGCCCGCCATCTGCATTTCATAGTCGAGATCGGTACCATCGCGCAGGCCGCGGATCAGCATGGTCGCCCCGCCCTTGCGCGCGGTCTGAACCACTAGATCCGAGAAGGTGATGCACGATAGTTCGCACTTCGCCTCGCGCGCCAGCGGCCCGCAGGTTTCCTGCAGCATCGCCAGCCGCTCGTCAGCGGAAAACAAGGGTGCCTTGCCGGGGTGTACCCCGACAGCGATAACCAGCCGGTCGGCAAGTCGCACGGCCTGGCGCACCACGTCGAGATGTCCGTTGGTAACGGGATCGAATGACCCCGCGTAGAGGGCGGTTCTCGGCATAAACCGGGGTCTAACCCGCCCCCGGATGCCCTGCAAGGTCGCGCCCACGGCGCTGTTGATCTTTTCTCCGGTTGGCGCGACCGGAGTCCGCTTCGGCGCTAGACTCTCATTGGCCCTGTCCGAGGGAGATCAAATGCGCCGGATTCTGCTCGCCGCCGCGATGCTGCTGATGTGGGCGCGTTGTGCCTTCCCTCAGGATTACCCGAACCGTCCGATCCGTATCATCGTGCCGACACCGGCGGGCGGCCCGGTCGATGTCATGGCCCGGGTCCTGGCCAACGCCTTGCCGGCTGTGCTTGGCCAGAACGTGTTCATTGAAAACAAGCCGGGTGCCGGCAACACCATAGGCTCCCGGCAGGCGGCCGCTGCCGACCCGGACGGCTATACCCTCATGGTTTCGGCCGCGAGCGGCCTCATCATGAGCCCGATGATCGTCAAGAACACGGGCTATGACGCGTCGAGCTTCGCGCCGGTCGCTTTGGTGGCCGAAACACCCCAGGTGCTGGTGATCAATCCCGGGCTGCCATTCAAATCCGTCGCCGAACTGGTCGCCTACGCCAAGGCCAACCCCGGCAAACTTAACTACTCGACCGGCGGCATCGGCACATTGCCGCACCTCAATGCAGAACTATTCAAGTCGGTGAGCGGCGCGAATATCCTGCACGTCCCCTACAAAGGCGGCGGCCCTTCCCTCACCGCCGTTGTCGCCGGCGAAGTACAGATGACCTTCGACACCGTGAGCACTTCGCTTCAGTTGATTCAGGACGGCAAATTGCGCGCGCTTGCCATCGTTGGGCCGAAGCGCGCGCCGGAATTGCCCGACGTTCCGGCCATGCCAGAAATTGGATTCCCGGCCGTTGCCAGCGGCGCCTGGACCGCTCTGATGGCACCACTGGATACCCCAACCCCTGTCATCGCCAGGCTCAATGCCGCAACCAACGCAGCGCTCAGCGGCGAACCGATGAGAACAGCGCTGGCCAAGCTCGGCGCCGAGCCCCGCGGGGGTACGCCGCAGGACCTTGCCGATCACATCCGGCGCGAGATTGCCAAGTGGAAGCCGATCGTCGCCACCCTGAATCTCAAGGCGGAATGAGCAGGAAAAATGAACGTCACGCGTATACGTCTTGTCACAATTTTATCAACGCTCTTTTTTGCAACACAGATCGCCGGCGCTCAGGTTGCTCCGACCGCGTCGGAACTGACGACTTATCGCGGCCTGCATGCTGCAGCAGCCAAAGGCGACGCGAGCGAGATTGAACGGCTTGTCAAAGCAGGCGCTCCGATCGATGCGCGCGACAGCCGCGCGCGCACGCCGCTGCATGTTGCAACCTACATGCAAAGGCCTGACACCGCGCGTGCCTTGATGCGACTTGGTGCCGACCCCAATGCGCTGGAGTCGGAGCAATACGATATCGCAACGATAGCCGCGGTCGCCAACGACGTGCCGATGCTGAAAGTCGCCCTCGACGGCGGATGCAAAGCCACCAACGTCACCAGCCCGTATCAGGGGACTGCATTGATTGCAGCAGCCCACCTCGGCCATGACGAAGTCGTGCGCATGCTCATTGCCGCCAAGGCGCCGCTAGATCACGTCAACAATCTCGGATGGACCGCGCTGATCGAATCGATTGTGCTGGGTGATGGCGGCAAGGGTCACATCGCCACACTCGAGGCGCTTGTCGACGCAGGCGCCAACGTCAACCTGGCTGATCGCTCCGGCGATACGCCGCTCACGCTCGCCAAGAAACGCGGTTTCAGCGAGATGGCAAAGATTCTTGAGAGCGCCCATGCCCGCTAAAAACTGGACATCTTTTTTGCGCGCCTTTGCAAAACCTTCCCGCCGGCTGTCACAGGCACGTCTTGAATCTGACCTTCAATAGTCTGCGTCCAAAAGAAGCCAGCCAATTTCTCTATCAACTGTCGACAACCAGGTCGCTTTTGGCCAGGACGAGAGATCGATATGGCAGTTTACGAGGTTTCGCGTTTGCAGACGCCTGAAGATCCGCTCTGCATTAGATGCAACACGCCAATGCTACTTCTTTCCGAGGAACCGCAATATTCAGGTTACGCCCGACGAATGTTCGGGTGCCAGTTGTGTGACGGCACGATGACGGAATGGTCCGGTTCGCCGGAAGCGGATTATTGCGCTAACGAACCCTGAGGCGCTCGGCAGAGGGATCAGTGGTCGCGAATCTGTTCATATGGGATGCCTCACGCGCGGCCAGCTCTTGTCTTAAGAAATGTGACATCCATTTAATCATCCACAATTTTAAATCCAAGCGTCGCGCTTTAGGCGGTGGTATAAAACTGCTGTAGTCATATTTGCTCTCTTCTTTCATATTACTGTCACAGTCACCAAGCGAAGCGTTAGTGGGGTTTCGCAATGTGGTTTCCAACCCAGGACGAGGCAGTGCAGCTTTACGCGCGTTTTTTGGCAGCGCGCCACGGAAGCGCGGCAGAGCTGCACGCCCGCAGAACCGCTGAGAGGCTTCAGGCAGAAGGCGATCACGCAGGTCACGCCATCTGGAGCCGGGTGGCGGACGCCGTCGAGCAGTCCAAGACGAAGGAGCCACGCCGGGCCGCGACCTAACCCTGCCAGGGCTGTTTTAGGATCAGATCGGTGATTTCGCGGGGAGACTGCTTATGCCGCGGTATCCCACAGGGACGGCGAACCGCGTACCAGCATGCGGCGGCCGTTGGCGGTTAGTTCCAAGCGCTCGGCGTCCACAATCATGCCATCACGAATCAATTGGCGCACAATCGCGGGGTTGTTCGAACGGCCAGACACGTGAATGTCCCTGAGAACGATCAATTCCTGCTGGGGTAGCTCTTCAACGGTTTCCATGCGTGCGCCGCCATATTTTTCCGAACGCACCCGCCAGTAGAATATTCATGTTACTGCAGCACGACATGAGCCGGAAAGTTATGTGGCACTCCCCTTATAGGCCGTCGGCTAGTTATGGAAATTGATGTCGGTACGGCTGCCGCACCGATTGCACTCAAAAGTACGTGTCTCGTTCTTCAGTTGCCGCTCCAGCGACCTGCGCACCAAATACGCCGAACCACTACAGCGCGGGCACGCTATTTTGGTGATATGACTTTGTCGAACGTAGGTTTTTGGGGAGTCCTCATGAAGCATGCGGATTTTCTCACGTCACAGGCATGAGGAACGGCCGTCCTCAGACCCGTCGACATTTGTAAGGTTGCGCGTCGGATGATTGAGTTATCGTGGACCGATGGACCCGCTGCCGATAGCGGACAAAAAAGTTTTCCAAGACATTATTAAATGTTCGGTCACGCTTTTTGCTGGCCGTGTGTCTTCCGAACCACTTCGTCAGCGATGCTGAGTCGAACGCACTCGTTTGGATGCGTGTTAGTGTTCCGGACCGCACAGACTGAGTTCGCGCTCCGCACAAAAAACATTGCTGTAAAGATTGGCAATCCACTGCCGCCCGCTCGAGGTAACATTGAGGTAGCGGATCGCGCTCTGGATATGCGGCGATATGCTTCCCCAATAGAACTTGGGGTAGAGATCAGTAAGGTCGGCCGGCGAGTTGTAGCCGAGCTGTTTATTCATTCCGACTTCTTCGAATTCGCAGAAAAGAGCATTGGCCTTGCGAAGATAATGTGGGTCGCCGAGTTGGCCGATCAGATCTGCCGCGCGAACAAGTTCTCCCTCTTCGCTATCGATATTCCCGGCGCCTGGAGGCGACGGAAAGCGCGTGAACTCGATGGCATTTGCAATTCGGTTAGCGTCAAGCGTTTTAATCGGACCGAAGCGATGCATCACGAACAGCTTTGAGCGATCGACGTGATAGGGCAACAGTGCGGCGTCGGAGGAGCCCCGCGGCAACTTCGCCTTGTTGCCGGCGGCATCAATAATGTACCCGTCTTCGTCGTCACCCTTCAGAATGCCGCGAACGTACCCAATGTCGTGAAACAGACAGGCAATGATGACGTGCGCGAAATCGTTTGCATTCGTTTCGCTCAGGAGCCGTCGCCCCCTCAGAATATCGTAAGCGACGAGGGTAACCAGCAACGTATGCTCGACATTATGATAGAGCGCGTCGCTGTTACCGATGCAATCGATGGCAAGCCTGGCGGCCGACTGGACCCGTTCAATGGCCGCCGGATCCGTCGAACCGAAGCGACGGGACATGTGATTGGCAAGGTGAGACCCCAAGGCCTCGGCCGCAAGTTCGGGAATGGTAATCATGGCTTCCCCCCGTGGCCCTGACTTTGAACGTCAGACGTAGTTTTGCTCTTTTTCGCGCTAACGTCGACTGCCTTTCGGCCGATACAAAAACAGTGCGCCGGTGAAGGGGAGCCACCGGCGCACTCCGAACAGAAACGTAAAGGGACTTAGCTTAACGAGTTTGAGATTAATCGCCCCCAGTGCGCTGGGTATTATACGAAGGTCATCTATCCCCATTCCAAAGGTATTGAGGGACGAGGTACCGTCTGAATCGAGATGGCCGGGACAAGCCCGGCCATGACCCCCGACTACTCCTCGCCGTTGTCGCCGTCTTCCTCGCTCAGGCGCTCGAGCGATACGACCTTCTCGTCCTCAGCGGTGTTGAGCACGATCACACCTTGCGTCGAGCGTCCGGCGATGCGGATGCCTGCGACTGGCGTGCGAATGAGCTTGCCCCCATCCGTGACCAGCATCACCTGATCGGCTTCTTCCACGGGGAACGACCCAACGATCTTGCCGGTCTTTTTGGTCAGCGTCATCGCGACGATGCCTTTGCCGCCGCGGCCGGTCGTTCGGTATTCGTAGGACGAGGAGCGTTTGCCAAAGCCGCGTTCGGACACCGTCAGCACAAATTGTTCGGCCGCAGAGAGTTCGACATAGCGCTTCTCACCGAGTTCGATGGCTCCAACCGCCTCTTCGGCGTCGGTGCCAGTCTCCTCCTCGGCTGCGTTTCCTCTGCGGATTGCACTCGCGCGCTTGAGATAGGCCGCGCGTTCCTCGGCGGTAACATCGATGTGTCGCAGGATCGACAGCGAGATCACGTGATCTTTCTCGGCCAGTGTAATACCGCGAACGCCGCGTGACGTACGGCCCTGGAACACGCGCACCTCGGGGACGGCAAAACGGATGCACTGGCCGCCATTGGCGGTCAGGAGCACGTCGTCCTTCTCGGTGCAGATCTGCACATCGACGATCGACTCGCCGTTTTCCAGCTTCATGGCGATGATGCCGGATGGCCGAACGTCGACGAAATCGGACAGCTTGTTGCGGCGAACCGTGCCGCTGGTGGTGGCGAACATCACGTCGAGCTGCGCCCAGGACGCCTCGTCCTCAGGCAGCGGCATGATGGTGGTGATGGTCTCGCCCTGCTGCAGCGGCAGAATATTGATCAGCGCCTTGCCACGCGCCTGTGGCGCGGCAATGGGCAGCCTCCAGACCTTCTCTTTGTAGACCTTGCCGCGCGACGAGAAATACAGAATCGGCGCGTGCGTCGAGGCGACGAACAGGCGCGAAACGAAATCTTCCTCACGCACCTGCATCCCGCCGCGACCTTTGCCACCGCGCCGCTGCGCGCGATAGGTCGAGAGCGGTACGCGCTTGATGTAGCCCTGGTGCGAGACAGTGACGACCATCTCCTCGCGCGTAATCAGGTCTTCTTCTTCCATGTGACCGGCCGCTTCCGTGATCACCGTGCGGCGGGGCGTCGCGAACTCATTCTTTACGTCCGTGAGCTCTTTCTTGATGATCGACTGAATGCGCGAACGCGAACGCAAGATATCGAGATAGTCGGCGATTTCAGTCGCGAGCTTGTCGAGCTCTGCCTTGATTTCGTCGCGGCCGAGCGCGGTCAGACGCTGCAGGCGCAGGTCTAGAATGGCTTTTGCCTGCTCGGCGGAAAGCTTCGTCGTGCCTTTCGGCGTGACTTTGTGGCGCGGATCGTCGATCAACGTCACCATCGACGCGACATCCTTGGCCGGCCACTCGCGCCTCATGAGGGCTTCGCGTGCCTCCTCCGGATTCTTGGCGGCACGAATGAGCCTGATCACTTCGTCGATATTGGCGACAGCGATGGCAAGCCCGACCAAAACATGGGCGCGGTCGCGCGCCTTGCCGAGCAGGTACTTGGTACGTCGCGATACCACCTCTTCGCGGAAGACGATGAAGGAATTGAGCATATCTTTCAGCGTCATCACCAGCGGGCGGCCGCCATCAAGCGCCACCATGTTGCAGCCGAATGAGGATTGCAGCGGGGTAAAGCGATAGAGCTGGTTCAAAACGACATCGGGCACGGCCTCGCGCTTGAGTTCGACCACGACGCGGTAGCCCTGGCGGTCGCTTTCGTCGCGCAGATCGGCCACGCCATCGATTTTCTTCTCGCGCACCAGCTCCGCGATGCGCTCGACCATCGCCGCTTTGTTCACTTGATACGGAATTTCCGTGATGATGAAGGCTTCGCGTTCCTTACGGACGGTTTCGGTCTCGACCTTGCCGCGCATGACGATTGAACCGCGGCCATCCTTGTACGCCGAGCGGATGCCTTCACGGCCGAGGATAATGCCGCCAGTCGGGAAATCAGGACCGGGCACGATCTTAATCAGGTCATCGATGGTCAGCGCCGGATTGTTGATCAGCGCGATCGCAGCATCGATCACTTCACCGAGATTGTGCGGCGGAATATTGGTCGCCATACCGACGGCGATGCCGCCTGCACCATTGACGAGCAAATTCGGAAAGCGCGCCGGCAGGACGACCGGTTCTTTCTCAGAACCGTCATAGTTCTCCTGGAAGTCGACCGTGTCCTTGTCGATGTCGTCGAGCAGCGCCATCGCCGGCCGCGCCAGCCGGCATTCGGTGTAACGCATCGCCGCTGGAGGATCGCCGTCGACCGAACCGAAATTGCCCTGCCCATCGATCAGCATCAGGCGCATAGAAAAATCCTGCGCCATGCGCACCAGCGCGTCATAAATCGCCTGGTCGCCGTGCGGGTGGTATTTGCCCATCACGTCGCCGACAACGCGCGCCGATTTCACATATTTCTTGTCGGGCGTATGGCCGTTTTCGTTCATCGAGTGGAGAATGCGCCGGTGCACGGGCTTCAGTCCGTCCCGCGCATCGGGCAGCGCACGCGATACAATTACGCTCATCGCGTAATCGAGATAACTGCGCTTCATCTCCTCGGTGATGGAAACCGGGCGCACATCTGAAGGCGGTGCGTCCCCCGATTTCGGAGGTTCGGTATCGGCCAAGACAACGTCCTGCGTGGAATTTTTAGCTGCGGTTTTCTAACTGATTCAGGTGGCCTTTGCCAACTGAAATGGCATCCTATACAGGCGAATATTATGTGTTATTTCAAGATGTTATAGGCCGCATTGAGGTTCCCTTCGGGTGCCTTTTTGCCGCGCCAGAATCGCCGCAAACGATTACCTTGAGCGTCACAC
Source organism: Pseudolabrys sp. (assembly GCA_035638295.1). Taxonomy (GTDB): domain Bacteria; phylum Pseudomonadota; class Alphaproteobacteria; order Rhizobiales; family Xanthobacteraceae; genus Pseudolabrys. Next base: position 33,670 of record DASRAF010000225.1, read on the forward strand.
ATGCCGCTCGAATTTCTCATCTCCGCGCTCGTCACGCTGCTTGTCGTGGTCGACCCGATCGGCCTCGTTCCCTCTTACCTCGCGATCACGCACGGCTTGCCGCAACGCGCGCGGCGCAGCGTGGCGCTGCATGCGACACTGATCGCGGCAGCGATCCTCGTCGGCAGCGCGCTGGTCGGCGACTGGTTGTTGCGCACGCTCTCGATTGGTTTGCCCGCCTTCCGCATCGCTGGCGGGTTACTGTTGTTCTCAATCGCATCCGAAATGGTGTTCGGCGTGCGCACCGAGCGCCAGTCGCAGCAGGCCGAGCAGGCCGTCGAAGAGCACGTGCGCAATATCGCCGCCTTTCCACTCGCCATTCCATTGATGGCCGGGCCTGGCGCGATCACTGCGACCATCCTGCTGGCGAGCCGCGGCGAAGGCGACACCATGCGCCTTGCGATCCTGCTCGCGGTCATCGTTATTGTTTTGGCGCTTTGCTTTGTCGTCTTTGTGCTCGCGGCGGAAATCGCCAAGCGGCTCGGCGTCACCGCCAATATCGTCGCTTCACGCCTGCTTGGCGTTCTGCTTGCGGCGCTCGCTGTGCAATACGTCGTCGACGGCGTGCGCGCTGCGTTGGCAAGCTAGTTCTCTTGCACTTGCTGCTCGAGAATAAAAACTGTGTAAAGCGACCATTTTTAGAACTCGGTAAGCGCGAATCGCTAAACAGGCTGCGGGGCGACTCTCAATCGCGGGATACACTTCCCGTTCAGGAGCGAGGGTCATGCCTCCCAGGCTTCGAACTATCAAAACTATCGATAGGCTTTCAGCCAGCTCGCCCACGCGTTGCAATCGGGCGATCTCGACGCCGCGAAGAGCGCCTGCGACACGCTCAAGTCATCGCCTGCGGCGCAAGGCAGCGGTCCTTTTGCGCAGGCACTTCAGCAAATCGGCAACGCGCTGGATTCGAACGATCTCGATGGCGCGCAACATGGCGATACCGAGGTCACGGCGATCGTTGATTCCACCAACAAGGTCGACATAACCAAGTGATTGGGGTGACCGGCCATTCCCGGCCAATCAAGCGACCGCTGGTGACGCGAGAATGAGCGCGATCGTCAGAACGGGATCTCGTCGTCCATGTCGTCTTGCTTGCCGCCGGCGCCTGCCATTGCCGGCCTGCGCTCCCGCGGCGCCGTCGGGCCGGCCGAGCCGAAATCGCCATTATCGGAGCCGGCTCCACCGCCGCCCGCACGGTCGAGCATGGTCAGCGCCGAGTTGAAGCCTTGCAGCACGACCTCGGTCGAGTAGCGATCCTGGCCGTCCTTGTCCTGCCATTTGCGTGTTTGCAGAGCGCCTTCGAGGTAAACCTTCGAGCCCTTCTTCAGGTACTGCTCTGCGATCTTGGCGAGCCCTTCGCTGAAGATCACCACGCGGTGCCATTCGGTCTTTTCGCGCCGCTCGCCGGAGTTCTTGTCGCGCCAGGTCTCGGATGTGGCCACCCTCAGATTGACGATTGGACGCCCGTCCTGGGTGCGGCGGACCTCCGGATCAGCGCCCAGATTGCCGACGAGAATGACCTTGTTGACGCTGCCTGCCATGATGCTCTCCGCGTGGCGATCAGCGCGCGCCGCTTCAACCGAAGCCGCTGGGCGCTTGCCGTTTGAGGACCGCGTGTGCCGCACGCGTCCCGATGAAAAACAAACCCAACCCCACCCTAGACCTCGCGAATTGGCGTCACAAAGGGGGCGGCAAGCGCGTTGCCCCTAATCCACAGGGCTTTTAGGCCACGCTGGTGAGCTGCCCCGAACGGCGCCTTGCGGTTCCGTTCCTGATATGTTCTAATCCTTTCCGCACAGGTTTTCAACTGCGATTCCGGGCCTGGGCGGCCTGGGCTGGCAAAGGGTAGCCGTTCTTACTACGTCCCAGCCAGCAAGCCCGAACGGCCCCGCATCTTTTTGCCGGGCCGGTGGGGTGACTTTGCCCGATACGTCCCGTTCCTCTTGCTGCGGATCCTATGGCCGAACGCTCCAGCAACGCCGACCGCGACGCCCGCCAGATAACGATCCGCGGCGCGCGCGAACACAATCTCAAGAATATCGACGTCGCGATCCCGCGCGACCGGCTGGTCGTGTTCACCGGCCTTTCCGGCTCGGGCAAATCCTCGCTCGCCTTCGACACCATCTATGCCGAGGGTCAGCGCCGCTATGTGGAGTCGCTTTCCGCCTATGCGCGACAATTCCTCGAGATGATGCAAAAGCCGGACGTCGACCAGATCGACGGACTGTCGCCAGCAATTTCGATCGAGCAGAAGACCACCTCGAAAAATCCGCGTTCGACCGTTGGCACCGTCACCGAAATCTACGACTACATGCGCCTGCTATGGGCGCGCGTCGGGGTGCCCTACTCGCCCGCGACCGGTCTGCCGATCGAAAGCCAGACCGTGTCGCAGATGGTTGATCGCGTGCTGGCGCTGCCGGAGGGCAC
>DASRAF010000226.1:0-4687 GCA_035638295.1 Pseudolabrys sp.
TTATGGCGCGTGTGGCAGCCGTCGTAGTAGCCGCCGGACAGGGCGTAAGGGCGGGCGGCGATCTTCCCAAGCAATTTCGCCGCCTCGGTGGGGATACGCTCCTCCAACGCGCCATTTCCGCCTTTACGGGCGTTTCCGCTGTTTCCCTGGTGCAGCCAGTGATACGGCCGGATGACCACACACTCGTACGCACGCTGACTGACGGTATGGACATCCTCCCACCCGTTTTAGGAGGCGCCACGCGCCAGGCGTCGGTGCGGGCTGGCCTCGAAGCCCTGGAACCGCGTGAGCCTGACATCGTGTTGGTCCATGACGCGGCCAGGCCGTTTGCCAGTTCTGAACTGATCGCACGCGCAATTGCGGCTGCAGAAAAAACCGGAGCGGCGATTCCCGGACTAGCCGTGACCGATACGGTCAAGCGCATCGACCGAACGGGGACGATTGAAACGACGCTCGATCGCAATTCCATCCGACTGGTGCAGACGCCGCAGGCGTTCGCCTTTCCGGCCCTGCTCAAAGCTCACCGGCACGCCGCCACGCAGGGCCGCGACGATTTCACCGATGACGCGGCGCTCGTAGAGTGGGCAGGCATGAAGGTCAGCGTATTTGAAGGCGAGCCAGGCAATATAAAGCTCACCACACCGGACGATTTCGCGCGCGCCGAAGCCATCCAGGGAGCTTCACTCGGTGACGTACGCACGGGCTGTGGCTTTGATGTGCATGCCTTTGGGCCCGGCGATCACGTCACCTTAGGGGGCATCCGAATTCCCTGCGATCGAGCTCTCACCGGGCACTCCGATGCCGACGTTGCGCTCCATGCACTCACCGATGCCATCCTCGGCGCGCTCGCCGATGGCGATATTGGGGCGCATTTTCCGCCAACTGATCCGCAGTGGCGCGGCGCCTCGTCCGACCGGTTTCTTGTTTTCGCGGTTGATCGGGTACGCGCACGTGGTGGCCTAATAGCGCATCTCGATCTCACGATCGTCTGCGAATTCCCGCGCATATCTGCACACCGCGACAAAATGCGCGCGAACATTGCAAGGATCGCGCGTATCGACACAGAGCGCGTCGCCGTGAAAGCAACGACTAGCGAAAAGCTCGGCTTCACCGGCCGGGGTGAAGGCATTGTCGCCTATGCAACGGCAACTGTCCGCCTCCCGTGGGGCAAATGATGCCAGACAAGGAATTGCTCGTCGCAGCCGAAGCCTTACTGGAGCTTTGCAAATCGAAGAGGCTGACACTTGCAACAGCAGAGTCGTGCACGGGCGGTCTGGTGGCTGCAGCGCTCAGTGAAATTCCTGGTTCTTCAATGGTTCTCGACCGCGGCTTCGTGACCTACTCCAACGGGGCGAAACAGCAGATGCTGGGTGTGTCGCCGGCCACGATCGACGTCTATGGCGCGGTGAGCAGCGAGTGCGCCGAAGAAATGGCCAAAGGAGCGTTGGCGCACGCTTCAGTTGATCTCGCAATCTCGATCACCGGAATCGCAGGGCCGACAGGCGCGGTTCGCGGAAAGCCGATCGGCCTTGTCTATTTCTGCGCCGCATCGCGCAGCGGTCGCGTCATTGCGCACGATTGCAAATATGGTGACATCGGCCGGGCAAACGTACGACGAGAATCCGTTCTGCAGGCTTTGGCCATGCTTGAGGAACTGGCCGAAAAAGAAGAGTCCCGACCGCCCGCGGCAAAAAGCTAGCGGCCGTAGATTTCATCCGCTCTTTGTTCGAAAGCGACGGCAAAGCGCCGGAAAGCTGCATCGAACATCGCGCCCATCAGCACAGCAAGCGTTCGGCTTCTGAACTCGTAATCGATAAAGAACTCGACGTCGCAGACTTTTGTTTCGACCGGATAAAAGGTCCAGCGATTCTGCATTCGTTTGAACGGGCCGTTGAGGTATTCGACCAGGATCTTCAGGCCTTGGCGGTCCAACGTGACGCGGCTCGTAAAAGTCTCGCGAATGATCTTGTAGGCGACGGTCATATCCGCAACGAGAATGGTTCTTCCATCTTTCTCGGCGCGACTTTTGACTGTAAGCGCACTGCACAAAGGGACGAACTTCGGATACTTCTCAACGTCCGCCACCAGATTGAACATATCGGTGGCGGCGTGACGGACGCATCGTTTCGTGGAGAACTGGGGCATTGAATGGCTTAGCGGAAAGCCCGCGCAGCTTTCAGCCGCGCAAAGTCCTCGCCTGCGTGATGCGATGACCGAGTCAGAGGTGAAGCAGCGACCATGAGGAAGCCCTTGCTGTACGCAATGGCCTCAAGGCTCTTGAACTCGTCTGGCGGCACGAAGCGCTTGACTTGATGATGCTTGCGGGTGGGCTGGAGATACTGTCCGACGGTGAGGAAGTCGACTTGTGCGGAGCGCAGATCGTCCATGACCTGCAGGACCTCGTTCCGCTCTTCGCCCAGACCGACCATGATGCCGGATTTGGTGAACATTGTCGGATCAATCTCCTTCACCCGCTGCAGCAACCGCAGCGAATGAAAATAACGCGCACCCGGTCGTACAGTTAAATAGAGTGAAGGCACCGTTTCCAGATTGTGGTTGAACACATCGGGCCGGGCCTCAGCGACCAGCTCAAGCGCGGCGTCCTTGCGCAGGAAATCCGGCGTCAGAACCTCGATCGTGGTCTGTGGGCAACGCGCACGGATAGATCGAATGGTGTCGGCAAAGTGTCGCGCCCCACCGTCGGCGAGATCGTCGCGATCGACCGACGTCACCACGATATGGGCGAGGCCGAGCTTGGCCGTTGCCTCGGCAACGCGCCCCGGTTCATCAGGATCGAGCGCACCGGGAAGACCGGTTTTGACATTGCAGAAAGCGCAGGCGCGCGTACAAGTGTCGCCCATGATCATGAAGGTGGCGTGCTTTTTCTCCCAGCACTCGCCGATATTTGGACAGCCCGCCTCTTCGCACACCGTGTGGAGCGCGTTTTCGCGCATAAGCTTTTGCGTGGCGAAATAGCCCGCCGAGACCGGTGCCTTGACCCGAATCCAGTCAGGCTTCGGCAGAACGGGTGAATCCGGTTTGTGCGCCTTTTCCGGGTGGCGCGGGCGCGGATTGTTCACAAGATCAAGGACGACCGCCATGGCTTCTACTTACGGCTGCGGGTGCGCCGCCGCAAGGTCGCGCGATCACGCTTTTCGGATCGCCCGCCAGATCAGAAGAAATACGATGGCGCCGATCGTTGCGGTAATCAGATTGCCCCAGAAATCCGGCACCACTTCGAGTCGAAGCTTTTCAAAAAGGAAGCCACCGACGATGGCGCCCACGAGCCCGACCGCGAGGTTGTACAATAAGCCTCCGCGGCCACCGAGAATCTGGGTGGCAAGCCAGCCGGCAAGCAATCCGATAATGATCCAGGCGATGACGCCCATGGGCTTCTCCTGAATTAAGGTGCGGCGCGAATCGGAAATCTATACAACTGGCGGCGAAATGCGAGCGCTCCCCGGCATTCTGCCGCCCCCACTAATGCCGTGACGAAAACGCCGAGACAACGTTCGAAAACGAGCGGCTATGTGCTTATCCTCGGCGTTTACACCGTCGCCGTATTTCTGAGTGCGTCACTTCTGTTCGGCGTCCAACCGATGTTCGCACGTATGGTGTCGCCGCGGCTTGGCGGCTCGCCATCCGTCTGGTCGGTGGCGATGGTTTTCTTCCAGTCGATGCTGCTTGCAGGTTATGCCTACGCGCACATTCTGATGAGTGCGCGCAACCCATACGTCCCCGTTGCCGTTCATCTTGCTTTGCTATGCGTTGCTGCGTTGACCCTTCCCCTCGCGATTGCGGATTTCTGGGGCGAACCTCTGACCGGCGCCGCCGCACCATTCTGGTTGCTGGGATTGTTTGCCGTGTCGATCGGCCTGCCATTCTTCGCACTCGCGGCCAACAATCCGCTGATGCAGGGGTGGTTCGCCGAAACACGTCACCCTGACGCACAGGATCCGTACTTCCTGTATGCAGCCTCCAATATCGGCAGTTTTCTCGCCCTCCTGTCTTATCCGGCTCTGTTCGAACCGGTTTTCGCGCTGCAGGCACAAAGCCGATTGTGGAGTATCGGTTTCATAATTTTGATCGTGTTGATCGCGTGCTGCGCCGTACTGATGCTTCGCTACCGGCGTCGCACGGTCGTCCGCCCAAAAGCCGCGACCGGCACCAAACCGGGCTGGCCCGTCATCGGCCGTTGGATTTTCATATCGGCCGTACCCTCGGGTCTGCTCGTCGCTGTCACAGCCTACATCTCCACCGACATTGCCGCGGCTCCCTTGTTATGGGTCATCCCGCTGTCGCTCTACCTGCTCACATGGATTCTCGTGTTTCAACGGCGGCAACTGATTCCGCACCGGATCATGTTGCTGTTGCAGCCATTCGCGATCGCAGGGATCGTTGTTCTGCTCTATTATGCTGGCTGGATTCCGTTGCTCGACAGCCTGGCCGGGCATCTTGTGTGTTTTTTCATCATTGCCATGGCTTGCCATGGAGAACTCGCGCGGACGCGACCGGCACCGCAATACCTGACGATCTTTTACGTCTCACTGTCTTTCGGTGGAATGATCGGCGGGTTGTTTTCCGGCCTGGTGGCACCCTACGCATTCTCATGGGTCGCGGAGTATCCGATCCTTGCAGCACTGGCGGTCCTGTGCCGTCCCTTCGGACAAGAAAGCTGGCGGCCCTT
>DASRAF010000227.1:0-8159 GCA_035638295.1 Pseudolabrys sp.
TCCTTTGCCTCGTCGAAGTCTCGGCCATGCTCGATGAGCTCGGCGCCGAATGCGCGCATCGCTGCGTTTTTCTCAGTAGAGTTGCCGTGTGGCACTACGATGGTCACAGCAATACCGGCGTGCGTTCCGGCGAAAGCCAGCGATTGACCGTGGTTACCGCGCGTGGCGGTCACGATCCCTCGCACCCGCGGCCGCTCGCGCTTGAGCCGGTCAAAATAGACAATGCCACCGCGCAGCTTGAAGGCACCTATGGGCGTATGGTTCTCGTGCTTCACTACGATTTCCACACCGGTCAGCGCCTTGAGCAAAGGCCAAGCATATTGTGGCGTCGGCGGCACGATCGCGCGAACCAGCGGAATCACGTTGTCTAGCTCAGCGAGTGTAAACATCCGGCTTTACGTCAGACTGCAACTCACGAATGATCTTACGTTGGCGCCCAATGCATTGTTGTCCTTGAGCGACACCGCGGAAATCTGCCCGAACGGTCAGTTAGTAATCCGTCTCGTCACCTTCATGCGCGAAATGCTGTCCCCGGCGAGATGGCTCCAAATGAACGAATCGCGCACCAGCTTGTCGGTGTGCGGATCCATGTGGCCGCTATCGGTGCCGCGGATATCCATATAGAGTTCGGTCACCTCCTGCACGACATCGCAGGAATAGTTCATTGCCAGGCCAGCATTACACGAATGGATCTTTCTGTCGTGCTCCCAGGCTACCCGCAAGACGAACGAACGCAGCGCCTCGGTCATCATGTACATCCGGTTGATCTTCAACTGCACATGCTGCTGCGCGAACAAAGTCTGACCGCCTTGTCTCGCTGTTTTGACGTAGCGCAGCGCGCTCTCACAGGCATCGTCGCAGATGCCGAGCGCGTTGGCGCTGAGTTCGAGGTCACCGAATAGATCGCCGCCAGTAGTGTCGCCGCCGGCGCCGCCGGTCTTGTGGACTGCGCCGTTGATCTCGCCGACCACGTTGGCGTGCGGCACCCGTGCGTTCTCGAAGATCATCTCGCCATTCTGATAGAACCGCCAGCCGCTCTTGTTGAACACCTTGCCGATGCGGAAGCCGGGCGTGTCGCTCGGCACTAGGAACATGGTGATACCCTGCTTGAGCGGGACAGTTGGATCAGTACGCGCGTCGACGAAGAACAGCTTGCCAACCGGGGCGTTAGCAATGAAAGCCTTCTCCCCGTTAAGGATCCACTCGTCGCCCTGGCGTTCGGCCTTCAGCCTCAGGCCAGGCTTGGGATCGTCGATTGGCGGCAGGCGATTGTCGGAGCCCGCGCCAGGCTCGGTAATGCCCTTGCCAAGCACGAAGGTATCGTCGGCTACGAACGGCCTGAGGAAGCGCTCCTTCTGGTCGTCGGAGCAGGCAGCTGAAATCAGGTGGCTCCATTTCCAGTTCTGGCTGAAGGCTTTAGAAATCGCGCTGTCGGCTTTGGCGAGCTCGGTCATCACCAGCGCCTGGGTGACGAAATCAGTCTCTTGACCACCGTATTTCTTCGGCACCGCCATGGTGCGAAAGCCGAGTTTGGAGCCCTTCTTGATGATGTCCCAGGTCCAGGTCTCGCGTGCGGTCGGAATGGCATCGCGCTCGAGCGAGATAGGCCGAATCTCCTCGTCGGCAAATTTGCGGGCTAACATCTGCCAGGAACGTTGTTCGTTGCTGAGTGAAAAGTCCATGAGCGCACCTGACCTCGTGAGTGTTGCTGGCGATCACTCGCCCGCGATCGCCATCGGCAGATGCGCTGGCCGCCGGAAGCCGGCGATCACTTCGGCGAGGCGCAGCTTGGCGTCGCTGTTTCCATTTCCGCTGTGCTGACAAACTCGGGCATCGTGGATGTATTTCTGTAACGGCATGTCGCGCATCACGCCCATGGCGCCGAAGATCTCGGCAGCGTCCTTGGTCGCCTTCACCATCATTTCGGAGGTAAAGATTTGCGCGACCGCCTGCAGCGGCAGATCGGGCAGGCTGCCGTCGGCAATCGCCTCGGGATGATCGGACGCCCAGGCCGCCTGCCAGACCGAGGCACGAGCGACTTCCAGCCGGATCGCGATTTCGGCAAGCTTGGTTCCGATCGCCTGATGTTCGATGAGCGGTCGCCCTCCCTGCACGCGCAGGTGCGCAAAATCTAGTGCAGCTTCGTACGCTGCACGACCTATTCCGAGGTTCAGCGCCTGGTACAGCGGCATAGCGTCGCCCAAGACATCGGCGCAAGTCAGCAGCGCGGCCGCATCGTCGCCGAGAAGGTTGCCGGCCGGCACTCGGCAATCTTTGAAGGTGACATCGCCACCACAACCATGAGCCCATGGTTTCTCGTGTGCTCGTACGATTAGTCCGGGCGCATCCGCCGGAACCAGCAGCACCTTGGGCACCGGCTGCCCCGGTATTTTGACCGTGATCGCGAACAACGCGGCGATTGGCGCGTTCGCCACGTAGTCCTTGGCGCCATTGATGATCCACTCGCCACTAGCGGCCTTTGCGGCGACGGTCTCGATCGCTACGTCGGGCGGTGCCGGGCGATGATAGTTCACGCCAAGTCGCGTATCAGTTTGGGTTTCATGGTTGGCGAAGGCGAGATGGAAGCGGTCGTCGCTGACGAATTTCAGCAAGAAGCGTTCGCGCTGGGCGTCATTCATCACGTGGTCAAACAGGAGATGACCAAGCCAGGAGGTCGTCGAGAGTACGGCGGCAATGTCGGCATCGCCGGTCGCCAGTTCTTCGGCCACGATGCAGCAGGTGAGATGATCCGCGCCAGCGCCGCCACGGTCTTCTGACAAGGCCAGCGCGCGCAGGCCCATCTGCGAGGCCTGATCGATGAGCTGCATCGGCGGCCGCCGATCACAGACTTCGAGCCGCTCCGCCTTGAGGACGACCGGCTTGATCTCCCGCGAGACAAAATTGCGGATCGTGTCGCGAATTTTTAGCTGTTCCGTGCTGAGGTGAAGATTGTACATGGCTATGCTTGCCCGAATTCGATGTTGTGCATCTCACTATTGCATGACGGCCGCCGCGATTGCGTCGCCCATGTCCTGCGTACTGGCCTTTCCGCCGAGGTCGCTGGTCAGGTGTTTGCCTTCAGTGATGACGCTGCCGATCGACCTCTGCATATAATCAGCAGCGGCGGTCGCTTTCGGTTCGGAGTGCTTGCGGCCGAGCCACGCCAGCAGCATCTGCCCCGACATGATCATGGCGTAGGGATTGGCGATATTGCGTCCAGCAATATCCGGCGCGGAGCCGTGGGTAGCCTGCGCCATGGCCTGACGTTCGCCGACACAAAGTCCGGGAGCGAGCCCGAGCCCGCCAACGAGCCCTGCGCCGATATCGGAGAGGATGTCGCCAAACTGATTGGTCGTGACGACGACATCATATTGCTGAGGCGCCATCACAAGTTTCATTGAGATCGTGTCGATCATCGATTCTTCAAACGTGACATCGGGGTATTCGCGCGCAACCTTCCGGCATTCTTCCGCGAACATTCCGCACGCCAGCCGGTAGACCGGCTCCTTGTGTGCGGCAGTGACTTTCTTGCGCTCGCGCGTGCGTGCAATTTCGAAGGCTTCGCGCGCGACGCGGCTAGCGCCTTTTCGCGTGATCACACGCATCGCAACGGTGATGTCGTCGTTCGGTCTGAACTCCGGCGCACCCGCCACGACGGTTTCCGAATACAACATCCCTTCCGTGAGTTCTCGCACAAAGACAATGTCGACGTTCTTGTGGATTGACTTCAAATTGGCATAGGAACGCGCTGGTCGAGCGGCTGCAAATAATTCAAACCTTTTCCGAATCGGCGGCATCACCCAGGTCGGGTCGTTGCGCGGGTAGCTTGCATGTCCTATGGGTCCTAGAATCCAGCCGTCGAGCTTATGTAAAGCCTGTTCGGTCACAGTCGGCAACGTATCGCCATGCTTCTCATGCCCGGCTCGTCCAATCGGCAATGGCTGCCAATCGATGGTCAGTCCGGAACGGGAAGCCGCCGCCTTCATGACCTTGACGCATTCGGGCACGACTTCGCCGCCGATATCGTCGCCCAGCAAAACCCCGATCTTCACGACCATTCCCCGCGAAAACTCCTGATTCACATTACGCAGTGAAAGATAATTGTTCGAGTCATTGATGACCGTCTGCCATTGTATCGAGCATAAAGGTAGAATGCCCAGCGCCGACAAAAGCAACGTGGGACTATATGGGGCGACCAGTCGGTGCGTCGAGGTTGCGATCGGCAAGATTGGTAGGCGGAAATGAGAAACCTAATATCCTTACTCGCAGCTCCGATCGTATTGGCCCTAACGGGGATACCATCGATCGCTCAAGATTGGCCGCAAAAACAAACGATCAGAATGATCGTCCCATTTCCTGCCGGCGGCGGCACCGATGTCGTCGCTCGAATTGTCGCAAAGTATCTATCCGAACGATTGCGGCAAACGATCATCATTGAGAACCGCGGCGGAGCGAACGGTCAGATCGGCTTACAAGCATTAAAACAGTCCGCCCCAGACGGCTACACGATCGAAGTCACCTCGGATACCCCGATGACGGTCAATCCTTGGATTTATAAGAACATTCCATACGACCCGTTGCGAGACTTCATACCGGTCGTCTCGTTGATACGCCTTCCATCGATGCTGGCGGTACACCCGTCTGTACCAGCGCGCAGCGTTGCCGAATTTATTGCATTGGCCAAGTCGAAGCCGGGCGAGCTCACTTATGCTTCCGCCGGCGTTGGTAATTTTAGCCATCTGGAAATGGAATTGTTCTCGCTAGCAGCCGGCGTGAAGCTTGTCCACGTTCCGTACAAAGGGACTGGTCCGTCATCCATGGGGATGATTGGCGGTGAGGTGCAAGCCGGATTTAATAACGTTTCGACATTATTGCCGCACACTCAAACTGGAAAGCTGATTGCACTAGCAGTTGCCGAGCCGAAACGATTGCCCGAGCTACCTGATATTCCAGCAATCGCCGAAACCTTGTCCGGTTTCGAGATGGCCCCTTGGGTCGGCCTCATTGTTCCTACTGGAACCCCGAAACCAATCGTTGACCGGCTGACGGAGGAAACAGTTGCGGTCATGCGGGATCCGGTCGTCGTCAAGCAGTTCACCGAGCAACAGTTAAGCGTCATGGTGCTTGAGAGAGATCGTTTTGCGGACCTGATCCGAAAAGACACGGAAAGGTGGGGCAAGGTGGTCGAAAGCGCAGGCATCAAGGCGGAATAAAAGGTTTTCATCGACTGGACAACGTCCGATGATGAGCAGGTCATCTCGTCGACAATCCGACAGCGACTCCGTACATCGCCGAAGTAAACCGGAAAAGGCCTACGACAACTTCGCAAGTCGCTCTGCACCTTGGATTCAAATTCACTGTTCTCGCGTACAAATTCCCTGTTCCGTCCGCAAAAATTCCCTGTTTGGTTGAATAGGGAATTTCGCTGCAAGACTCTGAATTTGCTCGCGTGTCGGCTTTCAAAATCGCACTCGGCAGGCGGATTCGCCGAAATTCCCTGTTCTTTTCCCTGTTAGCAGGGAATTTGTGGGTTGGAGACGGGTTCGATAAGGACTGCGTGCGCCACCAATTTTTTCAGTAAGTTGTGATGCTAGTGGTCGGCGGGTCCGATCGCCGGCCAATGTTTCGGCCAATGATTGGCGCCGCCGGCCGTAGCTCAGCGCTTGCGCCGCGTTGCCAAGATAATCGGGATGATGGTGGCCGTAGACTTGGTCGAGCATCTCGACGCTCATGCCGAGAAAGCCCGCCGCCTCCCATTTGTCGACGCCGGCCTGCATCAGCCACGTCGCTGCGGTGTGGCGCAGCGTATGAGGCGTCACATTTCCGGAAAGTCTGGCTAGCCGCACCGCGGTCTTGAAGGCGGTCTTGACAGACTGCACGGCCTCACCATGCCACTCGACGAAGTGGTCATGCACGATTCCCTTGTCGAGCCACCGGCGCATGTGCGCCAGCAGCCGGGGAGGGATGGGTACCGGAGGCTGCCGTTTTTTGCCGCCCCAACATAGAAGGCGGCGTTAATGTAACTTAGCCAATCTCTCGTTTTGCACTAAGTTTACTTGTAAGAGGACGGGTTAATGTCCCCCATGGCTCAACTCTACCTTAGGAATGCCAAGAAGGTTGAATGCGCTTCTGCCTTCCCGCCGACCGCTATTTCCGTGACAGTAAAAATCTCCAAGATCGTGCCAAAAGATTCTGCAGTTCTTATCTATACGCCCCCACTTGCAGATAGACCCATTCGATTCAACGGTCCTGAAACCATGGCGGATGTTCCTGTTGAAGGGCATGAAATGTATTATCAAACTGTTCTCGGTTGCCGTGACTTCCAGTTGGATTTTTTAGGGTGGACGGATAACGTATGAACATGCGGGCTGTTGTCGGGGTCCGCAGTCGCAGCACTCAACAGGCTTTGTACGAAGTAGATCTCAAAATTCTAAGCGGGCCGCCGTGATAGTGAAGTGCCAACACCATTATCCGCACGGTGTGGTCGAAGAGGTCGTACTGACGCAGCGCTTCAATACCTTGGCCGAGGCGCAAGATTTTGTATACGAGGGCCTGCGTGCGCAGCGTATTTATCGCAGCTTGATCGCACCTATCGCAAGTTCGTAAGGACTGATTCGATTACAATCAAATCGACGGGTGCTGCGCTAATGCGATGATGCGCGGCCTGCCATGGCCATTGCAGCGCGGGTTAGACGCTCCAACGTTGAGTTAGCGCCCGAAAAAGAATGGAAAAAACGGCAGTAGCGGATGATTGTCATCGTAGCGCGGCCGGGACTGTGACGGCGGCCCACCGTAGCTTGAGTAATCGGCAGCCGGCGGCGTCTGCGCAGCATAGATCGGGCTGTCTGGGGTCAATGGGAGGGGCTGGGAGCGTGCCACCGCCGGTGGCCCGGCATCGGCGATCGCGCCCCCTATCACCACGCTGGTGTTGGCCATCTTCTCTTGCTTCACCAGATTCCACAGCGTAGCGGCGTTCTTTACCGACAGCCGCACGCAGCCGTGCGACACGGCACGACCAAGATTGCGTTGCTCGTAAGTGCCGTGGATAGCGTTACCGGTCTGGGTAAAAAAGATCGAGTATGGCATCGGCGCGTTGTCGTATTCGTCGCTATAGTGGTCGATCTCCATACGGAATGGCTTAAACGCCCCACCCGGCGTGTCGTAGCCGCTCCCTCCGGTCGTCACCGGCCAGTTGTAAAGTTGTACGCCATTGACCGTGACGGTCATGCGTTGAGTGGACTTGTCAACTTTAATCAGCAATTCAGCGTAAGCGGCTTGGCTAAGCGGTACCGCCGAGATGACGGCGGCGGTCAGAGGTACGATGAGCCGGTTAATGCGCATAGGCGACTCCTCCCGATCCCGACTTAATAACCCTTAATAGAAAATCTATCGAATTGGTTCCGTTGGTCGATGCTTGGTTGCGCTTCGCGCCGAGCCTCGGCTGAGACTTTGATCCGTACCTTGTTGGACGACGCTTCGGCCCGTGCTTCACGCGCCGCAGAGTCGATCTTTGCTGGAGTTTCAGGCGCCGGTTTGGGCTGAGCAGCCAGTACAGCTTCCGATGTCATGTCGGGAGCGGGTGCGGACGCAATGGTGAGAGTCTTTATCGCATTAGCGTTGCCATGCGGGGGCGCTGGCAGACCGGTGCGTTGGCTCGTGATTATCGCAGGTGAAGTGTTCTCCAGCGTTGCATCCGCAAAGAACAGCAATGCAACAAGCACCGAACCGACCACTGCAAAAAAAGCGAGAACTGGCATTGGCGCGTTCCGCCGGTACTTCAGAAAGACATACCATTCAGGATCATCAGGCCCAAAAAAATGGCCGTGAGCGACAGGCCAAACATTTGTGCCGTCCTGTGCTCACTTGTACTGAACACCTGTGCAGTTGCGCGCTCACTTGTATTTGTCATGACGTCGATCCCCACGTCCCAGTTTTGTCATCAGCAGGCAAACGCTAGAGCGCGGCGAGGCGGTCACGCCAGCATACGGAGGGAGTGGTCAACCATCGAAAGGCTCACAAAATTATACGTAAGTACAATCCGGAGGTAAGAAGATGGTACTGCCCGCGAGCGGCCCAAATCGCGTTGCTGCGACCCGAATGAGTCAGGCGTCATTCCGCCGTCACTGTGCCCACCACTGAGGCTCCAAGTTTGCCAGCAG
>DASRAF010000228.1:0-3168 GCA_035638295.1 Pseudolabrys sp.
TTGGCGAGCCGCCGTAGGTTCTGTGCGATAGCTGCGAGCGTGAACTCATCTTGCGCGCCACGTGGCCCGCGCAACCGCAGACGACCCAACCTCAGGATGCGTTTGAGATGGGCGAACAGCATCTCGACGCGTTTACGCGGCAAATTTTGATTTCAACTTGGCGCGTTCCATGAGTTCCTTCGCGAGCAACCGAAACTCATGGCGGCGCCCGGTGCCGCGGCGCCAGACGAGACCAATCTTTCGTGTCGCATCATGGCTGAGCAAAGGTCGGGTAACGAGGTTTGTGCCCTGAAGCAAGCCGGCATCAACAGCGAGTCTAGGCAACAAGGTGGTGCCGAGACCGTTGTCAACCATCTGCACCAATGTCGGAAGGCTCGTCGCCTCGAAGCCCTCGGTGAGACGCCGGTCGGCGAGACGGCAGACTGCAAGCGCGTGATCGCGCAGGCAGTGACCGTCCTTCAGCAGCAACAAGTTCTCGCCCCACAAGCGCTCGGGTTTAACGCACGTCTCCTTGGCAAGCAGGTGCTCGCGCGGCAATCCCACTACGAAGGGATCCTCAAACAAGATGACGGTCTCTACCGCGCCACAATTATAGGGGAGCGCGAGCAACACTACGTCGAGTTGTCCCCGATGCAGCGAATCGATGAGGCGCTCGGTCAAATCTTCCACGAGGTAGAGCCTCAGGCGGCTATAGGCCTGGCGTAAGCTTGGCAGCACCCTTGGCAGTAGAAACGGGCCAATTGTCGGAATTGTCCCCATGCGCAGCGTCCCGGACAGTGGTTCGCGCGAACCGGTGGTGAAGCTCGTCAGGTCTTCGACCTCTTTAATGATCCTGCGAGCGCGCTCCACCGTTTCGATGCCAACTGGCGTGAAGACGACGCGTCGCTTGCTGCGGTCGACCAGTGTCGTCTCGAGCACGCCCTCGAGCTCCTTGATACTGGCGCTCAGCGTCGATTGGGTCACGTGACAAGCCTCGGCCGCGCGGCCGAAATGGCCGTGATCGTGGAGTGCCGTCAAATGCCACAGATGGCGTAGGGACGGCAGGTTCATCATCGTTTTTTCCGATCAGTGACTACGGAATTACTCGTTGGACTGATCGCGGTGAGCGCCGTATTTGCCGTGGGCCGAGGGTGGTGGCCGGGCATAGCGGAGCCCCCATGTTCATCTTAGCCCATCAGTTCCTCGGCGTCAGTTCCGAGAACAACCGACCCGACACGTATCCTGCGGAATTCGCTCAGGCGTCACGCGTCCAAAGCGTGAAGCATTTGGTCTGCAAATGCCACGATACGACGGAGCGACGTTTGGGCTACTCATCGCGCCACATCGGCCTGAAAGAGGCGAGCGTACTACCTCAGCATACGGTCCCGCACCCGCGAGAACGAATATCGGGTCCGGCAGGTCAAAATGAATCGAAGGCATCGCGGCGCTTCGAACCTGCCGCACATGTCTGCCAACGCTTGCCGACATGGCGCATGCGCGGCCGCCCGACAGCTCCGGCACCCCGCACTCTTCTCATCGCGTTCTTGGCTTTTGTAGCAAGTTTACGGCCGAGCGCTTTGTAACCTACCACTGAACCACAAACGGTTGAGGCCTGATCATGAGTGTTGCCGTTGAAACGTCTGAGCCCTTCTCGGAAATCGAGCGGGAGGTCCGCAAGCTCGAACGTCTACTTCACTACAAGACCATGGAGGTGGAGATCGTACAGAAGACAGTCGACATCGCGCGAGCAAGTGAACCGATATCGCAATCTTTGCGGTTCAGCGGTCCGGGGGCCGGTCCCGCGTAATGAGCGTGGTTAAGGCACTTTCTCGCGCAAACCAGCCACGAGCGCGCCGCCGCGCGGCGAGATCAACCAACAAACGGGAGGTCTCCATGCGAAAGCTCGTTGTTCTTGAGGGCGGTCGCCGGTGTAGCGCAGACGCATAACGTCGAGGAGAAGCCCCATGTCCCACGTGAGACGGCGCGAGTTCATCACGCTCATCGGCGGGGCGGTCGCGTTGCCGTTCACCGCCCGCGCACGACAGGGGGAGCGGATGCGCCGGATTGGAGTGCTGATGCCGGAGGCCGAGAACGACCCGGAAACGCCGGCGTGGGTTGCAGCGTTTCAGCAGAGCCTTGAAAAGCTGGGGTGGTCAGTCGGTCGCAATATTCTGATCGATTATCACTGGTACTTGGGCGAGGTTGAGCGGGCAAGAGCCGCCATCACGCAAATGCTGCCGCACGCCCCCGACCTCATTCTGGCGGTTGGCAGCCCGGCGGTGGTAGTGGCGCAGGAAACGACCCGGACCATCCCCGTCGTATTCGTCGGAGTCAGCGAACCGATCGCCCAGGGTTTTGTTGCGAGTCTCGCCCGCCCCGGCGGCAACATTAGCGGCTTCACGAATTTGGAGCGGAGCTTAGGAGCAAAATGGCTGGAGGTGCTCGAGGAGATCGCACCACATATCGCCCGGGTCGCATTCGTGTTCAATCCGGATACGGCCCTCTATGCCGCATCATTCTTCCCTGCGGCGAAGGCGGCCGCTTCAAAATATGCGGTCGAGCTAGTTGCAGCCACGGTGCATCAAATCGCGGACGTCGAAGCGGTGACGACGATGCTTGCCCATGACCCCGGCGGCGGTTTGATTTTTCCCCCGGACCCCTTCTTCACGGCGGAGCGCAAATCGATCGTCGAACTGGCGGCTCGATACCGGCTACCGGCGATCTATCCATTCCAGTTTTTTCCTGCCGACGGCGGTTTGGTTTCGTATGGCGTCAATATCCCCGCGCAATTCCAACAGGCGGCCGCTTATGTCGATCGGATACTCCGCGGCGCGGAGCCTTCAAATCTGCCGGTTCAGCAGCCGACCAAACTCGAGTTGGTGATCAATCTGAAAACCGCCAAAACACTCGGGCTCGAAATTCCGCCCACGTTGCTCGCGCTCGCCGACGAGGTGATCGAATGAACCGACGCGAACTAATCGCGCTCTTTGGAAGCGCGGCAGCGGTGGCGTGGCCGAAGGCAATGTGGGCCGAGCAACCGCAGAGGCTCCCGACTATTGGCTTTCTTGGCCTGCAACCAGCGTCTGCATTTGCAAGCCGGATTGAGGCCCTTCGCAAGGGCCTACATGATCTTGGATATGTTGAGGGCAAGAACCTGCTGATCGACTTCCAATGGGCGGATACCGTCGA
>DASRAF010000229.1:0-6755 GCA_035638295.1 Pseudolabrys sp.
GTCTTGATTTCGCTTTAGACGCCCAGCCCGGTATAATTCGGCAGCCTGATTGCGGGGGCGCAACGTGCTGTTTTTGTTCGATAATTTCGTGCTCGACTGCGAGCGCCGTGAACTGCGTGCGCATGGCACGGCGGTGCCAGTTGAGCCGCAGGTCTTCGATCTTCTGGTCTACCTGATTGAAAACCGCGAGCGCGTGGTCAGCAAAGATGACCTCATCGCGTCCGTATGGGGCGGGCGAATAGTCTCTGAGTCGACCCTGACCAGCCGGATTAACGCCGCACGAAAGGCAATCGACGACAGCGGAAAACAGCAGCGCCTGATCCGAACGTCCGCTCGAAAGGGCTTTCGCTTCGTGGGTGATGTCCGGGAGGAACACCAGCCTGCGGTCGATGACGTCAACGGTGCGGCAACCGGCAAGACTGCTGACGCTCATCCGCCACTCATAGCCGACCGTCCTTCAATCGCGGTCTTGCGATTCGAGAACATGTCTGATGACCGGGCGCTGGAATTGATCACCAATGGACTGACTGAAGACGTCATTGCCCTTTTGGCACGCGTGCCGGGATTCTTTGTCATCGCCCGCGCTTCCTCCTTCGCTTACACGCAGCAGCGCGCCGACTCGCGTCAGATCGGCGCCGAATTGGGGGTCCGCTACGTCGTCACCGGCAGCGCACGCAGTTCAGGTGATCGCGTTCGGATCAACGTTCAACTTGTCGAGGCCGAGAGCGGAAACCAGTTGTGGGCCGGGCGTTATGACGTCAGCCGCGGCGATACACTGGATCTGCAAGACGAGATCGCGCGCCGTATCATCGTGGAATTGGAACCGGCGCTGACCAAAGCTGATC
Source organism: Pseudolabrys sp. (assembly GCA_035638295.1). Taxonomy (GTDB): domain Bacteria; phylum Pseudomonadota; class Alphaproteobacteria; order Rhizobiales; family Xanthobacteraceae; genus Pseudolabrys. The sequence continues at coordinate 846 of DASRAF010000229.1, forward strand.
TTTCGGGAATCAAGCGACGAAGGATCGAGAGCGTCGATGCATGGTCGCATTTTCGTCAGGCCGCAGGCGCAATTGCCGTGCAAGGCTGGAACGAGGAGTCCGTTGCAGAGGCCCTGGACGGGGTGAATCAGGCACTTGTCATCGACCCAGACTTCGCGCTGGCACGTGCGTTCCTGGCGCTGCTCAATGCTTTCGGAGCCAACTTGTCGCTGGTCCCGGATATCGAGGCCGCTAGAAAAAGCGCTCACGACGAGGCAGAGCGCGCAATTACCATCGATCCGAATGCGTCCGATGTTCTTGGATTCGCTGGCTGCGCTTTTGCCGACATTGGAGAGTATGAGCGGGGCGTCGAGCTGCTGCGGCGCGCACTGATTCTCGATCCGAGCAACGCACAGGCGCACGTAGCGCTCGGCGCATCGCTCGTACTCTTCGGTCGCTTCGATGAAGGCATCCAGAGTATGAAGTTCGGCATGCGATCGAGTCCGAAGGATTTTCGGTTGACCTTCTGGAGCATGATACTTGCCTATGCGCTAGGGCGTGCGGGCCGTTTTGAGGAAGCGTTGGCGGAGGCGTCGGCCGCGGCACGCCGCGATGGCCGCCTGTACACGGCTCGTATCGTTGTCGCCTGGACACTTCTGAAACTTGACCGCGACCAAGAGGCGCGAACGGCGCTGGGCGACGCGCGACGTATCAGGCCCGCACTTAGTCTTGTCGAAATTCGGCGGTTCTTTGGCCAGCATACCGCAGAAGACCTTCAGCCGTTGTGGATCTAGGCACCGATAGAGCGCTCTTTGCAGATAAGCTTCGCAGACTGCTTGCTCGATACAGAACGGCGGGAGTTGCGCCGGAGCAACCAGCTCGTCGCCGTAGAGCCGCAAGTTTTCGATGTTTTGATCTACCTCGTTGAAAATCGTGATCGCGTGGTGAGCAAAGACGACCTCATCTCGTCTGTGTGGAATGGTCGAATAGTTTCGGAGTCGACCCTGACCAGCCGGATAAATGCCGCACGAAAGGCAATCGGCGATACCGGAGAAAAGCAGAGCCTTATTCGCACCGTCGCGAGAAAAGGCGTTCGCTTTGTCGCGCCGATCGATGTCGCAAGAGACCAACAGGCTCCCGCGCTCGCGGCACCTCAGAGACCATCAATCGCGGTACTCCCTTTCACAAATATGAGCGGTGATCCGGAGCAGGACTTCTTCGTCGACGGCGTTACGGAAGAGATCATCACTGCCCTCTCCCGCGTTCGCTGGTTTTTCGTCATCGCGCGCGGTTCGGCCTTCGCTTACAAAGGCAAAGAGGTCACTCCCGCCGAGATCGCCCGCGAACTTGGCGTCCGGTATATCCTGACAGGCAGCATCCGCCGCTCCGGCGATCAAATTCGCGTCTCGGCCCAGCTTGTCGACGGGAACAGCTGCAGCAATGTATGGGCACGAAGTTACGACCGCGCCCTCTCCGATATTTTTGCCGTGCAGGATGAAATTACTCAGACAATTGTCGGCGGCATTGAACCAGAATTAAGCCGGGCGGAACGGGAAAGAGCCCGGATCAAACACCGCGAGAGCGTGGACGCGTGGAGTATCTATCAGCGTGGCATGTTTCATCTATATCGGTACACGCGTGAGGATCTGATGCAGGCGCGAAAGCTTTTCGAAAGTGCGATTGCTATCGACCCTGAATTGGGACCTGCGTATTCGGCCATCGCCGAAACCTATTATTACGAAGTGGTGTACGGCTTCATTATGCCCGACGATGCCAATCGCGAACGCGCGCTCGATGCCGCGAAACGAGCCGTCGCGCTAGATAGAGACGATGCGGGCGCACATTGTACCCTGGGACGAATTCGCTACCTCCGTCGGGAATACGCTGCCGCCATTTCCGAACTGGAAATCGCGTTAGATCTCAACCCGAGCCTGGCGCTCGCACATTACGGGCTCGGCGCCGCGTTCGTGTTCTCGGGAAAGCCGCAAAAAGCCTTTCCGTATCTGGAGTCGGCAGTTCGGCTCAGTCCTCACGATCCGAACATGGGCTCGTATCTCGTGCGAGCCGCTGAGGCGAAGTATTTAATTGGAGACGATGAGGGAGCCGTCGGTTTTGCCTTGAAGGCGTTGACCCAACCCAGCTTCCAATGGTCACGCTACGCGATTTTGATCGCAGCGCTGGGACAATTGGGGCTACACGAAGAGGCGCGACGTTATGTCACCGAGGTCACGCGGTTGAGGCCGACCTTTTCAATCGCGTTTGTCCGGACCATGCATCCATTCAGTCGCGACATGGGAATTGATCGCTACTATGACGGTTTGCGCAAGGCGGGTGTGCCAGAAGCATGACCTCTCAGTGAAACCGATTGATCCGAAACGGTTTCGTACGCGCCCTTCCCGAACACCAGGTTCTGAACGCCGCAATGACAGCGAACAAACGAGTCCATAGGCCAGTCCGATTCGAATTGATTGGCGAGTGATCCAATGACTCCAGCATGTTTCCAGAGTGCCGAACACAATGCCGTCCGTCCTTGCGAAACGATTGATTTGTCGCGGAGGTACGGTTGATTTCTCATCGATGAGAACCTTCGATATAATTGCTCATCCAAATTGTTGCGGGCGACAACGTGCTGTTTTCGTTCAAAGATTTCGCGCTCGATGGCGAACGTCGGGAGTTGCGCTCGCGTGGCACGATCGTTCCGATCGAGCCGCAGGTTTTTGACCTGTTGGTCTACCTTATCCAAAACCGCGACCGCGTCGTCAGCAAAGACGATCTGATCGCATCGGTTTGGGGTGGGCGCATCGTTTCGGATTCGACGCTCGACAGCCGCATCAACGCCGTACGCAAGGCAATAGGCGACAGCGGGGAACAACAAACGCTTGTCCGTACAATTCCGCGTAAGGGTATTCGGTTTGTTGGTGAGGTTCTGCAGGAACAAGAGTCGTCGGAGGCAACTCCCCGCTCATCCGGTCTCGCTCACAAACAAGAGATTTCGTTCTGTCGGTCATCAGACAACATCAACATTGCATATGCCCAGGTCGGAAATGGCCCTCCCCTTGTCAAGGCCGCTAACTGGCTCACACATCTCGAATATGATTGGGAAAGTCCGGTCTGGTCGCCGCTGCTTCAGCGCCTAGCGGAGAAAAATCACCTTGTTCGATACGACACGCGCGGCACCGGCTTGTCGGATCGCGAAGTAATGGAATTTTCATTCGACGGATTCATGCGCGATTTCGAGTCCGTCATCGATGCCGTTGAGCCGGAGCGATTTGCCATTCTCGGCATCTCACAAGGCGCGGCCGTCGCGATTGCCTATGCTGCGGCTCATCCCGATCGAGTCACCAAACTCGTTCTATACGGCGGCTACGCGCAAGGCCGCAACAAACGCGGCTCGCCCGACGAGATCGAGAAGGCAAATCTGTTTTTGTCGTTGATGCAGCACGGCTGGGGCGACGAGCATTCGGCATTCATGCGCGCCTTCTGCTCGCTATTCCTCCCTAACGGGACGCCGGAACAGAACAAGTGGTTTGCGGATCTGCAACGCATGACCACAACCGCCGAAAATGGTGCACGCATTCGTATCGCGTGTCACGAAATTGAGGTCGCGAGCCTGCTACCCACGATTCGAGTGCCGACTTTGGTGCTGCATGCGCGGCACGACAATGTCGTTCCGCTTGAACAGGGGCGCCTGCTGGCCGCTTCTATCCCCAACGCGCGTCTGGTGACGCTTGAGAGCGACAATCACGTTCTGTTGGCCGGCGAACCGGCGTGGGAAAAGTTTTTTGAAGAAGTCGAAGATTTTCTCGCGACCTGACGCGGACGCTATCGGTACTGTGCGAAACGCCGTCCAAGACTCGCTTCAGGAGTATATGTACCAAACGGCCTGACTGGGCAGGGTGTCAGCCGGCGCCTCTTCGCCTCCGTGTTTTTGTCAGTAGTCGAAGAACCCTGCCGCACGGGAACGTCGTTAAGATTTTGTTAATTCGCTAAGCCCTTGAAATTTTGGGCGGCGTTGCCTGATGGACGCGCCAGCGTCGCTGTCGTAGCTTGCCGCCTTTGAATGACCTCGGAGTTTGTGATGGCCGGCCCCGTAATTGCTGTGACCGACACGGTTTTCCCCTCGCTCGATCCGGCCAAGGCGGCGCTGGCGCGGCTCAATCCCACCTATCGGATGTCGAAGAGCGTCAATGCCGAAGATATCATTGCCGTTGCCAAGGACGCCGACGCGATTCTTGTGACCTACGCGAAGCTCACGCGCGATGTGCTCATGCAGTTAACCCGCTGCAGAGCCATCGGCCGGTTCGGGCTGGGTGTCGACAATATCGATCTGCCTACTGCCAAGGAAAAGGGGATCGCAGTCAACTACGTGCCGGACTACTGTATCCGGGAAGTATCCGACCATGCTATGGCTCTCTTGCTGGCACTGATCCGTAAAATTCCGCTGTCCAACAAGCTGGTGCAGAGTGGCCGCTGGGAAATGCCGGCGGTCGTGCCGATCCGCCGCATCGAAGGCACGGTGCTCGGGCTCATCGGCTTCGGCCACATCCCGCGACTCGTCGCCCCCAAAGCACAGGCATTCGGCATGAAGGTCATCGCCTATGACCCGTTCGCCAAACCTGACGCATTTAAGGCCGCGGCAGTCGAGAGCGTCGATCTCGATACACTCCTCAAAACCTCCGACTACGTATCCGTGCATGCGCCGTTGCTGCAGGCGACGCGCGGGATGCTGAATGCCGCTGCGTTCGGCGAAATGAAAAAGGGGGCCTACATAGTGAACACCGCGCGCGGGCCTTTGATCGACGAACCAGCCTTGGTCGCCGCACTCGATTCTGGTCAGGTAGGTGGTGCTGGACTCGACGTGGTGGCCGCCGAGCCGCTTGCCAAGGATTCACCACTCTTGGGCCGCGACAACGTCATTGTATCTCCTCACACTGCATTCTATTCGATCGAAGCGCTGAACGAGTTGCAGACCAAATGCGCAACCGATGTCGCGCGTGTACTGAGCGGCGAAAAGGCTGTTTATCCGATTTCGGCCTGAACAGATGCTGGATCGCACCGACCTCGAACCGGTCTTCTTCGCTCCCTTCGTATCATCACTGATGCGAGTCGAGCCACAATGGATCGACTATAACGGCCATCTGAACATGGCCTACTACAACGTTCTATTCGACCGCGCAGTGGATGAGGTCTACGAGCTTCTCGGAATTGGCGCCGACTATCTGAAAAATCATCGGCATTCGACTTTCACCGCTGAAGTCCATGTACGTTATGTGCGCGAGTTACAGGAGGGCGACTCGGTGCGCGTGACATTCCAGTTGCTCGATTTTGATTCGAAGCGCTTTCACTATTTCGAGCAGTTGTTTCATGCGACCGAAGGCTGGGTTTCGGCGACGTCAGAAAATATGACCCTGCATGTCGACATGACCGCCAAGAAAGTCGCGCCGTTTCCACCCTCGATCCTGCGTACATTCGCGCGCATGAAAGCTGCGCACTCGCAGTTGCCGCGTCCTGAAGCCGCCGGACGCCGTATCGCGATGCCGCAGAAGGGTTGACGACAGCGGTTATTGCCCGGCGAGTTTGGCTGCGTCGTCGCGCACACTGGCGTCGATTAGGGTCGAGGTCGGCACCGGTTTCGGGATGACCCCGGCCCTGACGAACAGCTGCTGCATCCAGTCGATGCGATCCACCGGAATTGCCAAGGTCGGATCAATCTGCTTCTCGCGAATGGCCTGGTCGGAGATGAACTCGGCCCGTTTGTCGTCCGGTTTCGCGTTGGTCATTTCGTGAGCCACCTTGACCGTCTCGTCACGGTGCGAGGCTGCGTATTTGTAGGCATCCATTTCTGCTGCGATGAATTTGACGAGATCGTCCCGGCGCTCGGCCAGAACCTTGCTACTGGTCGCCACGCACAGTCGGATGAACTTGGGCACG
>DASRAF010000230.1:0-7234 GCA_035638295.1 Pseudolabrys sp.
TGCCACGTGTCTTTCAGGCCAAGGCGGCGCAAGGTGTATATGGACAAGCACATCGCCATGCCGACAATGCCAGCCGTTATAAAAGAGCTTCCGGCTTCCCCTCCGGTCGTTTGTGTAACACCAGATTGGAAACCAGAGCCTTGCAAGAATAGGAATACACCCGCACCCGAACTTAGCCAGTCTAAACCCAAACAACAATTTTCAACATCACCTTGGCTCTTGCCCAATGCCCTATATGAACTAGGGCAACGTCGAAAGAAAGAGTTAGAAGAATGAAGGCGAACGACGTCAATAAGAGTAACCCCAGCCCTAAGTTCCAGTTCCGCCGTTGGGATCGAGGTCGATAAGGGCAATCCCTACGCACAGGCGACGCATGAGGACCTGCGCAAGCTCGCCCTGCGCGTCGAGGACGTCCATGGCGCAGACGCTGCAGGAACGCCGTGACCAGTTTCACACCCTGCGGCTTGGCGAGTCCCTCGATTCTCTCAACCAGGCTGTAGTTTCCTTCCTCGAGCAGGCGCGGGGAGTGTTCCTGCAGCAGACCGGCGATCCGGTTGCTGCGCAGCAGCTAGCCTTGCAAGCGCTCGAGAATTTGCGCCAGCAGCAAGCATCGGCACTCGCTTATTTCGATGTCTTTTTGCTGTTGGCTGTGGTGACGGCGGTGCTGGTGCCCGTGGTGTTGCTGATGAAACGTTCGGTGGCTGAGAAAGGCGCGCACATCGGTCACGAATGAGGTGTGCCTGTGCTCTCCCGCGAGACCCCATCGCCCCGTCAGAGCTCATGGAGAATTCTTTCAATCCGACGATCGGGAATGAGCCACATCACCGCGACCAGGACATACATGGCAACCGATAGCCGAGGGCTGACGAATGCCAGCACGATTCCCATCACGTAGAGGATTGGCGATATCTTTCCTTTGATATCGCTGCCGAGCGCGTTGGCAAGTACAGAATTCCGACCTTGGTTTCGCATGATCGCCTTTTGCAGAAGATAGTAAGCGATGGCGGGCATCAGCAATATTGCTCCATAAACCGCGGTTGGTACTGGCGCTAAAAAGTTTTCGCCCATCCAAGCTGTTGCTGCTGGAATGAGAGACAGCCAAAACAACAAGTAGGAATTGGTCCAAAGGATTAGTCCATCAACCTTCGTGACGGTGTGTAGGAGGTGATGATGATTGTTCCAGTAAATTGCCAGGTAGATAAAACTCAATACATAGCTGACAAAGTTAGGAGTGACGCCAAGGAGGACCGTCCAGTCGGCACCGTGCGGCACCTTCAGCTCTAGGACCATGATCGTGATGATGATTGCGATGACGCCGTCACTGAATGCGGTCAAACGATCTTTTCCCATAATCCCCGTCCTGCACCGATCATAGGTGCCTGTTGAGTGCCAAACGCTATCTTAACAGCACATCCGATGATCCCAGCTTCGGGCTATCGGGGTGATCGAGGGACCCATTCTGGGGGTGTGCGTCAAGGACGCTTTTAATCAAACTGTGTTAGGCTGCAGCGGCATTCTAAAGGTGCCTACGAAGTTCGAACTGGTGACCCACCTCAAGGCTGCGAAGGGGCTTGGCCTTCCGGCAAAGCTGCTCGTTCGCCCGACGAGGTGATCGAATGAGACACGAGTTCATGACGCTGCTTGGCACCGCGGTGGGCGCGTGGCCGCTCACGGCTCGCGTGCAGCAGACGGCGAAAGGCTGCAAGATCGGACGATCCATCCGGGAGAGTTTACGAATCGACATTGAAAGCGATCCGGTGGCGAGCGGCTCGGGTGTCGCCGTTGTCTCGAAACCATCTTGAGAGGTGAAGTCATGAAGGTCGTGGTTATCGGCGGGACCGGCTTGATCGGGTCGAAGGTCGTAGAGAAGCTAAAGCAAAAGGGGCATGAGGTAATTGCCGCCGCGCCAAACACGGGCGTCAACACCATCACCGGCGAGGGGCTCAAAGAGGCGATGGCCGGCACGCAAGTGGTGATCGACCTCGCCAATTCGCCTTCATTTGAAGACAAGGCGGTGCTGGAATTCTTCCAGACCTCCGGCCGCAACCTTCTCGCGGCGGAGGCCGCAGCAGGCGTCCAGCACCATGTCGCGCTATCCATTGTCGGAATCGACCGGAGCGACAATGGCTATTTCCGCGCCAAGGTCGCCCAAGAAAACCTGATCAAGACCTCCGGCATCCCCTACACCATCATCCGCTCCACCCAGTTCATGGAATTCCTCCGCGGCATCGCCGATTCAAGTCGGGATGGAAACAGAGTCAGGATTTCGCCCGGCCTGTTCCAGCCCATCGCGGCGGACGACGTTGCTGCCGCCGTTGCCGATGTGGCGCTCGCGGCGCCGAGAAACGGCATCGTCGAGATCGCCGGCCCGGAACGAGCGCCGTTCAACGAAATCGTCGGCCGCTACCTGAAGGCGGTCGGCGACCCGCGTGAGGTCGTGCGCGACCCCGAGGCCCGATATTTCGGCGGACGGGTCGAGGAGCGCTCGCTCGTGCCGTTGGGTGAAGCGCGCCTCGGCCGCATCGGTTTCGACGAATGGTTGCGCCGTTCGCAGGCAAAAGCCTGATCCCGCATCGGAGGTACGCCCACGGATCTCACCCGCTGCCACGAGCGGGTCTCGGGCAACGAACGAAAGAGGCGACTATGACGATCAAACTCGTTGCGCTGGTTCTGCTGTGCCTCATGAGCGGTAGGGCGGTGGCCCAAGAGCCTAAGGTCACGTCGCTCATGTCTAAGGATCTTCCGGAGAATCCCGGCAGGGAAGCTCTGATGATCACAGTCGAGCATGCGCCCGGCGGGTCGAGCGCTATCCACCGACACAATGCACATGCGTTTGTTTATGTACTGGAGGGCTCCGTTGTGATGCAGCTGAAAGGTGGACAACAAGTAACACTGACACCAGGACAGACCTTCTATGAAGGTCCGGACGATGTTCATGTCGTTGATCGGAACGCAAGCGGTACCAATCCGGCGAAATTCCTGGTGTTCTTGATCAAGGACAAGGGTGCTCCGGCGCTTGTGCCAGTAAAGTGACCGTTGGATGGACAAAGCGGGTCAAGACTCTTTATGGAGTCCAGATGCCAGCGCCAAGGCCAGCAAGACGAAGCCGGCCAAGCTCCTTGCGGTGTTCGTGGTGGACACCAACGAGACGGAACTGACGATCCCGTTCGGGAACTGACGTTACCTTCGTGCGGAGACATTGCGTCGCGAGAAAATGCGGGACGCCAATGCACGAGTCCGTGTCCTCGTAAAACCCGCGGAGTTCGCTTCGAGCGCGAGGGTCTTGCAATGGGCTGCGTGGGCTGATTCGGGCCGCCACGTCCGAGCCAACAGGTGCGCTAACGCGGTCCGTTCTTGCGCAAAATTTTCACCGCAGATGTCCCGACCGTATATGCTTGAGCATAAGCTCCGATCGCGGCACAGAGGCCGCCAGATGCATACAACAGCAGAAATCTCAAAACTGGCCGAGAGCGCGAGGCCCGATCAATTTATTCCAGTTCGCAAGGAAGATCTGTTCAGCGCTCTTATAAAGCAGGGCGATTTAGCGGACCCCACGCAACGCGAACTTTTTCGGCGTTTTGCACGTACGCTGCGCACGATCTGTCACTACGAATATTCCGAGACGCTCGATCAGCTGCGCGATGATTATTACTATTTCGATCCTGAGGTCGCAGGCCACGCTGCGGCCGACCGGGCAAAGAGTGAATACGCCTATGACGATCTCATCAGATCTCTGGACAAAGTTCTCAAAGATGCAAATTTTGAGGAGCTGCCGCACGAGGACGTTGCAGATGCCCACCGCAAACGCACAGTACCGGTCGAAGTCAAGGCAAAGCACGACGACTTCCGCGAGGTGCGCTTTTACAAGCGCGGCCACCACGTCGAGCAGCTTGAGGTTAGCGAGTGGTTCGGCTTGCGACGGCGCAAAGTCGAGACCGAGGTATTCGACGACATCGTGCTTCTGGTGGCGATGAAGACCCAGGCTGAAATCGGCTCACGCCGCGAATTGCGTATCTTAAAGCGCCGCAAGATCGTCCCCGGCTCGGTGCTGCTGAAATATTTTCGCAACTTTGCGTGCGGCGATCTCTACGCGCTATTTCCCAATGCGCGCGTCGTCATGAGCAACTTCGACAAGGCCTTTCTCGGCGTGCCGGCGATTGCCGGCGGCATTCCCATCCTATTCAAGCTCTACGCCACGATTTCCGTCCTGTTCCTTGTGGCGGGAATTTACTTCGGCGGATCTGGGTCGGTTGCGGACGACGACATGAAAATGGCAATCGCCGCCTTGATGGGAATCGTGGCGCTCGGCGGCTTCGCCGTACGGCAATGGCTAAAATATCAACATCAAACCCTCAAGTACCACATGGAGCTCACTGAAAATATGTACTTCCGCAACGTCAGTAATAATGCGGGCATTTTCGATTACCTAATCGCCGCCGCCGAGGACCAGGAGTGCAAGGAAGCTGTGCTCGCATACCATTTTATCCACAAGGCAGAACCGGCGCCAATGGCAGGCGAAATCGCGGCGCGTATCGAGGCTTGGATCGCAAAAAATTTCGAGGTCAACCTTGATTTCAAGGTCGCCGATGCGATCGAGACACTCAATCGTTTTGGACTCGTGCGACGTGATGGCGATCGGCTCTTTGTCCCCCCGCTCGAGCCGGCAATCGCCCAATTGCACCAGGTTTGGAACAATTTTTTTAAGCGTTAGTAGAAGGTTGGGCGGCCGCGCTCGCAGTCTTGAAACACTTGGCATTGAACGACTGGGATTCCATTCGAGAACCGAGCTTAAACACCTTTCCTGTGGAGATATTGCCGCGCTAATCCAGCAGAGCGCGCAGCGATCAAAATAGGGACGACTGCCGCTGCGTCGCGTGTGCGATGAGTTGATCAATTAATGCGCGACCCTCGTGTTCTGACATGCCGAAGATCCGACCCGCATGTGACCCGAGGTAAAGCGATTTGCGGCCGGATTCGGGGATCGTGCGGACGACAACTTGGGGTACAGGCGGCATTTCCCGCCTCTCCTCGTCGTTGAAATTAGTGAAGCCAAGCCGCGCGCGAGTGATTTCCCTCCTTCACGCTGCGCGCCGGGGCCAGCGCGGCGAACGCTCCTTCCTGCGCTGGTCCCCTGATTTCGCGGTGCCGTTTATTCACGCATCTGGCGGGCCTCTCGGGGCGAACCGGGCACGCCGGGATAGCGAGAATGACGTGAATGACCCATCTGCGACATCAGCGCGCAACTTTTGCTGTGATGGACAGCGGCGTTCGTGCAACGGTGTGGTAACGTGCGGCGCTAAGATCCATGAGGCGACGCGCGTTCAATCGCCAGGAGCACTATGTCCCGCACCGTAATCTCCGGATTGGTGTGCATCACATTCCTGATGCTTTTGGAGTTCTCGGCTGTGCCCCAGGAGCCAGCGCGCAAAGGCGCCGACACTGAGTCGGGGCAACTGACATTCAACAACGCGTGCCGAACCTGCCACACGACGAAGGAAGGCGACAATCGCTTGGGCCCCAACCTCCACAATTCATCGGAAGGAAAGCTGGTTCGCTCCCGAGCTACGGCTATTCCAGCGCCATGAAAGGCGCGGACTTTGTATGGGATAAGGAAAAGCTCGATCGCTTCATCGCGAAACCAGACGAGGTCGTGCCCGGCAACAACATGAAGCCGTATGGCGGGCTCACATCGGCCGAGGACCGTGCCAAGGTGATTGTGTTCTTGGAGTCGCTCACTACCAATTGAGCGGTTACGTCACGTTCCCGATCAATGAGTGCGCGTGCCACATCAGTGATCTGCTCCGGTCACCTGGAAAAGTGGAAAAAGCTGGAGCGGTGGTGTGGCAGAGCGCGAGTTGTAGACAACGGCTCGAGCGCCGATTAAAATGTCAAACACGGGACACTCAACGGACGCCGATTAAAATGTCAAACACGAGACACTCAACGGACTATGATCCAAGGAACGGACGCTCCACAGGCTGACACCAGCAGTTCAGGAGGATGAAAGTGCAGACTCGCCGAGAAGCAGTGATACTGATGACTGCTATTCCGCTGCTATCAACCGATGCGGTCGCGCAGCCAGACAGACTGGACACTCTTTTCGATCTCCACGGCCTTTCAGTTCCATCGCGTGTCCGCTAGCGTTATGCAATCCTAGCTTATTACATTCAACTGCTTAACCTCCAGAGGCCGATGCGTTCGAGTTTTGAAATTGACGCTGCAATAAAAACTTATCAATTAGTTGGCGAGAGCATTGCCAGGAGTGATGCAAAATTTGAGGGAGAAGTGCCACCATCGTTCGTCCAGAGCCTACGGCAGGCATTTTCGAAATCAGAGGAAGAACTTTGGGCCTTCTTGAGACAGGTTGGGATCGACCAAAGATTGCTCGCTGCTAGTATTATTGAAGAATCTCTCGCTTCAAATATGTTGTTCTATGGGGCAGAGACCCGGGTAACTAACGTGAGCGATATGGTTTGGTGCTGCTTTCCGTTCTGCTTTAAACGCCCCACTTAGGTCGCCGGGCGTGCAAGTCGAAGAGCCCGACTTGAGGCAGAGAACGCGGCACTCCGACATCAAAATACAAATACAGGATCACCTATCCGACCTATCTCACCGACGCGGGGCGCGGCGGGCACCCTCAGTAGAAAATCGGTCCGTACGGTGCGGCGTAGCCTGATTTCAGACGCTCGCAAGCTATGGCATAGCTGCTGGCGTAGATGCCGTAAGGTGCAGAGGAGCTTGTTCCGTAAGGAACCCAGTAGTTGGAAGCCGGACATCCATAGCCGGAGTACAATCCAGAGCCGTAGCCAGCAGCACTTGCGTAAGCCGCGCTGCGGTATGCGCGGCGATATGTCCTTCGGCTGACACCTGCAACGCTCGTCGCGGTCGCCCGTTCTTGGGCTTCAGCGCTGGCAAGCGACAGCGCCACATTCGTATGCGACCATTGAAGCGAGAGGGGCGCCGCAGTCAATATTGCGGCCCCAGCGATAATCCCAAGCATACCGAGCTTTTTCATGATCGGTCCTCCATCTTGATAACCACGCCTTATGGATACAACGCGGTGCACTGTGCGTAGCGTTCGGAATTTCCCGAGACAAGAGAGCAAATCATTTGCGGCCGCGCTTTGCCAATCATTCTTGTTGGCCATGTCGGGCCATGCAGGTCCGATACAGATGGATTTGGGTGTTACCCCACTCGTGTAGCGGATATCGTTGGGCCAAGCGGTTGCATTCCT
>DASRAF010000231.1:0-2996 GCA_035638295.1 Pseudolabrys sp.
ATTTTTCGCCGTTTGAGCGATGGACTGTCCGATGCACAACGTGCAGCGTTGTTTCAACAGCAAAGACTATGGCTCGAGCAGCGCGATACGTGCGGGACGGAGGTCCGTTGCATAAGCGACTACTACGATGGGAGGATCACAGTCCTAAAATCCCAGTACGATCAGTTGCATTCCGACACGGCACATTGATGCATTGAACACTAGGACTAAGTAACAAATCGATCGCCCCCGCACTGCCTACACCGAAATGATTTTCGCCCTCCATAGCATTAAACATCGACCTTGGCTTGCAGCATTGTTGGCGCGGCGACCGATCAAGGTTGCCGCCACCGAGCCCGCAAAATGCCTTGATGGAATCGCGTCGTCGCATCGCCTTCCTCAAGGCTTAGGACCACGCCAACTGCATCGATGATTACAGCAGGGATTTGGGACTGGCGAAATGGGGTTTAGGGGTCAGTTTGCACGGCAGCAATCCCGAGCCGCTGATGTCCGCTAATGGGATGGTCCGGCCGTGCTCCTGCCCCCCGCCAGTGACGAATCTGGCAAGGGGCTCCAAAGACAAAGGAGCACGCCATGTCCCAGAGCCTCAACAGCGCAATCGCCGTGATCGGCATAGATATCGGCAAAAACTCATTCCATGTCGTAGGGCTGGATGATCGCGGCGCTATCGTGCTGCGTCAGAAGTGGTCGCGTGGTCAGATTGAAGTGCGGCTAGCCAACATGCCGCCTTGCCTGATCGGCATGGAAGCTTGCGTCGGTGCGCATCATCTCAGTCGGAAGTTGCAAGCATTTGGTCACGACGCCCGATTGATGCCGGCGAAGTATGTCCGCCCGTACTCAAAGGGACAGAAGAACGACTTCCGTGATGCGGAGGCGATCGCCGAGGCCGTTCAGCGCCCGACGATGAAGTTTGTGGCAACGAAGACTGCCGAACAGCTCGATCTGCAGGCTATGCATCGCGTGCGCGAGCGATTGGTCAGCCAGCGCACCGGCATCATCAATCAGATTCGCGCCTTCCTGTTGGAGCGCGGTATGCCCGTCAGGCAGGGGCTACGGTTCTTGCGAGCTGAGCTGCCGCGCATCTTGGCTACTCCGCCCGACGTACTATCGGCTCGCATGGTGCAGGTCATCAGCGATCTGGCCGAAGACTGGCGCCGCCTCGACCACCGGATCGATCACTTATCCAATGAGATTACCCTTTTGGCTCGTCAGGACACTGGATGCGAGCGGCTGATGAGTGTGCCTGGCATAGGCTCGATCATCTCGAGCGCCATGGTGGCCGCCATTGGGACCGGCGATGCATTCACCAAAGGCCGTGACTTCGCCGCTTGGTTAGGTCTCGTGCCCAAACAGATCTCCACCGGCGATCGCACTATCCTGGGCAAGATATCGAAGCGCGGTAACCGCTACCTCCGCGTTCTATTCGTGCAAGCAGCGTGGGTCGTGCTCATCAAGCCAATGAGCTGGGAACGCCATGGGCTTAAACACTGGATCGAAGCTGCCAAAAAGCGACTACACCGCAACGTCCTTGCGATCGCGCTCGCTAACAAGCTAGCGCGCATCGCATGGGCTGTTCTGGCCGGTAGCCGCACCTTCGAAGCGAACAAGATTCAGGCTGCATGAACTTGCACGAAGCTCAGTTGCCCGCCGAGGTCTGCGAGATGATGAGATGAGATGGAGGTTCGGTCTTCCCGGCGCGTGCGAACACTGGTGACCCATTTGGCCCGCTCGAGGCCTGTCTGTTAATGAGCTCGCCTGCGCGCTGATATCCATGATGGCCGGGAGCAATGCTCTAATACGAGGCCGAATACATTGATGCAAGACCGCTCACCACCGACTCGTCAAATCTTCTTGCTACGCACGGCCGGACCATACATTGGGTCAGAAGCGGACATGACGTCATTAAATCGCGATGTCCGCTTTACCCCCAAAAGCGGACATCGGTTGAGCATGTCGGCATGTCCGCTTTGTGCCAAAAGCAGACATCTGATGCTCCGCCATCGCATTGACTTGACCCCGTCTTCCGTATCGGCTCAAAATTGCGACGGTGGTTCCCGTAGGGATCAAAAGGGAACGCGGTGCGTGCGCCACTAAGCGCCCAATCCCGCGGCTGCCCCCGCAACTGTGAGCGGTGAGCCTCCGGCCGATTTGCCACTGGGAAACTCGCATTCCTGGGAAGGTGGCCGGAGACAGCGACCCGCGAGCCAGGAGATCTGCCACCAGCAACGGTCACGCGCGAGCGCGTCGGGCGGGGTGTCCTGGCGTCACGTTGAGTTCGGTCTCGGACGGGTTTCTGCGGCGGGCGAAGCAGGACTTGGAAGGACCAAAGGCCGCAGTGACGGGTTACGGTTTCGCCAGTGGGGGCGTGACGTGTTGCCTGTCGACGACGGCGGCCGTGCTGTTCGCCGCTGGCGCGTACTTCACCTTCTCGTCGCGATCGCAGCTCTCGTACCAGAGCTGATTGTGAATATTGAAACTACATCAGCGCAGACTGCGCCAACGCCGGAACAAAAAGCCGCACAGCCAAACCAGCTTCCACCGATCCGCGTAACTGCGCCTGCCGCACGCCAGCGCGGACCGGTCAGGAAGCCGCGAGCCGCGGCGCCTGCTCCCGCGCCACCTGACAACAAGCAAATGCCGGTGTCGCCTCTGGCGGGGATACCGATGACACCACTCAACATTGTGACCCAGAGCGCTACGCGGCTTGGCCTGCCTGTCATTCAAACTCCAGTGTCGGTCGAGGTCGTCGATCAGAGAACCATTCAGGACCAGGGCTATCGGACCACAACCGAAACCGCTCAAGGCGCGGTCGGTGTTTTGGCCGGCGACTCCGCTGGCGCCCCCGCGAACTTTTCGATGCGCGGCTTTGCCGGCCCGCAGGTGAACGTTCTCTACAATGGAATATGGACTGGGCCGACGGACATCACCTCACGCTGGATGGACACGGCCAACCTCGCCCAGGTCGAGTTTCTAAAAGGCCCTTCATCCTTGATGAC
>DASRAF010000232.1:0-2094 GCA_035638295.1 Pseudolabrys sp.
CGCTTCGTGGATTGTGATATTTTCATCGTAGCCGGCGCGGACGCCCTCGCCATCGCGGTGGTCCACAGCCTCGAACAGGGCCCTGACGGCACGCTTGTTGGAGCGCACCTGCGACCGTGCCGCACCCATGTCTTCCGGCCCGTTAAACAGCGCGTGGCAGCGGCGCACGACGCCGGTGAAAACACCTTCCCTGATGGCCGGGTCGGCAGCGAGCAGCGCCATTGCCTCGCTGCGGCCTTTGGCACGCACCAAGGCAAACCCGCCGCCGGCGTCATCGACGAATAGTCCGCCCAGCGGTACCTGGCCTTGCGCGTAGAGGTCCCCCATGTAGGCGCAATGCGCCTCGAGGTTCTGCTCCGTGACAGGGCGGCCCACAAGCCATTGGGGTCCCGGCGCGTAGATAAACGCGTATGTTTCCTGCGGGATGACTTCGGACGGGATCTGGGGTACCATACATTGACGTTCGGGCTTCTCTGCCGGTGACGACATTTGCGCCTCCTTACTTGCGGTGACTCGGAGCCGCGTTCGGCGACTTCCTGCCCCCCGCGGGTCTGCGCGCTGGCGCAATCAGCGCCGCATAGGTCCTTGCGATCAGTTCCTCGAGCGAACGTGGCGGCAACTCGTTGACCGCGACATGCCGGCGCACTGCCGCGAACGGCACGTCGATGATTGCGAAATTGACCAACCGAAGCGCCTCCGCGCTAACTCGGCCGAACAGCCTGCGCGCAATCTCGTTCATGGCGTCGTCGACCTGTTGCTTGAGGCGAATCGCCTCGCAGGCCATTTCGAGTGGCCAGTCGCCGTCGAGAAAGTCATCGCGCCTATGCAGCAGCATGATGCGCGCGCCGGCAAAATCCTCGCGTACCGCGCGCGGCATCGAGAGCGCCGCGGCAAGTCCGGCCTTGAAGGGATCGGGGTCCGCCAGGGCGGCTGCGAACCGGTCTTGAAAGAAGGCCGCCTTGCTCAGCCACAGCCGACCAAGCAGCACGTCGCGCGAAGCAAAGCGATGATAGATCGAGCCCGACGGCGCCTTCAGCATATGGCCGATTGCGCCGATCGTGGCAGCACTGGGCCCGTCCGCCGCGACGATCGCGGCCGTGGCGTCGAGAATCTGGGCCTCCGAAAATCGCGATGGCCGCGGCATGCTTTTAAATAATAGATTCTAGAATCTAAATCAAGCAAAACCCCCTAACTCATTGGGTTCCATTCATGTCAACCCAGACACGGTCCCCCCGCCAGAGGAGCAAGTACCGAAGGAGATGGTGGGGCGACGGCTGTCGCAGACGGAAGCAAAGCGGTCTGATGAACTAGGCCGGGTTAATCCGCAAAGAGCCGTGGACAACCTCAAGTGACGCTTGTGCTCGTCGTCCAGGCCGGCGCCGACGGCGCGGCGCGGACAACATTCGCTCGTTCTGAGCTTTTCCGGTTTTTGGCTCGGATTGTGAATGCCCTATGGGCTGTTCATGCCGGACATTCTGCCGAGGGCCCGCCCGTTCTGATTTTTGCTGGCTGCGAACCTTCTAGTCCGTCACCCGAATGACACGCAGGATTTGCATAAAGTTCATTGCCAATAGCGGGGGCCAGGTCATGCCCATCACACAATTTTTGAACAGTTCCGAATTCGATTCCGAGACCAAGCGGGTCATGGGCGTAGCATTCGAAATGGCTCGCGCAGCTCTTCAGCTTGGCGACCAAGGCAATCTAATCAATGAACGAATCGCCAAACGAATTATTGAGCTTGCAAAAACCGGCGAGCTTAATCCCGATGTCTTGTGTGAGACTGTGTTGAGGGAATTTTGCCAACACCTGTAGGCGGAGGTCGCCTTTGGCGACCAGAATTTGCTGAACGTTCTGATAAACTGCAAGGGGAAGCCACGCCAGTGTTTCTGCGGCCGGATAGGGGGCGCCCGGCTGGCCAGAGTCTTTCAAATACAGGATCAAATTTCAGAGTGGCGCGTTACGATGTTGGAGACGGATCATGCTCAATCTGTGGCATGCTTATATTCAGGCCGCACAAGTCGGATGGGATGCCAACGTCGTCGTCGCCATGCGCTTGATGCGGCTGACCGTCGGCGGCGCCCTAGCGCAACGTGA
>DASRAF010000233.1:0-2072 GCA_035638295.1 Pseudolabrys sp.
GGACTATTGGTTTGAATGGACGCGCTACCTCTCCGTGCCTTTCGAATGGCAGGACGCTGTCATTCGGGCCGCCATCGTCCTAAAGCTCTGCAGCTTCGAAGAGACGGGAGCTATTGTCGCCGCGCCGACGACCTCGATCCCCGAAGCGCCGAACAGCGGTCGTACATGGGATTATCGTTATTGCTGGTTGCGCGACGCCTATTTTGTTGTGCAGGCGCTGAACCAGCTTGGGGCGACACTCACAATGGAAGACTTTCTTCACTACATCATCAACATTGCGGCTCTCGGCAAGGATCGCCGCCTGCGCCCTGTTTACGCAATTGTTCCAGGTATTTCCCTCCCCGAGCGTGAGATTGGCAGCCTGCTTGGCTATCGTGGGATGGGTCCAGTCCGCGTCGGAAACCTCGCCGAGCGGCAGGTCCAGAACGACACCTACGGGAGCGTTATCCTTGCCGCCGCGCAGATGTTCTTTGATCGCCGCCTACCACGAATGGGCGACAGGGCGATGTTTGCGCGTCTTGAGGAGCTCGGGCAACAGGCAGCAGTGTCGGCATTCGAGCCAGATGCTAGCTTATGGGAGTTCCGGGGTCGGGCGCGCGTCCACACCTTCTCGAGTGCGATGTGTTGGGCGGCCTGCGACCGGCTGGCCAAGATTGCTGGCATCCTCGACCTTTCCGAGCGGGTTAGCCATTGGCGCACGGAGGCAACCCGGATCCGCGCCACTATCCTCGATAAGGCATGGGATCCAGAGCAGAACACTTTCGTCGAGAGTTTAGGGGGGAGAGACGTGGATGCCAGTCTCCTGCTGCTGCAGGAGATTGGCTTCGTCGCCGCGTCGGATCCGCGCTTTCTCGGTACCGTTGCGGCGGTAGAGAAGCGGCTCAGAAATGGCTGTCATATCTTCCGCTATACCGCCCCAGACGACTTCGGCGCCCCGACAGTAGCCTTCACCGTATGCACGTTGTGGTACGTCAACGCCCTCGCTGCTATCGGACGTCGCGAGGAGGCACGAGAGATCTTCGAGCATGTGCTTTCATGCCGAAACCATCTCGGATTACTCTCCGAGGATGTCGATCCGAAGACAGGAGAGCTGTGGGGCAATTTTCCTCAAACCTACTCAATGGTCGGTTTGATCATCTCCGCCATGCGGCTCAGCAGGACCTGGGAGGAAGCATTCTGGCGCGGCTGATACCAACTGCCCGCCAAGGGTTGCCGATTTCGGACTCGCGTTTTGTCGCCGCTGGTCTATCGTTCAGGCCATGTTGCCTCTTCGGCGATGTACGCATGACCCGCCGCAAGTTCGAGATCACTGGGCACATGAATGAGCGGGAGTTCCCGCACATCGTCGAGCTCGAGCTGCCACCAGGTGGCTTCCGCAGCAAGGGCCTCGAGTTTGATGCCTTCCATCGTGAGCGCGGCATACCAATTCGCCGAGGCCGCGGCCGGCATGAGGTGGAGCAGTTCCACATCCGCTTCTGCTTCCCTGATGCCGCCACCGCGGATGCCTTTCAGGGGCGCTTCGGCGGTACCCGCTTGACCTATTCGCCATCCAGGCCGAGTGCGGTATCAGCGCTCCTACTCGCCGCGGGTCATCGGTGGCAAGGTTATGACGCCGGTGGATCTGCGGCGCTTGCACGAGTACATGCTCGAGATTGAGAAGGTCGCGGTCGTCTCCGACGAAATGCGCGAGGTGGTGGAAAGCGAGTGGCCGGAGCTGGCGCACAAGCTGCCACCCAAAGACGAGGGCCGAGCGAGTCAATAGGCGGGCCGCTGGCACCATGAAGCAGGCCTAGTCGTTCACCTACAATGTCAATCCTGCTGTCATTATCAGATGAATGACTCGTGACTTCAGAGGCCACCGAAACTGCGTCATTATGTTCTTTGCCAATGTAACCCGATTGGCGGATCGTGGGGTGGCCGGCGAGGAATGGCTTGTCAGGGCCCATTCTTCGGCTTCGGCGGGCAGGCGCTTCGGCCACAACGATAAGCAACGAGCGCGTGCAGAAACGCGTGGTCGTTCTCGCGAATTGATCGCGGGCGGGCGACATGAACGTCAAATTGTGCTCGCACTC
>DASRAF010000234.1:0-6626 GCA_035638295.1 Pseudolabrys sp.
GGCATGGAAGTTGCTATCGTTTATTCTAGAAAACAGAAACAACGCGGGGGCGACGCATGCGATTTCACAAACCAGTGGCTGTAGCGACAACTGTGGCCGCAATCTGCGCAGGCGGAGCCGTGCTGGCGCAGCAACAGCCGCCGATCTCGGCGCAATCGGCCGCGCAGAAGCTGATGGCCGTGCCGGGATCGAAGTACCCCGGACGCATGCATGTCCTACCGGCGACGATGGAAACGACGCAGTGGGGCTGGTTCGACAACGCCGAATTGCCACGCCTGATCATCGATTCGGGCGACACGGTTGCGATCGAGTCGATGTCGCATTCGCACGGTCAGCTTTATCCAGGCCGCACCATCGAGGAGCTCAAGAAATTGCGCACGGATTGGCCCGCGCGCGGGCCAATGACGCTGACTGGCCCGATCTTCGTCAACGGGGCAGAGCCGGGCGACACCCTGCAGATCAAGATACAGAAGATCGTTCCGCGGCCATGGGGCGCGAATTTCAATGTGCCCGGACTGTTCGGACAATTCCCCAGTCGCTTTCCCGACGGACAGGTGAAGTACTTCTATCTCGACAATGAAAAGAAGACCGCCGAGTTTGCGCCTGGCATCGAAATTCCCCTGCGGCCTTTCCCAGGCACGCTTGGCGTCGCGCGCAAGGAGCCGGGGCGCTACAACGCGGTGCCGCCGGGACCCTTTGCCGGAAATCTTGATAACCGCGATCTCGTCGAAGGAACGACACTGCACGTTCCGGTCTTCGTCCGTGGAGCATTGGTATGGCAGGGCGATTCCCACGCGGCGCAAGGCAACGGCGAGGTCAACCTGACCGGTCTTGAGACCGCCTTCCAGGAGATCACGCTGACGATAACCATCGACAAGACGACGAAGCTCGAGTGGCCGCGCATCGAGACGGCGACCGAGTGGATCACGATGGGCTTCGACGAGGATCTCACCAAGGCTCTTGCTAACGCCAAAGCGGAAACCGCGAAATTCCTCGTGGAGCAGCGCAAGGTTTCGCCCGAGCAAGCGGCGTCGATGGTTTCGAAAACCTCGGACTGTCGCGTGACTCAGGTCGTGGACATCAAGAAAGGCGTCCACTGCATGACATCGAAAGACCTTTCGAAGTCGCTCGCCGAGACACGACCGACGGCGGAAACGCCAGAATATTTGGTGACCTATGCGGCGGACGCCAACATGAACAAGGCGATGGATGACGCCTCGTGGGCAATGATCGAACTGCTGCAAAAGGACAGGGGCTTGTCGCGGCTTGACGCCTATGCGCTCGCGAGCATGACCATGGATTGTCGGGTCGGCGAAATGGATGCCGCCGAGAAGGGTGTGCACTGTCTCGTTGCCAAAAGCATGTGGAAGAAGTGAGTTCGAAACTGGAGCATAAGGGGAAGGGAGTCTCATGTCGCACGTAACATTTGCGTCTCGTATCGTCTCTGGTGCCTGCGGGGCGTTGATTGTTGGCACCGCGGCTTTCGCTCAAACGCCGGCGCCTGCTCCGGCGCCGCCCGCTCAATCGCCTTTGGGCATACCGTTGACCGCAACTATTACGACGCCCGGCTATCCAGCACCCGGCCCAGCCGATCCGAAGCTTCGCGTTCTCGAGACACCGGCCGGCAAGAAGATACATGTGCTGCCGGCGACGCTCGAAACCACGCAGTGGGGCTGGTTCGACAATTCGCAGCCACCGGTGCTGCGCGTCCATTCCGGCGACACCATCATTCTCGAAACGATGATGCACAGCCACAATCAGGTGGTGCCGGGCGCGACCATCGAGCAGATCAAGAAATTGCGCACAGATTTTCCGGGGCGCGGGCCGCACACTTTGACCGGACCGATCTATATCGAAGAAGCGCAGCCGGGCGACGTGCTGAAAGTCCGGCTCAACCGGATCATCCCGCGCGCATATGCAGCAAACTTCAACGTGCCGGGCATGTTCGGCGAATTCCCGAACGTCTTCCAGGACGGTCAGGTCAAGTATCTGTTTCTTGATCTCGACAGCATGAAGACAGAGTTCCTGCCTGGCATCGTTCTGCCGATACGTCCGTCCCCGGGCATTCTTGGTGTCGCCCGCAAGGAGCCGGGTCGCTACTCGAGTGTTCCGCCGGGTGAATACGCTGGCAACATGGACATTCGCGATTTCGTCACCGGTACGACCCTGTATGTCCCTGTGTTTGTGCCGGGCGCGCTGCTGTGGACCGGTGACTCGCATGCCGGTCAGGGCAACGGGGAGGTCAACCTGACCGCCATCGAGACCGCCTACAAGGAATTCAACATCACGGTCGAGGTGGTGAAGGGCAAGCCTCTCGATTTCCCGCGGATTGAAACGGCAAAATCCTGGATCACAATGGGATTTGACCAGGACATGAACAAGGCGTGGGCGCAGGCGAAGGCCCAAACGATCAAGTTCCTCTCCGAACAGCGCGGCGTTTCGGCCGAGCAGGCGGAGAAACTGATGGCGAACGTTTCGGATTGTCGCGTTTCGCAGGTCGTGAACATCAAGAAGGGTATCCACTGCCTCAACCCGAAGAACACGCGCGACAAGGAAGACATGGAGCGTCCGACAAAGGAGACGTCGAAATATCTCGTGTCGCACGCCAAGGATGTTGACCTGAACAAGGCGATGAACGATGCGTCGATGGGCATGATCAATCAGCTCGCGACGGACAAGAAGTTGACGCGTCTCGATGCCTACGGGCTCGCTAGCGTGGCGATGGATTGTCGGGTCGGTGCGATCTCCGACACCGAGAAGAACGTCCATTGCATAATGCCCAAGAGCATCTGGGTCGCCGGCGGTCACTAACTAAAGACAAGGAAGGGCCGCCAACGCGGCCCTTCCTTCTTCACGATCATGGTGTTGCGTTCCGCTATCATTGTCGCGTTGCTTGCCGCAGCGTTGCCGGCATTGGCGCAGGAGCGCGCACAGGACCGCCTACAGGTCGTGACGACGACGACTGACTTGCGCAGCCTCGCCGAGGCCGTCGGCGGGGATCGTATCGTGGCCGTCAGCCTTGTTCCGCCGGGCCTCGACGCCGAGGACTACCAGCCAAAGCCGCAGGATGTGTTGCGTCTCAAGCAGGCGCGCCTGCTCGTGCGCGTCGGTCTCGACTATGATCTGTGGGTCGATCGCCTGTTGGCGCAGGTCGGCCGGCCGGAGATCAGCCGAGGCGGCGCGGCCTATGTCGACACGTCGCTTGCGATAGCCGTGCTGGAGCTGCGCGGAATGAGCGTCGGCCCTGGCGACGGTCATGCCCATGGCAGCGGCAATCCGCATTATTGGCTCGATCCGAAGAACGCCGAGACCATCACCGCAAACATACTTGAGGCTTTGGCGCGGATCGATCCGGCCAATGCCGCAACCTACGAAGCGAACCGGCAGGCATTTCTCGTGCGCCTGAATGCGAAACTGACGGAGTGGGAAGGCAAGCTGAGCCCGCTCAGGTCGATGCCGATGGTCGCCTATCACAACAGCTGGCCCTATTTTGCGCGCCGCTTCCGTCTGGATTTTGTAGGCTTCATCGAGAACAAGCCTGGCGTGCCGCCGAGCCCGTCGCACCTGGCGGGAATCGTGCGTGACATGCGAGCGCGGGGGGCACGCATCGTCATACGGGAACCGAACGAGCCCGAGCGTGACGTTGCATTCGTTGCGAGCAAGGCCGGCGCGCAGGTGGTGACGCTCGGGGCTTCGGTCGGTGCCTTGCCGCGGACCGATGACTACATTTCGCTGTTCGACGCGGACGTCGAAGCGCTCACAGCGGCGGCGGCAAAGCTATGATCGATGCGCTGCAGTTCCTCTGGCCGCCGTTCCTGGTGGCGGTCTGCCTGGTCGGCATCCACGCCTATTTCGGCATTCAGGTACTGGCCCGCAAAGTGATCTTTGTCGATCTGGCACTGGCGCAGATCGCGGCGTTGGGCGCGACTGTCGCGTTCATGCTCGGCCACCCGGCTCAGAGCGCCGCGACCTACGGCTATTCGCTCTCGTTCACGCTGCTCGCCGCGGTGCTGTTGGCGTTCACGCGCAGTTGGGGGACGCGAGTGCCGCAGGAAGCGTTGATCGGCGTCATTTACGTCGTTGGCGCCGCGGCTGCCATTCTGTTGATCGACAGAGCGCCGCAGGGCGCCGAACATCTGAAGCAGATCCTCACCGGAAACATTCTCACCAGTGGGCTCAACGACGTTGCGCTCATCGTTCCGCTCTATACAGCCGTGGGATTGCTGCATTGGGTGCTGCGCCGGCATATGACCGGGGAAGGCTCGATCCTCTGGGAGTTCGTGTTCTATGCGACCTTCGGCCTCGTGGTGACCAGCTCGGTTGCGATTGCTGGCGTGCTCCTGGTCTTTTCGTTCCTGATCATTCCCGCCGCCATCGGCGTGATGTTCGCCGATTCACTGCCGCGGCAACTCGCCATCGGCTGGATTTCCGGCACGCTGGTGAGCGCGGCCGGTCTTGCCGCTTCGTTCGCCTTCGACCTGCCGACAGGAGCGGCGATGGTTTGCGCCTTTGGCGCATCGCTGGCGCTGGCCGGCGTACTCTATCCGTTTCTGCGCGGCGACCGCCGACGCTCGATGCATGCCGTCGTTACCACCGCCCGCTGGGTCGGTGCCATCATCCTCGCGGCCTCGGCACTGCAGCTCGCCGCCGCGCCGCGCGCTGACCAGCCACTCCTGGATATTGCCGAGTATACGGCTCCCTCATTGCGCGCGTTTTACTTCACGCGCGCCGAAGCGACGATATTCGCCGATGCGAGCGAGCATGCCGAACGCTATCGCAAGGAAGCGGAACAACTGAACGAGAGGGAGCGACGCAACCGCACCGAAGGGCAGGCGCTCGACGATTTTACCGTTGCGCGCATCTCTTCGTTCCTCAAATCCTACGGCGAGATGCGCAAGGGCGAGCAGTTCGTCATGGGCGAAGTGCGCATACGCGCGCGTGAGCGGATCCGCTGGCCGGCGACCTTCGTTCTGCTGGCCGGAGCACTTCTGCTTGCGCCTGTTCCCTGGCGACGGCTATGGGCGGGGCCCAAATCTGACACTGGCGGTCAAAGTTAAAGCCACATAGATGACGCAAATTGTTGCCATCGGAGATGCAATGTTGAACCCGATGCAGGCGTGGAACGCGTGGGCCAGGCTGGCGATGCAGGTGGCCGTCACCGGATTTGAGGCGCAGAGCGTCATGGCGCTTCGTTTCACGCGCCTTGCCGCGGGCGGCGCCCGCGCCCAATCAGAAGCACGCCGTATGGTCACCGAGAAGGTGATGGCGCTCGGCGAAGCGCAAAGCGCGGCAACTGTCGCAGCGATCAAGGGCGCCAAGGGCCCCCGCGTCGCGACAAAGGTGCTCCGCGTCTACAAGCGGCGCGTGCGGAAAAACCGTCGTCGACTCACCAAGTAGCGCATCTGCTTGGCCTTGATCTCCGGCGGCAATCCAGCCCACAATTCCGGTACCGAATGTTTCTGGTACAGGGGAATGGCCACCATGCCACGGCAGATCAACGTCATCGCGAGCGCGTTCGTTGTACTCACACTCAGCGGCGCGCTGATGGTCGCATCCCATGCGCAGGACTGTCCGCGAGGCGATCTCGACAAGGCTTATTGCGACCGCGACGGCGACCTGGTGGCCGACACGCCGACCGATGCAAAGCAACTCGTCAATCCGTCGACGCTTATCTTTGCTTATACGCCGGTCGAGGATCCGGCGGTCTACACCAAGGTGTGGGATGGCTTCATCAAGCACATGGAAAAAGTCACCGGCAAAAAGGTGGTTTTCTTCCCCGTGCAGTCGAACGCGGCGGAAATCGAGGCCATGCGGTCCGGCCGCCTACACATTGCGGGCTTCAACACGGGATCCAATCCGATCGCGGTGAATTGCGCGGGCTTTGTGCCCTTCGCCATCATGGCCGGAAAGGATGGCACCTTCGGCTACGAGATGGAAATCATTGTGCCGGCTGACAGCCCAATAAAGACGCCGGCCGACATCAAGGGCAAGAAACTCGCGTTCACCTCGCCGACATCGAATTCCGGATTCAAGGCGCCATCCGCTTTGCTCGAATCGGAGTTCAATCTGACTGCAAAGCGCGACTACGAGCCGGTGTTTTCCGGCAAGCATGACAATTCTATTCTCGGCGTCGCGAACAAGGACTACGACGCGGCCGCGATCGCCAACGAGGTGATGTTCCGCATGTTCGAGCGCAATGTCGTGGACAAGGCGAAGATCCGCACAATCTACAAATCCGAGACCTTCCCGACCACCGGCTACGGCGTTGCGCACAATCTCGATCCGGCGCTGCAAGCGAAGATCAAGGAAGCGTTCTTCACGTTCCCCTGGGAAGGCTCGGCGCTGCATGCGGAATTCAAGGGTCAGGATAAATTCGTTCCGATCACCTATAAGAAAGACTGGGGCGTCATTCGCAAAATCGACGCGGCAAGCGGCGTGAAATACAGCTGCAAATAACTGCGCGCTCGCCGGGGGCACCGATGCTCCGCATCAAAGGTCTGACCAAGCGCTATCGCACGGGCGATCTCGCGCTCAAGGGCATCGACATCGACGTGCCCGACGGGCAGGTAATGGCATTGATCGGCCCGTCCGGCGCGGGCAAGTCAACGGTGATCCGCTGCGTCAAC
>DASRAF010000235.1:0-12785 GCA_035638295.1 Pseudolabrys sp.
AGGCTATCCGCATCGGCTATCGGCATATTGATACCGCGCAGATGTACGACAACGAGCGTGAAGTTGGGGAGGGGGTGCGAGCTTCGGGACTGCGATCGGAGGTCATGGTCACGACCAAGGTCCAGCCTACGCTGCTCGCCCCGCATGATCTCGAACGTTCCGTCAAGGAAAGTCTGGCCAGACTGCGTCTTGATGTAATCGATCTACTGCTGATCCATTGGCCAAATCCTCGCGTGCCGCTCGCCGAAACATTCGGCGCCATGGCCAAGATGAAGCGCGAGGGTTACACGCGCCAGATCGGCGTTTCGAATTTCACGGTATCGCTCCTTGAGGACGCAAACAGGCTTTCAACGGAGCCGCTGGTCTGCGATCAGGTCGAGTGCCACCCTTTTCTCAATCAGGACAAGATAGTCGGAGCGTGCCGCAAGCATGGAATGGTGGTTGTCGCTTACAGCCCCATCGCACGTGGCGGCGCAAAAGGCGACAAGTTGCTTGAAAAGATCGGCAAAGCTCACGGGAAGACGGCCGCGCAAGTCTGTCTTCGCTGGCTGATCCAGCAGGGCATCGTCGTCATTCCGCGCACAAGCCGGGTCGAGCGACTCGAAGAGAATTTCTCGCTGTTCGATTTCGAATTGAGCGATGCCGAAATGCGTGAGATTGCGAGCCTGGCGCGGCCGGGCGGACGTATCGTGGATTGGACCTGGTCGCCGAATTGGGATTGAGGTGGTGCTCTGACCCTTTCAGCCGATGCTGCACTTGTTCTCTTTTCGGGCGGGCAAGACTCGACGGTTTGCCTTGCCTGGGCGCTGGAGCGTTTCGTGCGCGTCGAGACGGTCGGATTCGACTATGGCCAGAGGCACGCCGTCGAACTCACCGTGCGGGCGCGCATACGCGAACGCATGACGGCCTTGAACGGAGCCTGGAAAGCTCGTCTGGGTGAAGATCATGTGATCAAGCTCGACGCGCTCGCCGCCATTTCGGAGACCGCGCTTACACGCGACACAGCCATTGCGATCGCCGAGACCGGGTTGCCCACGACCTTTGTGCCGGGTCGCAATCTCATTTTTTTCGGCTTTGCGGGAGCTCTGGCTTGCCGGCGTGGGGCCCGCCATCTGGTCGCCGGCATGTGTGAAACCGATTATTCCGGCTATCCGGACTGCCGCGACGACACGATCAAGGCCATGCAGGTCGCGCTGTCGCTTGGTCTGGACGCGCGTGTCACCATCCATACTCCCCTGATGTGGATCGACAAGGCCGACACGTTCTCCATGGCCGAGGAGGTCGGCGGAAAAGCATTTCTTGATCTCGTCATCGAGGAGAGCCATAGCTGTTATCTGGGTGATCGCACGAGGCGCCACGACTGGGGCTACGGCTGCGGAGAATGCCCGGCTTGCCAGCTACGTTCTCAAGGTTTTGGGAAATTTTCGGCTCGAAGGAAGACGTGAACGAAAATGGATGGACGTCAGAATATCGAAGGTTACATTTTTCTCGTGTTGTTTTGCCTCACCATTCCGGCGGCAAACTGGTTGATAGGCCATGCGGGAACCGTGTGCGTCCCCAATGGACCCTGTCTGGTGCCCGTCGCGCCCGGGGTCATGGCGCCTTCCGGTGTACTGATGATCGGGCTCGCTCTTGTTTTGCGGGATCTGGTGCAGCGCAGGCTTGGCGTCGAGTTCGGCATCGGCGCGATCATTGTCGGGGCGGCGATCTCGGCCGGGCTCGCGCCACCGTCACTGGTGGTGGCCTCGGCGGCCGCCTTCCTGCTGTCTGAATTTGCGGATTTCGCCGTATATACGCCACTCGCGCGCCGGCGGCTCGTCCCCGCCGTGTTTGCCTCGAGCGTTGTCGGATTGGTTGTCGACTCGATCGTATTTCTGTGGTTGGCCTTCGGCTCGTTGGAGTTCCTGATCGGTCAAATCATCGGCAAGCTCTGGATGGTTCTGCTCGCGATTCCCTTCGTCGTTTATATGCGGCGACGCGACGAGCGGATCGGACTTAAGGCTGCCTGAAAGACTGATCATGGCTTCGTCAATGGAAATCCTTCAAAACGTGACTACCGGCACCATCACGACGATGTTGCTAAAGAAAGGCATTCGTCACTCCTGGATGGCGGGAGCGATGCCGTTCGGCTTTTCCGGCAAGCGTGTGGTCGGCCAGGCCTTCACGCTGCGCTTTGTCCCCGTGCGAGAAGACCTGGCGACTCCAGAGAGCTGGTCGAAGCCGATTTCCACGCGCGGTGCAATCGAAGTCATGCCCGAGAATTGCGTGGTGGTGGCCGATGCGATGGGCGTGACCGGTGCAGGAATATTTGGCGACATTCTGTGCATGCGCATGGTCAAACGCGGTGTCTCTGCGCTTATCACCGATGGTGTCATGCGTGACAAGCACGGCGTGCTGGGGACGGGCCTGCCGGTCTGGTGTGCCGGCGTTGCGGCTCCGGCTTCAGTAAACCAGCTGACCTTCGTTGGCTGGAATGAACCGATCGGATGCGGCGGCTGCGCGATTTTCCCCGACGATGTCATCGTTGCGGACGATGATGGCGCCGTAGTCATTCCAAAGGATTTGGTCGACTTTGTCGCTCACGAGGGCGCAGAGCACGAGCTTCTTGAAAGCTGGCTGGTCCAGGAAGTGAAAAAGGGGGAAAAGCTGCCCGGCCTCTACCCACCCAACGAAGACAACAAGAAACGCTACGAGCAGTGGAAGAAGACGCGTTGATGTTCTTCCTGCTTTCGAAGACCGTCGCTTTTCTTCTGCTTCCTTCCAATTTTCTGATCCTGCTTGGACTCCTTGGCATCATCCTCATGGCCGCGCGCCGAAGGCGGGCGGGCTTGAGTCTGGTGCTGACGAGCATTGTTCTGCTGGCGATTGCAGGATGGTGGCCGACGGGCAGCTTCCTCACGCATTCTTTGGAAAGTCGCTTTCCACCATGGAAAGCAACCCGGACGCCGGACGGGATTGTTGTCCTGGGAGGCGCCATCAAGTCCCGGCTATCGCACGAATTCGGCCAAGCCGTACTGGGCGATGAGGCCGATCGCATCGTCGCCGTGGCCAAGCTCGCTCGCGCCTATCCTGCCACCCGCATCTTCTATTCCGGAGGCGACGCTAGTTTGCGCGGTAATCAATCGCCCGAAGCAAATTTCGTTGCTCCGTTGCTCGAAGGGCTGGGAATTCCGAGCGACCGCGTAGTGCTGGAACCGCGCTCGCGCAATACGGCAGAAAACGCCGCCTTCACGAAAGAACTTGTAAAACCGAAGCCGGGGGAACTGTGGCTTCTGGTCACCTCGGCGCAGCACATGCCGCGTGCAATCGGCTGCTTCAGGCGTATCGGTTTTCCGGTGGAAGCCTATCCAGTCGGCTGGCGCACAGGCCGTGATGCGTATCTGAGCGTGCCGTCGACATTTGGCCACGCTCTGGCACGTTTCGATTCAGCCACCCACGAGTGGGTCGGGTTGCTCGTCTATTGGATAACCGGCAGGACAAGCGAATTTCTGCCTTCGCCATAGGCTATCGTTTGCGCATCTTTCGGCAAAACACATCGTAGATCGCGCCGATGATAACACGAGCTTCCTCGCTCGCGAGTCTATAGTAGATCGCTTTTCCGTCGCGGCGTGTCGATACAAGTCCGTCGGCCCGAAGTCGAGCGAGTTGTTGCGACACTGTCGGCTGACGCAGGTTGAGCAAATCTTCGAGCTCGCTGACTGATTTCTCGCCCTCAGCGAGGATACACAGAATCATCAGCCGGCTTTCATGCGCCAGCGCCTTCAGAAAATTAGTGGCGCGCTTCGCGTTGCCGACCATTCGGTCGAGCTCGTTAGAACGCGAGCGGCTTTCGAGATGATGCAATTCCATTTGTACACCAACAATCGTCTTGCGGCGTCGCCTGAATACAGACAATCAACCGACAGGGCGCAACGGGTTTTCGGCAGGCGACACCGGTTCTCCACCTGTCCCGACTGCATCAAGTTTCTTCATCAATGCGCCAAGCAATCCCCAGAAGTGATCCTCACCCGGGTAACCGCGAATGCGGCCGATTTCCTGGCCATTGTGAACCAGTACAAACACCGGGGCGAGCCGTTCGACTTCGACGAAGGCCAAGTCCGGCGGAACAGGGTTATCAATGCTCACGCGGCGCAAGGGTGCGTGTTTGCCTTCTGCCGTTTTCGGATAAATCGGAGCGATCTCGCGATCGAAGGTCTCACACCAGGCGCAACCCGCCTGTTCGAACATTATGAGCTCGGCTGCACGAAGGTTTCCAAGGCTCAGAAAAATACATATAGCGATAACGGTCACGGTGAGAGAAAAACATTTCAGGATCTTTGACGCGCAGACCAAGTTTTTTCTCGCTCGAACGTAGGGGTTCGGACCAACGTCAATTGTCGCCTTCTATATCACAAAAAGCGTCGATGTCGACGTGATGGGACTGACCGCCAATCAGCCGTACCGGAAAGCCAGCAGATTATCGAATGAGCGGATCTCAATAAGTACCCGGTGGAGCAGGTCTGCGTCACGGGTGGAAATCGCTTTCGGTATGAGCAAGAGGCTGGCTTTGGCACCATCAACCAGCCGACGAAACTCGGGGGCCTCGCGCACGGTCGCGCTGGCAATCTCGTCACAACGGGCGAGCAAGGCGCCATAGCTGTCGGCTTTTTGGCCGAGCCCGGAGCGGATCTCGGAATTGTCCCAATCGAGCGCGCGATCGTTGTAGACCATGAGCGCGTCCATCATTGCATTCGCGTCGCGCACACAATCGGCGAGTACGACGACCCCGCTTGCCTTGCGCAGGTCATAGAGATCGCCACGAACGGAATTGAGAGCGTCACGGGCGGCATCGAGCCGTCCGGTTTTCAGCATGATGTCGGCGCCGACCAACCGTGCATTCACCGCGGTGAACAGCTTGCCGTAAAGGCCGTTCCCGTCGAAGGCCGCCGGTCGTTTGCCCGAAAATCTTTCGCTGAACCGGCTCCAGGAATCGCGCAATCGGTCTAATTCAAGCGATGCGAGATCGGCGTTGCCCGTACGCAAATAGCCGATTGCGACCCTGTTATGGGCGCTGACGCTCTCGACCGCCGCATTGAAATCGGCAAGGTCGTCGGCGCGCGCCACGCTGCAGATCAAGATAAGTGCGAGACGTGCGACACGCGCAACCCAGAACGGCATCGACATTTACCTCATTTTGACGCACAAGTGTCGATAAATATATGCATCGTGACGCCGACGGACGAGGCCAACCTGACCTTGTGGTTTATGAGAATTAATCATCATGCTGGGACGACGTAGTCTGTTGCTGGGTGGCGCGTCTTTCGTTGCGCTGTCGGGCACAGGCGCCCGTGCCGAGCAACCGATTCTGACCGATGACGGGCTCTACAAGCAGCCCTGGTTCCTCGAGAGCTTTCTCGACCTCGGCGATGATCTTGAGGGTGCGCGCAAAGAGGGCAAACGCTTTGTGATCATGTGGGAGCTCAGAGGCTGCCCTTATTGCAAAGAGACGCACCTCGTCAATTTTGCGCAGCCCCTCATCTCGGACTACGTGAAAACAAATTTCGAAGTGTTGCAGCTCAACATCATCGGCTCGCGCAAGGTGACGGATTTCGACGGCACCGAGCTTTCGGAAAAGGAGTTGGCCGCGAAATATGGCGTGCGTTTTACGCCGACGTTCCAGTTTTTTGCCGAAGCAGCAGGGCCGCTGAAAGACCTTCCGCCGGCGAACCGGGAAGTGGCCCGGTCTCCGGGGTATCTGCGGCCCAACGATTTTCTCGCCATGTTTCGTTACGTGCGCGAAAAAGCCTATGAGAGCAAAAGCTTCCGCGACTATCTGAAGGCGCTGCCGAGCTGAGCGCCGGTGCGACAGTTTCATCCATTCTTCTTTGTGAATACGATTTGAACATGCGGCGGACGGCCGCTATGTTCGAGGCCCAACGGGACGCTCAGTCTCGGCACGATCTCGTGGAGGATCAATCGATGCGGCAATTGTCTCGTCGCACTGCCTTGGCGCTCGGCGCTGCCGGTGCGGCGCTTGGCTTCGTAGGTTCTGGCCGGCCGGCCTCGGCTGCCGCGAAAGAGACGGCGGACCAGATCGCCCAGTTCACCGGCGGCAAGACGGCGGAAAAGGGGAAGGTGACAATCGAACTTCCCGAGATTGCCGAGAACGGCAATACCGTCCCTTTGTCGGTGGCGGTTGACGCCACAATGGCCGCCGATAACTACGTCAGTGAGATTCTCATTGTCGCCGATGGCAATCCAAACCCCGGCGTCGCGACATTCCATTTCTCGCCGATGTCGGGCAAGGCAGCGGCGTCCACGCGTATTCGTCTCGCCGCGACGCAAAACATCATTGCGGTCGCGAAGACGAGCAAAGGCGAATTCTTCACCAATCAGAAGCTGGTGAAGGTCACTATCGGCGGCTGCGGTGGCTGATCGGAAAGCTGAAGGAACAGGAGCAAATCATGGCGGAAAAACCACGCCTCAAGCTTCCGGCAGAAGCCAAGAAGGGCGAAGTGATCGAAATCAAGACGCTGTTGCCGCACGTGATGGAGTCCGGCCAGCGGAAGGACAAGGACGGCAATGCGATCCCGCGCAAAATCATCAACAAGTTCGCGTGCGAGTTCAACGGCAAGCCGGTGTTTTCGGTCAATCTCGATCCGGCGATTGCGGCCAATCCTTACATGCAATTCAACGCGAAAGTCGACGAGAGCGGCACATTCAAATTCACCTGGACTGACGACGACGGCACAATCACGACGGCTGAAGAAAAAATCACCGTGAGCTGACGAACCACGACGCACGTGTTTGCGTAGGGGCTATAACGACAAGAATTCGTTGGGAGGATCAGATGTCTCGTGGAGGGATTCTGGCCGGCAGCGCAGCCGCCGCAGTGATCGTGGCGGGTTTGTTTGTCATTGCGAGCGACCAGGGCGCCAGCGCGCAGGCCAAAAAGGAAGCGCCGCTTGATACGAAAGAAGATGCGTCGGCGCGGCCATGGAAACGCTACGCCGGCTGGCCGGCGCGCGACTACTCGAAATTCAACACGCTCGACAATTTGGCCTCGCCTCCGGCACCAAAAGAGCCTCGCAAGATTTCCGGTCCGATTACCGGCGACGCCAAGAAGGGGGCCGAGATGGTGGCCGACCGCAATCGCGGCGGTTCATGCCTTGCCTGTCATGTGATGGGGCCGGCCGGGGGCGCCAATTTGCCCGGCAATGTCGCTCCTGACCTTTCGGAAATCGGCAATACCGGCCGCGAGGACGAGTGGCTGTTCAATTATATCTACGATGCACGTGTCTATAACCCGGACACCGTGATGCCTCCCTGGGGGAGTCACGGATTTTTTGACGACCAGGAAATCAACGACATGGTTGCCTTCCTGAAGACGCTTAAGTCTCCCGCCGTATTCAAGACGGAACTTGATGATCCGACCAAGCGGCCGCCTCCGGTGGAGAAGCGCGAAAATCTGGATCCGATCGAAAACCCGGCTATGTGGGCCGTCGACAAGGCGCAGGACCTCTGGAAACAAGCCGGCGCCGCCGGCTCTTCCTGCAACACCTGCCACGCCGATCCCAAGACGTCATTCAAGACGTGGGCGGCGTCGATGCCAATGTGGGAGCCTCGGCTGAACAAGGTCCTGGGCGTGGAAGAGTTTGTTGCACGCCATGCAAAGGCCACCACCGGTGCCAGCTGGCCAATGGAAACCGAAGAAAACCGGTCGATGTCGGTCTATCTGCATTTCCTTGCCAATGGCACATCCATCAAGGTTGACACCTCGAGCCCGGCGGCAAAAGCAGCCATTGAGCGGGGTAAGGAGTTGAGCGCGCGCAAGGTGGGTCAGCTCAACATGGCGTGCACAGACTGCCATGGGAAAGTTGCCAACCGCTGGATTCGCGGTCAGTGGCTGGGCGAGCCAAAAGGCCAGTTCGACCATTTCCCGACCTGGCGCACGAGCCTTCTCGCAATCTGGGACATCCGCCAAAGATTCCAATGGTGCCAGGTCAACATTCGCGCGGACGAGCTGCCGCCGGATGCCAAGGAATACGGCGACCTCGAGTTCTATCTCGCCGTCCAGAATGAAGGGCAGAAGCTCAGCGTGCCGGGCATCAGGCATTAGGCGGCACGCCAGCGAAGCCGGCAAGGGACGCGACGCCAACGGGCATGATCACGCGGCGTGAAATTCTTCAGGTCAGCGCGGCGACCGCGGCGCTTGCGGCCGGAGGAGATGCATTCACACGCGCGCTGGCTCAGCAGCGGCTCACCGAAGAGGAGCTCCTCAAGTTCGATCCACTTGGCAATGTGACGTTGCTGCACGTTGCCGATATTCATGGGCAGCTGACGCCGGTCTATTTCCGCGAGCCCTCGGTCAACATCGGCGTCGGTGAGGCGCGTGGGCAGCCGCCGCATATTACCGGCGAGGATTTTCTCAAGCACTTCGGAATTCCGGAAAACAGCGCTTCGGCTTACGCGCTGACTGATCAGAATTTTGAAGTTCTGGCCAGATCGTACGGCCGTATTGGCGGGCTCGACCGGCTTGCGGCCGCGGTCAAACGCGTTCGCGCGGAGCGCGGCAACGACAAGGTTCTTTTTCTCGATGGCGGTGACACGTGGCAGGGGTCGCTCGGCGCGAATGTCAGCCGTGGGCAGGACATGGTGGACTGCATGGCGGTGCTGAAGCCCGACGCCATGACAGGCCATTGGGAGTTCACTTACGGCGAAGCGCGCGTGAAGGAACTGATCAAGGGGCTCGACTATCCGTTCGTTGCTCTCAATATCCGCGACTCGGAGTGGAACGAGCCGGCGTTCGAGCCAATGAAAATGTTCGAGAAGGGCGGTACCAAGATCGCCGTCCTTGGGCAGGCATTTCCTTACACCCCGGTGGCAAATCCGCGTTGGATGATTCCGAAATGGTCATTCGGGATTCGTGAGGAGGATGTGCGCGCGAATGTCGAAAAGGCGCGCAAGGAAGGCGCGCAACTGGTTGTGCTGCTCTCGCACAACGGTTTTGACGTCGATCGCAAGTTGGCCGGGCGAGTCGCCGGCATTGACGTGATCCTGACCAGCCATACTCACGATGCGCTCCCTGAAGTCATAAAGGTCGGCAACACGCTGTTGATCGCTTCCGGCAGCCACGGAAAGTTCCTGTCGCGGCTCGATCTCGATGTCCAGGGCGGGGCGGTCAAAGATTTCCGCTACAAGCTCATCCCGCTGTTTGCAGACGCGATCAAACCAGATCCGGAGGTTAGTGCCGCGATTGCGAAAGCGCGCGCGCCGTATGCCAAAGAACTTGCACGCACGGTCGGAACGACTGAATTCGTGCTCTTCCGCCGCGGCAATTTCGCCGGAACGTTCGACGACCTTATTTGCGCGGCGCTTCTTAAGGAGCGCGATGCGGAGATCGCGCTATCGCCAGGATTTCGCTGGGGCACGAGCGTTCTGCCCGGCCAGACGATAACTGTGGAAGACATTCACAACGCTACGGCGATCACCTATCCGCAGGTCTATCGCATGGCGATGACGGGGGAACGGCTGAAAGAAGTGCTCGAGGATGTCGCCGATAATTTGTTCAATCCCGATCCGTACTATCAGCAGGGCGGCGACATGGTGCGTTGCGGCGGGCTCGGTTATGCAATCGACGTCTCCAAGCCGATCGGTCAACGCATTTCTGCAATGACTCGCCTGAAATCCGGCGAAGCGATCGAACCAAAAAAAGAATACGTGGTCGCGGGCTGGGCCAGCGTCAATGAGGGCACCGAAGGCCCGGCGGTTTGGGAGCTGGTCGAACGCTACATTGCCGCGAACAAAACAGTGCGGCTCGAACAGAATACGAGCGTGAAAATTTCTGGGGGTTAGTGGCAATTCTATTACATTCATAAAATAGAATGTGATAAGAGGCCCCTGGAGTACGATGTGCCGGGAGGTTGCGCTGGCTGACCCGAACGACGCTGCGCGGACGACTCGCCGTCGCTTTATCGTCGGTGCCGCCGGACTTGCCGCAGGCAGCGCGGCGGATGCGCGCGCAGACGACGCGAAGAACCTTCCACCCAATGTCGCCGATTGGACGCGCCAACTCGGCGAAGGCGTCGGCCTGCGGTCCTATGGCAATCCATCCAAATACGAAAAGGACGTGATCCGTCGCACCGTCCCCTGGTTGACGGCGACGCCTGAATCCTCAGTGAGCTTCACCCCTTTGCACCAGCTGGACGGAATCATCACCCCAAACGGGCTCTGCTTTGAGCGTCACCACGGCGGCATCGCGGAGGTGGATCCGAAGGACTATCGGCTGATGTTGCACGGTCTCGTTGAAAAGCCGCTCGTCTTTACCCTCGATGAGCTCAAGCGGCTGCCGCGGGTCAACAAAATCTATTTCCTCGAATGCGCGGCTAATTCCGGCATGGAATGGCGAGGCGCCCAGCTCAATGGCTGCCAATACACGCACGGCATGGTGCATTGCGTGGAATATACCGGGGTATTGCTGAAGGTCTTGCTGGAACAGGCCGGTTTCAAGTCGAACGCAAAATGGATCATGGCCGAAGGCGCAGATGCGGCCGCGATGAACCGTTCGATCCCAATCAGCAAGGCGCTCGACGACTGCATCGTGGCCTACCGTATGAATGGCGAAATGCTGCGTCCCGAACAGGGTTATCCCGTGCGT
Source organism: Pseudolabrys sp. (assembly GCA_035638295.1). Classification (GTDB taxonomy): domain Bacteria; phylum Pseudomonadota; class Alphaproteobacteria; order Rhizobiales; family Xanthobacteraceae; genus Pseudolabrys. Next base: position 10,637 of record DASRAF010000235.1, read on the forward strand.
CTCGTTGTTCCGGGCTGGGAAGGCAACGTCTGGGTCAAATGGCTGCGTCGCCTCAAGGTCGGCGATCAGCCATGGTTCACACGCGAGGAAACCTCGAAATATACGGACCTGCTCGAGAGCGGCAAGGCACGAAAATTTACGTTCGTGATGGACGCGAAATCCGTCATCACCTCGCCATCGCCGCAGATGCCGGTGAAGCAAAAAGGGTTCAACGTTATTTCGGGACTAGCCTGGTCCGGACGCGGCAAAATCAAGCGCGTCGATATTTCACTCGATGGTGGCCGAAACTGGCGTACGGCACGGGTCGATGGGCTCGTTTTGGACAAGGCGTGCGCCCGTTTCTATTACGAATTCGACTGGAACGGAGAAGAGCTTTTCCTGCAGTCGCGCGCCATGGACGAGACCGCTTACGTTCAGCCGAGCAAGGATGCCCTGCGCAAGATTCGCGGCGTCAATTCGATCTACCACAACAACGGAATACAGACATGGGCGCTGAAACCCGGCGGCGAGGTCGAGAATGTCGAAGTCGGGTAGAATTGCGCTCGTTGCCGCGCTGCTGATTGTGTTTGCGACCGCGGCGCTCGCTCAAGTCAAAAAGGAAACTCCGCGCAACTATGGCATCGGTCACGTTGCCACACCGGGACAATTGGCCGGTTGGGATATCGACGTTCGACCGGACGGGCAGGGCGCGCCGGCGGGCCGTGGGTCGGTGCAGGATGGCGAAAAGGTCTACATGGATAAATGCGCCGCATGCCACGGCGAGTTCGGCGAGAGCGCGGGACGCTGGCCGCAGCTCGCACAAGGCAAAGGCACGCTTGCCTCGCATGATCCGGTCAAGACGGTCGGGTCGTATTTCCCCTATTTGTCGAGCGTGTTTGACTACATCCGTCGTTCGATGCCGTTCGGCGATGCGCAGTCGCTCGAAAACAACGAGCTTTTCGCCGTTACGGCCTACGTGCTCTATCTCAACGACATCGTCGACGATAAATTCGTGCTGTCGAAAGAAACCTGGGGCGAGGTCAAGATGCCCAACGCGGCCGGCTTCTTCGACGACGACCGCGAGACAGCAGAGAAGGCTTTCTGGAATTCCAGTCCCTGCATGAAGGATTGCCGCGGGCCCGTGCGAATTATCGGGCGCGCGGGAGCAGTCGACGTAACCCCCGATGAAAAAACGCAGAAACGGGGCGTGGAGTAGCGCTCCGGTATTATTTCCCTTATGACATTCCGGTCACATCTTTAGCCGGGATCTTTATGGCGAAGCTCAACCTTTCCATTGCCGTGCGCGATTACGACCGCACACGTCCACTCAGCGACGGGGTCGTACAGATCGATGGGGTCGACCCGGTATTCATGGCGCTCGACCCCGAAGAAATCTTCTTCCGCGCCTTTCGCCATGCGGAATTCGACATTTGCGAGCTGTCGATGTCGAGTTTCACGGTCAAGACTGCGCAGGGCAATTGCCCCTACGTGGGAGTGCCGGCTTTCGTCTCGCGTGCTTTCCGGCACACCGCCATCTATGTGCGCACTGATCGCATCAAGAAGCCGGCGGACCTCAAAGGTAAGAAAATCGGCGTTCCCGAATATCAGCTCACCGCCAATGTGTGGGCGCGCGCAATCCTCGAAGACGATCACGGCGTGAAACCGTCCGACCTCCATTGGATTAGAGGTGGGCTCGAGGAGGCGGGAAGGCCTGAGAAGATCGCCATAACGCTGCCGAAAGACGTGCGGCTCAACAATGCGCCTGAGGGGCGAACCCTCTCGAGCATGTTGGAGGCTGGCGAAATTGACGGATTTATCGGGCCCCGCGTTCCGTCGGGTTTCGGCCGCCACCCGCACATCGGTTGGCTTTTTCCCGACCCAGTCGCGGCAGCGAAGGACTATTTCAAGCGCACCGGTATCTTTCCGATCATGCATATTGTCGGCGTCAAGCGCGAGCTTGCCCGGGCTCACCCGTGGCTGCCCGGTGCGGTTTTCAAGGCATTCGAGCGCTCGAAAACGATTGCACTGGAAAAGCTCGCCGATACCTCATCGACCAAGGTCACGCTGCCCTTCGTCGAGGAGCGATTGATCGAAGCGCGGACACTGATGGGTGACGATTTCTGGTCGTACGGTGTTCCGGCCAACCGCAAGACGATTGAAACATTTCTGC
>DASRAF010000236.1:0-3405 GCA_035638295.1 Pseudolabrys sp.
AACCAGCCGCGGTGCATGGCGGAATTGTCAATTCCCGTGTTGCGGTTGAAAGTGAGAAAATGTCCCTCGGTAATATAACGGCCTGGATCCATGCGGTGATGACGAAGCGCGGGGAAACGACGCACGTCGATATCGGATCCCTTCTCCACGACCTGTTTCACCGGGGCCTGATCACGCGAGACCACGAACGGTCGTTGCCGAGTTTGCACCCGTTCATAACAGGCCAGGCCGGCTTTCTCCACGTCGGCACCCATGGCCCGCGCCAGCCGGAGGCGGCTGGCCATTAAGAAAGTTATTAGTGGCATGGTCGAGCGCTTGCCATCGACGATGACATTGTGCAAAACCAAGAGCGGAAAGCGGTGCGCCTTTTCCAGCTTCATCGCCAGCGCGGCGATTTCCCATTCGGCCTGCAGCGGCTCTTCAATGTGCAGCACTTCATCCGGATAAGCCCGCTCGTATTGTTCTATGAAACCGTGAAGGTCGGAGCCGAAGGGAGCAGGGGGACTCGCCGCGTTCGCGCTTTCAGGTAACGCCATGGAATTGCCTCCTCGACTCGATCAAACATTCACAATGAAAAATCCGAAATCCGAATATCGAAATCCGAAACAAACCGAAACCGGCAAAGCCAAATTCAAAAACCCAAAACGGCCCGTTTAGAATTTTCTGCTTTTTGAACATTTGAATTTGTTTCGAATTTCGGATTTCGAATTTAGGATTTGATCCGAGCACTCTCGTATCTTTTTTCCCCGGCGGCGGCAGCCTCCCACAACCGGCTCGGCACGATCGGCAGCGCCGCGATGCGAATCCCCAACGGCGTTAATGCATCTTCGACCGCGCTCGCAATCGCCGCTGGCGCGACTACGGCGCCACCTTCACCGACTCCCTTGGTTCCAAGCATGGTCAAAGGCGAAGGGGTTTCGAGCCGATCGCCTTCGATATTCGGTAAATCAGCCGCTGTGGGCTTTAAGTAATCCATGAAACTGGTGGTGAGGAGCTGGCCGGTTTCATCGTAGATAAACTCCTCCAAAAGCGCCGCGGCGATGCCATGGGCGGCGGCGCCGTGCACTTGTCCTTCTACGATACCCGGGTTGATCTGCCGCCCGCAGTCGTGGATGACGACGTAGCGCAGCACCTTGATCTCAAATGTTTCCGGATCGACCTCCACGACCGCCACATGTGCGGCGCTGGCAAAGCCAAGCTGGACGCGCACCCGCTTCTTCTCGTCGGGATGCTTCGCCAAGGGATTACTGTAATAGTAGACCGCCTCGAGGCCGGGCTCGCCGTCGGGTTGCTCATCGGCCAGGCTCCAGTAAGCCCGGCTAGCAACCTGCGCCACACTTAGACCTTTATCCGGCGTGCCGCGCACAACGATATGGCCATCGCGCAGATCGAGATCGTCGATATTGGCTTCCAGACGCGCGGCGGCACGTTTGAGAAGTTTGTCCCGAACTTTGCGCGCGGCCCCGATCGCCGCCACCGTGTCATGACCGTGAAACTTATTGGAGTAAACACCGGAGGTCATGACGTAAGGATGACTCGCGGAGTCGAAGGTCGTGACGACTCCGATTTGCCTCACATCGATGCCGAGCTCGTCGGCGACGATCTGCGCGAGCGCCGTGGCGTGACCCTGGCCCGAGTCGAGACCGCCAGTAAAAACCGTCGCGCTGCCGTCGGTTTCCAATCGGACGCGCGCGGCTTCGCCCTGACCGCTGAGCAGCTGGGACGGACCGCTCACCAGCATACCGTAGCTCAGGTTGGAGCCGCCGGGTTCCACAGCCGTTGCGATCCCGATTCCGAGCAGCCGGCCGCGCTTCCTGCTCTCGGCTTGCTCGCCCTTGAGTCTTTCGTAGTCGACTGCAGCAAGCGCCCTGCGCAGCATTTCAGGATAATCGCCGCTGTCATAGGTTTGCCCCGACGGCGTATCGTAAGGGAATTCATTAGGTTGGATGAAGTTACGAAAACGGATCTCGCTGCGATCGATCTTGAGCTCCCGCGCGACTGCGTCGACCATGCGCTCTACAGAAAAGCACATGAACGGCTTACCGATGCCGCGATTGGCAACCACAGGGCAGCGGTTGGTGACCACCGAATACCCTTCATAGGAGAGCGCGCGAACGCGATAACAGTTGGCGATATTGCTCAGCATGAGCAGGTTGTGGCGCGCGGCGAAGTCAATGCCGGCGCCTTCGTTTTCAATATTGCGAAATTTGATGCCGAGAATGGTCCCGTCGCGCTTGATTGCAGCGCTCATCTCCATGACGCCGTCAGCCGCATGGCCAAGCGCCAACAGGCTCTCGCGCCGGTCTTCGATCCACTTCACCGGCCGGCCCGCCTTGCGCGCAAGCAACGCCGCGGCAATGATAAATAGCGGCCGCACCTTGTTGCCAAAAGATCCGCCCATCGGCGGCACGATCAGGCGGATCTTTCCTGGCGAGATACCCATGGCAGCGGCGAGCACGTGGAGATCCTGAGCCGGCTGCTGCGTGTGTCCCCAAATCGTGTACGACTGTGTAGCGGGTTCGAATTGCGCCATGACGCCAAAGGTTTCAAGCGGCGTCGAGGCGTAGCGATGAATCGTCACACGCTCATCGACCACCGTATCGGCCTGCGCAAAAGCGCCTTCGACGTCCCCGTAAGGAAACGTACTGTGCCAGAGAATATTCGAGCCCACCTCCTCGAAGACCACGGGGGCATCGGCCTGGAGCGCTTCCTCCGGATCCAGCACCGGCGGCAAGGGATCGTATTCCACCCTGATGAGGTCGGCCGCATCCTCCGCAGTTGCCCGATCTACCGCCGCGATGCCGACCACCGGCTCGCCCACGTAACGGACCTGCTGGTAGGCTAAGGCATAAACTTTCGGCGAGTTGGGCAGCGGCACCCGGCCGCGCTGGGGACGGGTAAGCTGCGCCACGTCGTCTCCGGTGAGCACCGCGTAGACGCCGGGATGATCGAGAGCCCGGCGCACATCGATGTGGCGAATCCTGGCGCGCGCGTGGGGGCTGCGTACGTAGGCCGCGTGGGCGAGCCCGGGCAAGGCCAGGTCATCGATGAAATGACCCGCTGTCGTCAGTAGCCTGCGGTCCTCCGTACGTTCGAGCGCTTGCCCGACCCACTTGGTTTCCATGTTACTCATTCAAAAATTACTCACGACGAACGCACGCTGCCCCTGCGCCGCAATGAAATCAGAGTGACTCGCGCAAAAGGCGCAAAGGGTTCGAAGGTTTTTCAAATCCCCCTCTTTCCCCCTTTGGCAAAGGGGGATGAAGGGGGATTTCTGGTTTTCTTTGCGTTCTTGGCGTCTTGGCGCGATCAAAAGAATCATTTCAGCTGTCCGTTTTGCGCGGCGGCGCGCACCGCGCGCACGATATTGACGTAGCCGGTGCACATGCAGAGATTGCCGCTGAG
>DASRAF010000237.1:0-14391 GCA_035638295.1 Pseudolabrys sp.
GTGTTACTCTCCCGTCTGCCGCTGCCGTATTGCTACGGCCGCTCGACTTGCATGTGTTAGGCCTGCCGCCAGCGTTCGCTCTGAGCCAGGATCAAACTCTCAAGTTGGATGAGAACTTTTCCCGGCTGGTCACGTTTGCGCATGACAACGTTTGCACGTTGTCATTTTGACGAGGTCCACCCACTGATCTTTCGATCAGCGATGTACCTTAAAACGTGTACCGCCGATGTCTCTTCCGAGGCCATTCCCAATGAAGAATTTCTTCTTCACGCGAGAGCGGCCCGCAAGGACTCCGCCGTCCACGTTTCTCTTTCTTCTGATTCACTTTTCAAACAGCCCGGGGACCATGGCGATCCCCACCCTCCGGTAAGCCGGAGAGCCGGCGAAGCTCGTGCATCCGAGAACTATCGGATGCCGATTCACTGTTCCAGTGAGGAGCTTCAGAGGCGCGCAATCGCGCCGTAAGCGGACGGCGCGCCGTTGTGGTGTATATATGCTCCGCTCTGGCGCGTTGTCAACCAGAAATGCCCATTTTCCTTGGCCCACGAGGCGGTAGTTTGGTGCCCGCCGACAAAATTCGTCGCCCAACAAATAAACAATGCCTTAATGCATAAGACGCCGCACTCAGGCCATATTCCTGCGTCGTCCTTGGGGTTCTTTCGAGGGACGGAATCGCGACACGGGGGCCTTCAGCCACCGTCAATCAGGCCAGGAAATTCGGGTTCGTGTCCGTCGTTGACGGACCGTAGACCAACCGGCATCGTGCCGGCACTTGATTCAAGCGGCCTGTCGACGGCGTTGGGGTTCGTTGCGGCAAGCCACCTTCGATCCGAGGCGCATGGGGACGGCGAGCTTGGACCAAACACGGTCGCGCGGCGCAATTCGATCACGACAGGCCGACGCCATAGAGCTCGGCAACGAACCGCCGCTATCAGTTGACGGCGGATCGAGCGGCTTCGTCGACCGCCGCCGCGTTTCAGTGCAATGGTTTGCCGGCACGATTTTGACCGCGCTTTGCGGCGCTGCTCTCATGGGCGGCGCCGTTTTCACGTCTCTTGATGGCGAAGCCAACTTTGCCGCCCTGCCTGAACGCGTCGAGGTTGCGCTCCGTGGCGCACTTGGTGGCGCCGCCGAAAAAGGCACGCACAAGGGCGACCGTCTCCCGACAGCTGAAGAACCGACTTTTGCCCGCCAGGTCATTCGCGTGTCGACCATCAACCGGGTCGGCAACCACGAAGTCGTGCGCGTTCGTCCGTTCGTGCGCATCGCCGGCAACCTGTCGCTGACGGTTTCCGACCTCTCGGCCAACATCCCGGCATTTAATCCGCAGCGGCTGCTCGCTGATGCCGGGCCCGGCAATCCGGCGCCGAACGATGCGCCAGCGGCCGAACCAGAGGCGGAAGTGGCGTTCGTGATGCGCGAAATGGCGCCCATCATGCCGACGCTCAAGATCGCCCTGCTCACTCCGGCCGACGATGTTATCGCCCGGGTGCACGAGGCCGCAGAGTGGAGCGAGAAGGCTGCCAATCACCTGCCGGTTGCAGCCAACATTACAGGAATCAAGCTTGCCTATGCCGGTGACGGGAACGTGGATCCCTATGCAGGGTTTGAGGCCCGCATCATCCCCGAGAACATCACGTTGCTGCCGAAGACCGCCACGCAGACGACGGGCGGCAATGATGTGAACGAGAAACTGGTCTTCGCAAAGAAAGGCGACAGCGTTGTCGGCATTCTTCGCGATCTCGGAGCGACGGGTCCCGACCTCAACGCAATTTCGCGGGTGCTCGGACCTCGCAGTTTCGACGGCGGGATCAAGGAAGGTCAGAAACTGCGCGTGTTATTGGCGCCGGCCGCTGACGGTCAGCGCAAGCAGCCGATCCGCGTGATCATCGCGAGCGATTCCGGAATTGACGTGGTCATAGCTCTCGCGGACACCGGCAAATATGTCGCCGTCGACGTGAAGAATGTCGATACCGAGGTCGCCGATAATTCCGACGACAATGATGAGAACGACACGTCCGGAGTGCGGCTCTATCAAAGCATATACGAGACCGCGCTGCGCAACCGGATACCCCGCCCGATCATCGAAGACCTAATCCGCATCTACTCCTACGACGTAGATTTCCAGCGCAAGGTACAGCCGGGCGATTCATTCGAAGTGCTTTACGCCGGCGAGGAAGAAGCGCCCGCAGCCGACAGCCGCAACGATGTCTTGTTCGCCACGCTCACGGTCGGCGGCGAAACAAAGAAATTCTATCGCTTCCAGTCGCCGGATGACGGGCTGGTCGACTACTACGACGAAACCGGAAAGAGCGCCAAAAAGTTTCTGGTCCGCAAGCCCGTGCTCGCCGGCATCATGCGTTCGGGCTTCGGCCTGCGTCGGCATCCGATTCTCGGATATACCAAGATGCACACGGGTGTTGACTGGGCCGCTCCGAGCGGCACACCGATCTATGCGTCCGGTAACGGCGTCATTGAAAAAGTTGGTTGGGAATCAGGCTACGGCAAGTACATCCGTGTTCGTCACAACAATGGCTACGAAACCGCGTACGGACACATGACCGCATTCGCCCGCGGGATGAATGAAGGCACGCGCGTTCGCCAGGGTCAGGTGATCGGATTTGTGGGATCGACCGGCCTCTCGACCGGATCGCACCTGCACTACGAGATCCTGGTCAATGGTCGCTTTGTTGATCCGATGCGCATCAAGCTGCCCCGCGGTCGCGTGCTCGAAGGCGCCTTGCTCGCGAACTTCGACAAGGAACGCGAGCGTCTTGACGGCATCATGGCACGCAAGCCGGCGCGCGTTGCGTCAAGCGCACCGGTGACACGCTAAACATGGCCGGGCTTGTCCCGGCCATGATGCAATTTGACTGCAATCCGTCAGGCGGCTTGCGCGACCTTGCCGTTGAACTTCAGGCCCAGCTTGTCGCCGGAAATCCTGACCTTCTCGCCGTCCTTTATCTTGCCCGCGAGAATCATCTCTGCGAGCGGATCCTGCACCGATTTCTGGATCACGCGCTTCAAGGGCCTCGCCCCGTACGCCGGATCCCACCCTTTCTCTGCGAGCCAGTCTCGCGCACTCGTATCAAGCGCGATGACGATCTTGCGATCATCAAGAAGCTTCTGCAGCCGCGCGATCTGGATGTCGACGATACGTCCCATCTCCGACTTCTTGAGGCGGTGGAAGAGGATAATTTCGTCTATCCGGTTGAGGAATTCGGGACGGAACGCCGCTCGCACGACCGCCATCACCTGATCCTTCACCGCGTCGGTGTCCTGCCCCTCCGGTTGGTTGACCAGGAAATCGGATCCGAGGTTTGACGTCATCACGATCAGCGTATTGCGGAAGTCGACCGTGTGGCCCTGGCCGTCAGTCAGGCGGCCATCGTCCAGCACCTGCAAAAGCACGTTGAACACATCCGGGTGCGCCTTCTCAATCTCGTCAAACAACACGACCTGATACGGCCTGCGTCGCACGGCTTCCGTAAGCGCGCCGCCTTCCTCGTAACCGACGTATCCCGGAGGAGCACCGATCAGGCGCGCGACCGCATGTTTCTCCATGTATTCGGACATGTCGATGCGGATCAGCGCATTTTCGTCGTCGAACAAGTATTCGGCGAGCGCTTTGGTCAACTCGGTCTTGCCGACGCCGGTGGGACCGAGAAACATGAATGAGCCAATTGGCCGGTGCGGATCCTGCAATCCAGCGCGCGCGCGCCGCACGGCGGTCGAAACCGCGCGCACTGCGTCCTGCTGTCCGATGACGCGCTTGGCAAGCTCGTCTTCCATACGAAGCAGCTTTTCTTTCTCTCCTTCGAGCATCCGGTCGACGGGCACGCCCGTCCAGCGCGAGACCACCTGAGCGACGTGATCAGCCGTTACCGTCTCTTCGACCATCGCGCCTTTGGCTTCCGCTGCTTCAATCGCGCTGAGCTTCTTCTCCAATTCCGGAATCTTGCCGTAGGCCAGTTCGCCGGCACGTTGAAATTCTCCGCGACGCTGCGCGCCGGCAAGTTCGGCACGCAACTGGTCGAGTTCGGTTTTGAGCTTCTGGGCGTCGGAAAGCTTTTCCTTTTCTGCCTTCCACCGGCCGGTGAGATCGGCCGACCGCTTCTCAAGATCCTTCAGTTCGCCTTCCAGCCGCTTAAGGCGATCCTTGGAGCCCCGATCGGACTCCTTCTTGAGAGCCTCCTGCTCGATCTTCAGGCGAACGATTTCGCGGTCGAGCGAGTCAAGTTCCTCGGGCTTGGAATCGACCTGCATCTTGAGGCGTGCCGCGGCCTCGTCGATCAGATCGATTGCCTTGTCCGGCAGGAAGCGGTCCGTGATGTAACGATTTGACAATGTCGCCGCGGCAACAATCGCGGAGTCGGCAATGCGCACGCCATGGTGCTGCTCGTACTTGTCCTTCAGTCCACGCAGGATCGAAATTGTGTCTTCCACGCTCGGTTCGGAAACGTAGACCGGCTGGAACCGCCGGGCGAGCGCGGCATCCTTTTCGACGTGCTTCTTGTACTCGTCGAGGGTAGTGGCGCCGATGCAGTGCAATTCGCCGCGCGCCAGCGCCGGTTTGAGCAAGTTGGAAGCATCCATGGCACCGTCAGCCTTGCCGGCACCGACAAGCGTGTGCATCTCGTCGATGAAGAGGATGATGCCACCGTCCGAAGATGTGACCTCCTGCAAAACCGCTTTCAGCCTCTCTTCAAATTCGCCACGGTACTTGGCCCCGGCAATCATCGCGCCGAGATCGAGCGCCAGCAGCCGCTTGTCCTGCAGACTCTCCGGCACGTCGCCGTTGACGATGCGCAGCGCGAGTCCTTCAACGATTGCGGTCTTGCCGACGCCCGGTTCACCGATCAGCACGGGATTGTTCTTGGTACGACGCGACAGTACCTGAATCGTGCGGCGGATCTCTTCGTCGCGACCGATAACCGGATCAAGCTTGCCTTCGCGGGCAGTCTGCGTGAGATCGCGCGCATATTTCTTCAGTGCGTCATAAGCGTTTTCTGCGGAAGCAGAATCAGCAGTGCGGCCCTTGCGCAGGGCGTTGATGGCCGTATTGAGGCTCTGCGCGGTCACGCCGGCCTTTGCGAGGATTTTTCCGGCGTCACTGTCCTTTTCCAGTGCCAACGCCAGCAATAGTCGTTCGACGGTGACGAAGCTGTCGCCGGCCTTCTCGCCGGCTTTCTCGGCTGTGTCGAATACCCGGGCAAGCGCCGGATCGAGATAAATCTGCCCGGCGCCTGCGCCGCTCACCTTTGGACGCTTGGCAAGCGCTGCTTCTACATCCCGCAGCGCCTGACGCGAGTTGCCGCCCGAGCGATCGATCAGGCCGGCCGCGAGACCTTCGGGGTCATCGAGCAGAACTTTCAGCAGATGTTCGGTGGAAAATTGCTGGTGGCCGTCCCGCAAAGCCAACGATTGTGCGGATTGCACGAAACCGCGAGCGCGGTCGGTAAATTTTTCGAAATCCATTCCCTAACTCCTTCGGCCCATATGGCGCCGGTAAATTCCGGACCCCAATCAGGCAGCCCGGTTCCAGCATTATGTGGGTGCATTTTATTGCAGTTTGAAGGGTCTTTTGGCCTGTTATACGTCATCATTAATGCCATCCTGGGCACCGCAATGGCCAGAAATCGATGACAACCGAAACTGCTTCAATCCAGGACATTTATCGGTATCCGATTAAAGGCCTTTCCCCGCAGCCGCTTGACCGGACTCCGCTTTCAATAGGGCAAACCATTGCTGCCGACCGACTCTATGCCATCGAAAACGGTCCCTGCGGCTTTGACCCCGAGGCCCCGGCCTACTTCCCCAAGCACCGATTCCTCATGTTGATGCGAAACGAGCGGTTGGCGTCGTTGCGCACTCACTTCGACGAAACCAGCCATACGCTGACGATTGAATCGGAGGGACGGGAGGCCGCGCGCGGCAATCTGCTCACGAAGGAAGGCAGGTTGACCATAGAGGCGTTTTTTCGGCGCTTTATGTCGAAGGAATTGTGTGGACCGCCAAAGGTTCTTTTCGGAAAGAATAGCCACAGTTTTTCGGATGTGGCCAGAAAAGTCGTTTCGATTATCAACCTCGCCTCGGTCGCGGCCGTGGAAAGCGCCGCAGGGGCGCCGATCAATCCGCTGCGCTTTCGTGGCAACCTGTATGTCGCTGGCTGGCCGGCATGGCACGAATTCGGTCTTGTCGATCAGATCCTGTCTGTCGGCAGGAATGCGCGGCTCAAGATCGTCAAACGCATCCAGCGTTGTGCCGCGACCGATGTCGATCCGGACACCGGCATTCGCGACCTGACCATTCCCCGCACGCTTCTCGAAAATTTCAACCACACCGACTGTGGTGTGTACGCTGAAGTGGTTGAAGCGGGCGAGATCGCGGTCGGCGATTTCATCCGCCACGATGCCCAATGAAAAACGCCCCGCGAGTGGCGCGGCGTTGAATGACTTGCGACCGCGGTCTGATCAACCGCCGGGCAACACATAAGCCTGGATGCGGCTGGCCGGATAGACCGCTTCCGCAACCGTATGATTGTGGTTGCCGGAAACGATAGTTGGGTTGCCGTTCGCATCGACACCACTGACGACACCGACATGGCCGCCACCGCGGCGTCCCATCACGGCGATGGCACCGACCTGCGGGCCGGCGACGCGGCTGCCGTAGCGGGCGTAAGCACTTGCGAGATTGCCGCCACCTGCATGCCCGGTGCGCTTAAGCACCAGGTCCATGAAAGCGCCGCACCAAAGGCTGCCGCGCCTTGTGGGGTTGGTTCCGATATATTTGCGCGCCTCGGAAACCAGCGAATTGCTGGTCGGGCCGCCATAGGTCGAATTCGAGTGCGACTGTGCCCGCGCCCTGGCATCGGCCGATGATCGGCGAGCATAGCGGCGGCCAAGGCCTTCGCTTTCGCCCGCGAGCTGTACGGCCGCCTGGCTCATCTGGGCCGAATAACGCACGTCTCGGTCAGCACCGGTAAACGATTGACCAGCTGCTTGCGGGGCTTCCGCCACATGATGCCAATGGTGGACGGGTCTTGCGATGGCTGACGTTGCGAGCACCGCAGCCGCCACCGAACACAACAAAATAGTCGCCCGTCTTGTTTTATAGATACTCATCAAGTCAGTCCCCTTAGCTATTAAAGCAATGCACCTCAGCCCGATAGAAACGGTGTGAGAAGCATGGTTCAAACGCCGTCCGCTTATGGCAATTTCGTGATCATTGGAAGGTTGTTTCGCGAAACGCATAGCGGGTATTCCATCGGAATACGCTCGGGAACTCAAATATACGCTCCACAGAATCAAATATACTTAGCGGCCATGGCAAGCACTGTTATTGTCAATATTAATACTTAAAGACAAAGAAGTACGCCGCTACGGCGCAATTAAAGCCGTAGCACTCGGGCAGAATTCGCGGTTGTGAGAACTTCAGCCTTTGCGGCTGAGCAAAAAGACGGCCTGCTCGCCAAACAGGTTCCAGAACCACCACGGCGCGTTGAGCCGCAATGGTGATCCCCACGCGTTCAAAGCCACCGCCTTCTCCATCTTCACGCCAATCGCCGTGCAGAGCTGGCGGAAATCCTTGATGGTGCAATGGTGGATATTCGGCGTGTCATACCAGCTGAACGGCAGAATGTCGGTACGCGGCATATGACCCGCGAACAAAAGCTGCAGGCGCACCTGCCAGTGACCGAAATTCGGAAAAGACACGATCGCCCGGCGGCCTATCCGCAGCATGTGCTCGAGCACAATGCGAGGATGGCGTGTCGCCTGCAGTGTCTGCGACAAGATCACGTAGTCGAAAGCGTCGTCCGGATAATCACCAAGGTCGGTGTCGGCGTCACCCTGAATGACGGCAAGGCCCTTGGCCACGCATTCGTTGACACCCTCGCGCGACAGCTCGATGCCGCGGCCATCGACACCGCGGGTCTCGCTGAGAAGGCGCAGCAATTCGCCATCTCCACAACCGACATCGAGCACCTTGGCCCCGTAATCGACCATCTGCGCAACGAGCACGAGGTCGACACGGGCGCTGCCAGGGGTGCCCGCGACGGTTGATGCGTTCAAATTGGAGCCGGCGCGAGTCAGCGTGCTCATTAATCAGCTCATTGCAAACAGGCCGCGGGCTTTACCGGCACCATCGAGGAACCCGCGAACGATCGCGAACAACTCAGGCTCGTCGAGCAGGAACGCATCGTGCCCCTTGTCGGTGACAATCTCGGCAAACGACACACGCGCGCTGGCCGCATTGAGTGCGTGCACGATTGCGCGCGACTCGGACGTCGGGAACAGCCAATCGCTCGTGAACGAAACCACGCAGAAACGTGTGGGAGTCCCGGCAAAGGCATTGGCCAAGGTGCCGTCATAGTCGCCAGCAAGATCGAAATAATCCATCGCGCGCGTCAGATAAAGATAGGAATTGGCATCAAAGCGCTCGACAAACGCTATCCCCTGGTGGCGCAGATAGGATTCAACTTCGAAATCCGCATCAAAGGAGAAAGTCGGATTTTCGCGATCCTGGAATTTACGGCCGAACTTCCGGTGAAGAGCCGCATCAGACAGATAGGTAATATGCGCGCCCATGCGCGCAACGGCGAGCCCACGACGCGGATTTGCATTCTCCAGAAGGTAACGGCCACCGCGCCATTCCGGATCGGCCATGATCGCCTGCCGCCCGACCTCATGAAACGCGATGTTTTGCGCGGAATGTCGGGTGGCACACGCGATCGGCAGCGCGCAAAACACGCGCTGGGGATAGCTCGCCGCCCATTGCAACACCTGCATCCCGCCCATCGAGCCGCCCGCAACGGCAAAGAGCGACTCGATGCCCAGATGATCGAGCAGCATGGCCTGCGCGCGAACCATGTCGCGGATCGTGATGACTGGAAACTCGAGCCCCCACGGCTTCCTGGTCTTGGGATCCGTGGAAGAGGGGCCCGTAGTGCCCATGCATGCACCCACCACGTTCGGGCAGATCACGAAGTAGCGCTCGGTATCGATGGGTCTGCCGGGGCCGACCATCGTTTCCCACCAGCCCGACTTCCGCGTCACCGGATGGACGCTCGCCACGTGCTGATCCCCGGTCAGCGCATGGCAGATCAACACGGCGTTTGAACGTTCCGCGTTGAGCGTGCCGTAGGTCTTATAGGCAATCTGAAATGGCGACAGTTCGACGCCAGCATCGAGCTTCAGCGGCCGGTCGGCCCCAAAGTGAGCGATCAGCGACTCGTGCGGCTGGTCCGCTTCACGCGGGGAATCCGCAACCTCGGGAATGCTGGTCCGATCGATTTGGCCCATTGTCGCTCGTACGCTCCTGGCGCACCACCTTTATCCCGGCTCGATTAGCACAGGTTTACTGTCAACCCGGCAGGCTACAGTCAACGTTTTCTTTGATTTCAAGGCCCGGCCCACCTATCAATGCCGCCATGGCAAAGCCAACCGAAGCACCCTCATTGGGCGATCTGCGAAAGGAGATCGACCGTATCGACGAGGAGATGCACCAGCTTCTGATCGAGCGCGGCGACATCATTGATCGCCTGATTGCAGTCAAGCGCAGCCAGGATACCGGCACATCCGCGTTTCGGCCCGCTCGCGAAGCGGAGATGATGCGTCGACTGGTCAAGCGGCATAAGGGCATCTTACCGCTCGATACCGTCGAGAGCATCTGGCGGGTCATTATTTCAACTTTTACATATGTGCAGGCGCCGTTCTCCATTCACGCCGATCTGTCGGCTGGCGATGCCCTTATGCGCGATTCCGCGCGCTTTCATTTCGGCTTTACGGTCCCTTTCGTTCCACATATGGGCGCCGCGGGGGTGGTCGCCGCGGTGTCGGCTTCGACAGGAGATCTTGGTCTCGTACCTGCGTTCGATATTGCATCGGCGGGCGCCTGGTGGAATGCGCTCGAATTTGATGCCGCCCCCAAGATCATCGCGCGTCTTCCCTTCGTCGAGCGGCGCGACCATCCCGCCGCCCTGCCGGTGTATGTCATCTGCCGGGTCGCAGCCGACGCCATGGCAATGGAAGCCGCTGTCTGGAGCGTGCGCGTTTCGGGCTGGGGTGCTGGCCCGGCCCAGGCGCTGACGGAGCTCGCTGAATTTATTGCCGTGCCTGACCGGGCCTTCGATGGCGCTGCACTCCTGATATCCTTGCCGAAAGAAACCAGCCTTCAATCGATCAGCGCGGCTTTGGTTAAGGCCGGGGCCACAATACGCTCGGCGGCGCTCGTCGGAAGCCACGCAACCCGCTATACGGTTGCTGCCGAAAAGGCCTGATCGTTCGGAAAACCGTTAATGACTGTGAACCGCCCGCAACCGCGTCCTGGCGTGCTCGACATTGCCCCCTACCTTCCGGGCAAGAGCACCGCGCTTGGAGTCGCCAAGGTGTTCAAACTCTCCTCCAACGAAACTCCGTTGGGGCCGAGCCCGAATGCAATTGCAGCCTATCGCGCCGTCGGCGAACACCTCGAGGATTATCCTGACGGTTCGGCGTCTGCCTTGCGCGAAGCGATCGGTGCCGCGTTCGGACTCGATCCCGACCGCATCGTCTGCGGGGCGGGCTCCGATGACTTGCTCAATCTGCTCGCACGCGCCTACCTCGGCGATGGCGACGAAGCGATCTACACGACGCATGGCTTTCTGGTCTATCCGATCGCGGCGATGGGCACCGGCGCAAAGGCTGTTGCCGTGCCGGAAACGAAGTTCACGGCCAATGTGGATGCAATTCTCAAGACGGTGACGCCGAAGACGAAAATTGTCTTCCTCGCCAATCCGAACAATCCGACCGGGACCTACCTGCCTTTTGACGAAGTGAAGCGTCTGCACAGCGGATTGCCTGCGCACGTGCTGCTCGTGCTCGATGCCGCTTACGCCGAATACGTTCAGCGCAACGATTATGAATCCGGCATCGAACTGGTTGCCACGACGGACAACGTGGTCATGACCCGTACTTTTTCAAAGATCTACGGGCTTGCGGCGCTCCGCTTGGGCTGGATGTACGGGCCTGCACACGTCGTCGATGCGGTCAATCGCATCCGCGGACCGTTCAACGTCAACGCCCCCGCGATCGCCGCCGGCATAGCCGCGATCCGCGACACGGCGCATGTGGACCGCGCCCGCGTACACAACAGCCGCTGGCTGGCCTGGCTCACCGAGGAGATCGGGAAGCTCGGTCTCGCCGTCACGCCAAGCGCGGCGAATTTTGTCCTGATCCACTTTCCGGAAACCAAAGGCAAAACTGCGAAAGAAGCGGATGGCTTCCTCACCAAGCGCGGGCTCATTCTGCGCCAGGTCGGCGCCTACAAGTTGCCGAACGCCTTGCGAATGAGCGTCGGCACCGAAGAGGCCAATTGCCTTGTCGTGCAGGCGCTCAAGGAATTTTTAGGAAGTCGGACATGAGCAAGCCGGAGCCTTTGTTCAATCGCCTGGCTCTGATCGGTTTCGGCCTTATCGGCTCATCGATTGCGCGTGCGGTCCGCGCCCAAGGTGCAGCGCGCACAATCGTGGCGACTGCGCGCTCGCCAAAGACGCGCCGGCGGGTTGCAGAACTTGGCATCGCCGATCAGGTGGTCGAGACGAATGCCGCTGCGGTTGAAGGCGCCGACCTGGTTATTGTCTCAATTCCGGTAGGCGCGTGCGGTGCGGTTGCCAAGGAGATCGGTCCGCATCTTTGGACCGGCGCCATCGTCTCCGATGTCGGCTCGGTAAAAGGCTCGGTCGTGCGCGATATGGCCCCGCATCTGCCGAAGAACGTACATTTTATACCGGCCCACCCTGTCGCTGGCACCGAGTACTCTGGTCCCGATGCGGGCTTCGCCGAGCTTTTTGTGAACCGGTGGTGCATTCTCACGCCTCCGGCCGGCGCCGATGCCACGATGGTTGAAAAACTCGCCGTATTCTGGCGCCTGCTCGGTGCCAACGTGGAGATAATGGCACCGGATCACCACGATCTGGTGCTCGCCATCACCAGCCATCTGCCGCACCTGATTGCCTACACGATTGTCGGCACGGCCGACGAACTGCAAGCGGTGACGCGCTCGGAAGTGTTGAAATTCTCTGCCGGCGGTTTCCGCGACTTTACCCGCATCGCTGCGTCCGACCCAACCATGTGGCGCGACGTGTTCCTTGCCAACAAGGACGCCGTTCTCGAAATGCTTGGCCGCTTCAATGAAGACGTTTCGGCGTTGACAAAGGCGATCAGGAAAGGCGACGGGGACGCGTTATTCGAGCACTTCGAGCGGACGCGCGCCATTCGCAAGGGCATTGTCGAAATTGGTCAAGACTCGCCGTCTCCCGATTTCGGTCGCCCGCACCCGGACTTGCCGCATGAGCCCGTTCCGAAGCCTTACGCGTCGGAGAAGAGCTAGAACAAGGCCGGCGTATTGCCGATCGGAATCGGACCAAGATAGACCGCACCGTCGTTGAAACGAAGCGGCAATGTCACTGCACGCTTGCCTTCGAGAGTCGTCTGCTCGCCGAGCAGATTGATGCCGAGCGAAACATTTGCTCCGGCCTGCTGGCGTGCCATCTCGCCCAAGCCGGGCGCGAGACGATCAAGCGCGCCGGCAAGCCGGTCCATATTTGGCGAAGTCTGGAATCGCTGTTGCGCGCCAATGGCCGCCAGAAATTGTTCAAGACCCGCCATCGTGATTCGCAATTCACCCACTAGCCGCCCATCACTATTGAGCGACAGGGCGCCACCGCCAATTGCAAGAATATCGCCCTGTTGCAGCCGCGCCTTGGTGATGTCGATGCTACCGCCTGCAGCCTGCAGCTCGCGAAAACGCTCCGGCCAAGGCTTGGGTGAGAAATCGTTCAATCCTCGCAGAAGGGCGGTGACGTCGGCATTAATTGGCGTCGTCGCAGCCGGGTGCAAATTTGGCGCCGTGCCCTGATCAATCCGCACTGCGACTTCGATCACAGGTTTGTTGATAGCAGAGCCTTCCGCCATTCGGCCGTGAAGTTCGGCGTGCCTTGCGCGCACCATACTTTCGCGACCGGTACCGTTCACACGCTCGACCGAAAGCAGATCGAATACCAGCGAGCCGCGCTCGGGAGCGCTCGGCGTTCCGCGTACGCTCGATTGGGCCAGCTTCCAGTCGGCGACGAATTCCGGAGCCTTTCCCGGCTCGCCGACGGTCAGCGGCCCACGAAACTCACTGATAAGCAAGCCGGGCTGATAAACCTGCGCAACCATCACCAGGCTCGTGGTCCTGAGTTCAATCGGGGGCTGGTTGGTGCGCAATAGCGCGGCTGCCTGATCGCAGTTCACCTCGATGCGAAACGGAAAACCGCCGACATCCTGCGACCCGCAGGTGTAAATACGCCCCGACTTCGCCTCGCGCGCGCGCCAGCCATCGATCGCCGTTTCGGCCCTGCCGGCGGCAAACTTCCAGAAGGCGGTCCATCCGGCTATCAGGGCGAACACGATAAAGAGAAGGATCGTGTAGCGAAGCCCGGGCCGGCGCCGCGATTGAATGCTGGTTGGATCACGCATCATCTGGATTCAAAACCTACGGAATGCGGCGTTTCTGCGCCCACATCGATAGCCGGATTGCATGGGAACCCCGGCCCTGTTAGGTCGACACAGATTACCAACCCCCAACGAGTTGGTCCGCCTCCTCCCGCCACGATGAATGCTCGTTCTGATCAAAGCAACGAGGACTTCTGGGTCTTCGCCTACGGATCGCTGATGTGGCGGCCAGGCTTCGATTTTCGCGAGCGGCGC
The DNA here is from genome assembly GCA_035638295.1 of Pseudolabrys sp. Taxonomy (GTDB): domain Bacteria; phylum Pseudomonadota; class Alphaproteobacteria; order Rhizobiales; family Xanthobacteraceae; genus Pseudolabrys. The sequence continues at coordinate 13,731 of DASRAF010000237.1, forward strand.
AACGCCCGCCTCGTCGGAGCCCACCGCGCACTCTGCGTCTACTCGTTTGTCCATCGCGGAACGCCGGAGAAACCGGGCCTGGTACTTGGTCTTGATCGCGGCGGCAACTGTCGCGGCATCGCGTACCGGGTGGCTTCAGTTCTGCGGTCAAAGACTATCGATTACCTGCGGGGCCGGGAACAGGTCACCCGCGTCTATCGCGAGACCTGGCGCAGGGTTTGGATCGACGATGATCCTCAGCAGAGCGTGCACGCGCTCTGTTACGTCGTCGATCGCGGCCATCGCCAATACGCCGGCCAGCTCAGCCTTGCTAACCAGTTGCATTTTGCCCGGCAAGGACATGGTCGCTCGGGTGCGTGCCGCGACTACGTGCTGGCGGCGGTGAAAGAGCTGCAAACTCTCGGAATCAAGGACATCGAGTTGCAGGTGCTGGCTAAGCGGCTGAAGGGCGCGCACGAATCGTCGTTCCGCTGAAATCATCCAACGTTTCGCTTACTGCTTCATTTGCGCGCGGCCTTCGGCAATCAGGCGCGCCGTTGCGCTTTCAAGGTCATTCTGCAGGCGCTCAAAAAAATCGTCCTTGCCGAGGCCGGGAGGGATCGGGTCGAGAATTTCTGCAACCACGGTACCCGGAAAGCGCCGTAGCGATCGGCGTGGCCAG
>DASRAF010000238.1:0-10423 GCA_035638295.1 Pseudolabrys sp.
CGGCTGCTCGGCGGCCGTCGGCGAATTGCGGCGGCGCTGATTACGTTATTGAGCTTGCTGGTCATCGTCGGACCGGCGACCTGGCTCGCATTGGGGCTGGTCAACAGCCTGCGCGTGATTTCCGAACGGCTCGATCTTGCAAATCTGACGATACCCGCGCCGGCGGCTTCGATAAAAGAGTGGCCGCTCATCGGGGAGCCGATCTACCAGTTCTGGGAACTGGCGTCGACGAATCTCAGCGCTGCCATGGGCCAGATCCTGCCGCAGCTGAAACCGCTGGGCAGCAGCTTGTTGCGCATCGGCGCGGATACGGGGCTCGGCATCGTCATGTTTCTCGCGGCCATCGTCGTCGCCGGATTTTTATTTTCGCCGGCGCCAAGGATTGCCGAAGCAATCAAGAAGTTCTCGCTTCGGCTTAATCCGGATCGCGGCGAGGAATTTGTCGAACAAGCTGGTGCGACCATACGGGCGGTGTCACGTGGCGTTATCGGAATATCCGTGCTGCAGGCCCTTCTGGCAGGCATCGGTCTGATGGTTGCCGGCATCCCACAGGCCAGCCTGATTACGTTCGGCGTTCTGGTGTTTGGGATTATTCAGATCGGCCCGTCGATCATATTGATCCCCGTCATCATCTGGGCGTGGACATTCATGGACACGCTGCCGGCCATGCTGTTCACGGCCTACATGGTGCCGGTCAATTTGCTCGACAACTTGCTCAGGCCGATCGTAATGGGCCGGGGGTTGAAAACTCCGATCCTGGTCATTCTGATCGGTGTGATCGGCGGCACGCTTGCTTACGGGATCACGGGCCTCTTTCTTGGACCGATCGTACTCGCGGTCATCTGGGAATTGTTCGTCTCGTGGATCGAGCAGCGCGATGGCTCCTGATAGGCGTTTATCCGACCAGATATCGACCGCTTGACGCGCGTCAATGACTGGAGCTTTGCTTAAGTCATGATGGGGCGGAAACCCTGAGAGGTATTACGCTATGGCAAGCAAAGACACGATCGGTTCGCAAACTGCGAAAGCAGGTACGCCGCCGTTTTTGAATTGGGGCCAGACCGATGCCGCGATGGCCGTTCAAAAAGCATTCCTGGAATCGTGTGACCAAGCGAGCCGAAACTGGCTTACCCGCATGCAGTCGGAAGTCTCGCTATGGTCGGATTTGGCGAACAAGCTGAGCACGACCCAGTCCGTTCCGGAAGCAGTTGAGGCGTACTCGAAATGCGTGTCGCAGCGCATGCAGATGGCGGCTGACGACGCGCGTCAGTTTGTGGGTGATTCACAACAGGCCGTGCAGAAACTCGCGAAATCCCTGGGCAACGGATGGCCGACTGCGAGCACGTGAGAATCGTTCGCAATTGATCTTCTCTAAGTGGTGTTTCCACGCTCGGCGGTGACCGAGCGTGGAGAATGTTATTTTTCTGTGACATTTGACGAGTGGACTCTCCTTTCGTTTTGATTTTCATCAATGTGGAACCGCTTCCGGTATTCAGTATGAGTTCGGCTCAACTGACCATCAGCGTGTAAGAGACGGACATGAAAACGATTTCCGTGGAGGACGCCGTCACCATGATCCCTGATGGTGCTACGCTGATGATTGGCGGCTTCATGGCCGTCGGTACCCCGGAACGCGTGATCGACGAACTAGTGCGCCAGGGAAAGAAAAACCTCACCGTCATCGCAAACGACACGGCGGTTCCTGGTCGCGGCATTGGAAAGCTCGTCGATAAAGGTCTGGTGAGCCGGGCGGTCACGAGTCACATCGGACTCAATCCAGAAACGCAGAAGCAGATGCTCGGTGGAAAAATGGCTGTCGATCTTGTCCCGCAAGGCACGCTCATCGAGCGTATTCGCGCCGGCGGTTTTGGGCTCGGCGGAATACTGACGCCGACCGGGGTCGGTACGATCGTCGAGGAAGGCAAGCAGAAAATCGACGTAAACGGAAAGACCTACCTGGTCGAGACGGCGTTGCGCGCGGATTTTGCCTTGGTCAGCGCATTTCTCGCGGACTATCTTGGCAATCTTTCCTACGCGTTGACTGCGCGCAATTTCAATCCGGTCATCGTCATGGCTGGCGAGACCACGATCGTCACGGCCGAACATATCGTTCCCGTGGGTCTTATTGCGCCAGACCACGTCGTCACGCCGGCGCCACTTGTCGACTATCTCGTCGCAAATGGGTGATGGGAATGGATGCACAAACGATCATTGCCAAACGTGTTGCCCGCGAGCTGCGAAGTGGGATGCTTGTCAACCTCGGCATCGGAATTCCGACCCTGGTTGCGAACTACATTCCCCACGACGTCAAGGTGTTCTTTCAGTCAGAAAATGGACTGATTGGGACTGGTCCTATTCCTGAAGAAGGAATGGCACACCCGATGCTCACGGACGCAGGCGGAAAACCGGTTACCGCACTACCCGGGGCATGTACTTTTGACAGCGCGATCTCGTTCGGTCTGATCCGCGGCGGTCACGTCGACGTCACGGTACTCGGTGCGCTTCAGGTCGATGCGAAAGGACAACTCGCGAACTGGATGATCCCGGGCAAGATGGTCCCGGGGATGGGCGGAGCGATGGATCTCGTAACCGGCGCCAAGCGTGTGATTATTGCCATGCAGCATACGGCCAAGGGCAAAGCAAAAATCGTCAAAAAATGTGGACTTCCACTTACGTCCGCCAGGCCGATTGACCTGCTGGTAACAGAACTTGCGGTCATTGCTTTTTCGGATAATCGGGCAACGCTCATGGAAACGGCGCCCGGCGTTACCGTTGAACAGGTCGTGTCCGCCACAGAAGCTGAACTCACCCTGCCTGCCAAAATTCCTGAAATGCCGGCTTAGCCGCCCGCGGTTTGGTGTCCGAATGCTTTGTCATTGATTTACGGTCGAACGACCGGAGCTCGAAACTCCGAGCTATCGATGATGCTCCTCTCATATTTAAAGATACGCGCTGCGGCCTAATATTTAAGGTGCAAGGCCAGCTGCCTTCCGCAGTTCGGCCTTCACCTCATTAAGTTCGTTTCGAAAGGTTTCCTTGCTCAGGAGCGATGCGGCAATTGCCGCACCAGCAACGTTTCCTGCGTAGACGTCGCTGCGGAAATGGGCGCCCGATACGATGCGGCTGTGACCGTAATCTTGAATTCGTTTGTAAATCGCTTCTTTTTTTTCTGGGATCATTTCGGCAAGCACCATTCCAAGGGCAGCGCCGTAGGTCGCATGCGCCGAAGGGTAGGAGGGCGAGTCGCGATCGCTCAATTTCTTCAGAGTGTTCAGATTATTGTGCGGCAGCCGATAAGGGCGTGTTCGGTCGAAGGTGTTCTTCGCCTCGTGCACCTCATGGCGCACTGAACTGTCGATGCAATCAAAGAAATGTCTGGCGGAACCCGAAAGGTTTTCCACCTTGATGCCGATTCCGCCGAGGAAACGTTCCAACGTCCTCAGGTCGTCCTCTTTTACATGTTTGATCTGCTCCGGAGTGCGCGACTCCTGCAGGCGCAGAAGCTCCTGCAGCTCAGCCTTCGTTTGCGCGCTGTCGTGCTTTGGCGGCGGCATGAGCAGCGCCGACAGCGGCACCGCGGGATCGGTGCATGAGGGCTCAGCGGCCCCCGCTGGGAGACCGAACAATCCCACAAAGGCCAGAGAAGCCAGGAATGTCCAACTGCGATTTAGTCGCACGCGCCGCCCCCCAAAACGACCTCGTCATCAGGATGCCTTGGCCTGCGGCTTCTTTGCAACCTCACGCAGCTGTGGCGGGGTGGCGCTGCCGCTGACCCCGAACAATCGAGCGAGTTCGCTCATTCTTCGCTTGCCCTCGGTCGAGAGTTCGCCGCGGACATTCATAACTTGTTGAATAACTCCATATGCCTTTTCCCGGGTCTCGGCGTCGGGCGGCAACATCGACGGAATCGCCGCGAGGGCCGCTTCCCGATCGATCAACAGCATATTGAATTGCTCACGCACCAGAGTTTTGAAATCCGCGAGCGACATGTCGCCGTGTTCCTGACGAAGGCGGCGTGCCATTTCAAAGCTCCGCTCGTCCACGGATGCTCGGTCCACACCTGCATAGATCAGGCCGCGAATGACTGCAGCGCGGAGACCTCCGTCCGGAATGTGGGATTTGAGCTCGGCGATCCGCTTCTGCAGAAGTTCGCGATGCAGGGGATTTTTCGGGGCTTTGCGCAGGCGCTGCGTCCCAGCCGGGTCCACGCCGACCGCGGCTTGGAGCGTGGGCGAACCATAGATCGTGAGGAATGTCTGCTCGGCGATTTTTTCACTCGCCTCGCGCCAGGCGTCAAGGCCGGCAACGACCTGGTCGGAAACCTGCTGCTGCATAACGAGCAACGGGTTGTCACCGGCCACCGGCTTTCGGTCATTGCGAACCTGTTCTGCGAGCTTCGCAACCGGTGCCATCGCCGGATTTTGATCGGAAAAAAGCTCGTACTGCAGCCGCAGCGGATGCATTTCCCGCATCCAATCCGCGATCGGATTGCTGATCATGGCGCGCACGACCGGTTGGGCAAAAGTGCGATAAAGCGCAAGATTGATATCGGAAACACGCGCGGCCGTTGCAAACCGGCGCTCATCCGCCAAGTCGTTGCCCCCGAGTGCGCGGATGTCGTCAAGCGTCCGCGCTTCGCAGCGCATCACCCAGTTTCCGAGCGCGAGGTCCGGATTGGTGGTTTCCGCCGTCTTGTCTTCGAACACTGCCTCGTAAAGGCCGGGCGGGAGCGTATCGATCAAATCGATATTGCTCGAGAATTCGCCGTGCTCCTTTTTCGCGACGCCTCCGGAAACGAAAATGCCGAGATGCCCCACGGTTTCATGGATCGTATAGACGATAGTCTGCCCGTAGGAGCGAATGTCATCGACGCTGTCGTAGAGGTCGAGAATCCAATCGAGCGCCTGCTGGGGCGGCGTAATGTTGTCGCCTTTCGAGCAGAATACGACGATCGGAGAGCGGATATTGCGAAGATCGATCGTGGAGCCATCCGAGGTCTTGATGCGCCCGGCGGCAAGATTGTTGCCGACGAACAGATCATCGACAATGAACTGGATTTCCTCGGCATTCAGATTGACGTGGCCTCCCCACCACTTTTCAAAACCCAGGTAGCGGGGGGCCTCGGTGTCGATCTTCGAATAGAGATTGTATTGCTTGCTCCACAGCGTGTTCGCCGGGTTCTGATTTTCGAAATTCTGCACCAGCCACGCGCCGTCGAACTTGCCGTGACCAAGATCGCTGGCGAGTGCCGTCAACCAGCTGCCGCCCAGCAATCCGCCCGAATAGCGCATCGGATATTGTCCGCGTACACCGGCCCAATACGAGAGTGGTGATCCCGCGATGATGATGGGACCGAACAGTTCGGGCCGCATTGCCGCCAGCATCATGATGGCCCAACCGGCCTGGCAGTTTCCGATGACGCATGGCTTGCCGTTCGCCTCGGGATGCGCAGCGGTCACCTTTTCGATGAACACCGCTTCGGCCCGGGCGATGTCTTCAATGGTCTGTCCAGGAACGGGGTCGGGCAGAAAACCAATGAAGTAGCAAGGGTGACCGGCCTTGAATGCGACACCGATTTCACTGTCGGCCTTGAAGCCGCCGATGCCGGGACCGTGACCGGCGCGCGGATCAACTACAATGAACGGTCGCAGCTTTGGATTAATTTCGACGCCAGCAGGCGGAACGATGCGCACGAGAGCGTAGTTCACTGGTCGCTCGAGCGTGCGCCCGTCAACGATCAGCTCGGCTTTATAATCGAGCACGTTCGGCGCGGTTTCCGCCATGTGCTCGCGATACTGGTTTCCGCGCTGCCGCATGACATCCCAGAAGAGGACGGTGCGCTGGAACGCGTCGGTCCAATAGTCCATGGCAGGCGCGAAGATGCCAAACGCCATTGCATTCGACTGTTTTGAAGGAAGGTTTGACTGAGCTAACGACATTGTGGTGTTCCTTCTCTCTTCCGCCTCTGCCTGGATTTCGGTTTCGCGAGGCGCAAACTCTAGTCCATGATGTGGTAGCCACCGTCGATATAAAGCGTTTCGCCGGTGATCAGCCGCGCCGCGTCATGTGCGAGAAAGGCAGTCGCGACCCCGACGTCGTCGATGCTGACAAGACTTCGCGCTGGGGCTTGCGACTTAGCCTTGTCGAGCAATGCATCGAATTCCGGAATCCCGGAAGCTGCCCGGGTCGCCAGCGGGCCGGGCGAGATCGCGTGGACGCGAATTCCCTTCGGACCAAGCTCGGCCGCGATGTAACGAACCGCGCATTCGAGCGCAGCTTTGGCGACACCCATGATGTTGTAGTTTTTAACCACCATCTGGCTGCCATAGTACGACATCGTAAACAAAGTGCCGCCCTTTTTCATCAGCGGTTCGGCCAGATGCGCCATCCGAATGAATGTCCAACAAGATACATCCATGGTGGTCGCGAAGCCTTCGCGCGATACGTCCACCACGCGCCCCTGCAACGCGTCTTTTGGCGAAAAGGCGATGGAGTGGACAACAAAATCGAGCTTGCCCCATTCCTTGCCGATCCGTTCGAAGACGGCTTCCATTTGACCGCCGACGCTTACGTCGAGTGGCATTAAGATCGGAGCTTCGAGCGCGCGGGCAAGGGGCTCGACGAACTTTTTAGCTTTGTCATTAAGATAGGTAACCGCAAGCTCAGCCCCCAAGGCTCGAAAAGCCTTCGCGCAACCCCACGCGATTGATTTGTCGTTCGCAATTCCGACGATAAGGCCCCTTTTTCCTTCAAGCAGCTTTGCTTTTACTGAGGGAAGTGCCAGCGCCGTATTTTTAACCATGTGGGTCTCCACGTATCGCTCCGCGATCAATTTGATTGCGCGAAAAGCCTGACGGCGGTCCTTTGCATCGTCGACGCGCGCGATCTCGCGCCCATTGATCTTGAGCAGACCCTCGCCCCAGGGCGCTACTTCTGCTTCCAGGCGATCTTTGCCCACGATTGCGACAAATTGCTGAACAGTGGCGCCTTTTCCGGCGGCCATCGCATTATTCGTCTTCCAGTCAAGCATTATCGCGTGTTCCGTTCGAACGCCGTCAGTATGCGGACTCCGCTCGGCTGGAAACTCAACCGCCTCAATTTTTTATTCGGAAGAGCGATGGGCGGTTCAGCAGGACCAATGTTCGGGGAGAGAGCCGGGCAATCAGTTGCAACCGTTCGAGTTCGGTGATGGTGCGACTGACCGTTTCGATCGTCAGGCCCAGGTGGTCAGCTATGTCCTGATGCGACATGGGAAGCTCCAGGTACTTCGTCTTTCCCAATCTCTTGGACAGATCGAGGAGAAACGTTGCCACGCGGCATCTCGCGCTCCTTCCGATCAATAACGCGTGCTCCTGCGTGCGCCGAAGCTCGTTTGTCGTTGCGGCCAGCAAGAAATTTGCAATCCGACTATCCCGAGCAGCGATCGACAGCAGGGCGTTACGCTTGAGATAGAGGATCATTGCATCGGTCGCTGCTTCCGCCGAGAGCGCGTGCTTCAATTCGGCCCAGCCGAACATTTCGCCGGGGAGATAAAAAGCGAGGATATTGCGGTTGCCGCTTTGAAGTGTCCGGCAACTGCGCACAATTCCATCCACAACGAGGAAAACGTAGTCGGCGGGGTCGCCTTCGCAGACGATCACCTGGTCGCGGCGGTGGCGGATAGGCCCGCGCCGAAGTGCGATGATCGCGCCTTGCACAAGTTTTCGGTCGTCGCCCGGGATGGTCGGCCAGTTTGCGGTCGCGGCCAAGGCGGCATCGTCGAAATTGCTACCGTGCTCCCGCGCATTGGGCGCGCTAAGACTTTTCAAGTGGGCCATCTTGTTCCCCCAAATTGGCCTCACGCCATGGATATAGCCTGATGCAATATTCAAATAGTTGGACCTTGGCCCAACTTCCGATTCGACCTCTACCTAAATGAAATACCTGATGAAGCCGCGATCTTGTGTCAGCTTACCGAAGGTTTTATGCCGGTTTCTGTGCGCCGTTAGGTGCGTCATTTTGACCGTGGCCCACGCTCGCCTGTCCAATCAATACGTTTGCTAGCGGTAAAGCGCCTCGCGGCCCACCCACTCACACCGATCACGGTGAGGGACGCGCACGCAAAAATAAAGTTTGGAAGGGTCTTCCTTTTCGATCGTCACGCGTCGCCCAGCGCTCAATGCCGTGCATTGGCGACCCCGTAAAAAATCCGAGAGCTGCCGCATGCTCGGATTTTCGCGCGCCATGCGATAGAACTCGGACAGATCCTGTTGCTCCAGGCACGCTGGAGAACGGCGCACGATGACCATTTCCCTTGCGAGCGAGGGCGCGGTCATGGCCGCCGTTACGACGACGGCTAACGTTGCCGTTTTCACGTGTTGAATCTCCGCTCGTTGCCGCATTTGATCAAGTGTCCGGTCGCAGAGTTTGTTTCAGACAATCTTCAATGGAACGCCGGGGCACAATCGTGCCCAGGTCCTGCTCGGCTCCGACGGCTTTTAGGTTTTCGAGGACGTCATCGCGGAGTCCGGCAAGAACCACCTTGATACCGCGCGCCTTGAGTGAGCGAGCCAAAACGCGCAATGTTGTGCCTGCCGTCGTGTCTATGCGCGGAACGATCGAACAATCGATCACCAGCATTCTGGTGCCTTCAGGAGCCTTGTCGACCAGGTCGAGAATGTTACGTCGGATGTGCTCGGCATTGAAGTATAGCCACGCGCCCGGGCTACGGATCACGATCGCGTCCAGCGGATCTCTGGCTCCGGGGTATCTGGCCCGGTTGACGAATTCGCCGGTGAGGGGCTCTCGTCCGAGAAGGGCTACGCTTGGTCGCGCCGCGTGCGCGATAAGCATGACCAGTGAACCAGCGGCGGCAAGAAGAAGCCCGTCGAGCAATCCGAGAAACAGCACGCCGAAAAATGCGAGCAGCGCAATCCGAAACTCCGGCCGCGACGCAAGCCGCAAACGGCGCAGATCATCAATTCGGACCAGATGCGATGCCGCCATCAGCACGATCGCGGCAAGGACTGGCTCTGGCAGATTGTGGAAGAACCTAGCGAAGAACAGCAAAGTGAGTCCGATGGCGGCCGATGTCACAAGCAACGCGGCCGGGGAGGATGCGCCGCCTAGATCATTGACGGCGGTTTGCGACATTCCGCCCGCGACGGGAAAACCGCTGGTCAGCCCGGTTGCGACGTTGGCCGTGCCGATCGCCGTAAGCTCTTCCTCCGGATTGATGTCGTAACCGTGCTTTTGCGCGAAGCTGCGTGCGACCGAAATCGATTCTCCATAAGCGAGCAGAAAGCAGGCGAGCGCGATCGGAACGAGATTGGCGATATCCGAAGCGTGGATATGCGGAACGCTGATGCCAGGCAGGCCGGTCGGAAGCTCACCAACGATATGGATGCCCTTGTCGGCCCATCCGAGGATGGTCATCATGAGTATTGCCGCAACGACGACAACGAGCGTTGTCGGGCGACCAGGGAAAGTCCGCTCGAAAGCGATGAACAGAGCGATGGCAGCAAGGCCGACGATAAGAGACAGGATGTGGGTCTGCGGAAGTGACGACACAACATGAAGGACGCGCTCGAAGAAATTGCCACTTACGCCGGCTATACCGAACAGCTTCGGCAGTTGTGTTGATGCAATATAAAGTGCCGCTCCCGTTTTGAATCCGATCAGGATCGGGTCCGAAATGAAATAGGCGGCGTTAGCGAGCCCGACATACCGACCAGCGATGCTCACGATGCCGACCATCAGGGCGACCGCGCCAGCGAGTGCCATCGCTCGCGCCACGTCGCCGTCGGCCATCGTAACGACGCTTGTGGCGATCACGATTGCCAGTGATGACGTCGGCCCGACGGCTAATTGTCGGCTTGTCCCGAGCAACGCGTAAGCGATCCCCGCGACGAGATAGCAATAGAGCCCGGTCACGGGTGGCAGCTGCGCAAGCGAGGCATACGCAAGCGATTCAGGAATGACGAAGGCTGCGAGCGACAGGCCGGCGATCAGGTCGACGCGAATGTTTTGCGCGGAATACGCGCGCATCCAGCGCAATGCCGGTATCCAGACAAAGCGCGTGTCGGAGAGTGGCCTGTCGCCCATATTCGTATGCGCCCCGATATTTCCCGCTCTTAGTATGATTTTTACGGCAAAAGCCAAAGATCATTGATTTGCATCAATATCGGCCCAGTTCAGCGCCGCGACGCCCGACCTAAGACGCTGGCCAGTCCAGGACCAAGAATAGAAGAATACAGGAGGCTACGAGTGCCGGAACAGGCCCGTCCGGCGGAAAGGCAAGCCAAGCCTATTGTCGGGGCTTTCGGCGGCGCTCGGTCTCGGTCTCGCTGTCACCCTGCTGTTCAGGCGTCTGGGAGCCTTCGTCGTTATGGTCGGGATACCAGATCAGGAGCCCTCCGACACAGGGTGCGATCGCGGTCACGGC
>DASRAF010000239.1:0-3726 GCA_035638295.1 Pseudolabrys sp.
CAAGGCGCTTGTCACGAAGCGGATGCGCCCCTTCAATATCGACGGTAAGGTCATTCACCAGGTCGGCATGCCCTGGCACTGGGGTTACGAAGGACTTTCCAAAGGCGATGTGGTTAACGAGCTGACATCGCTCATAGCCGACCCGAACGTTTCGATTCACGAGGGAAAAGCGTTTGTGTGCAACGTGGAGAAAGCGTAGGAACGCAATCGAAGATCGAGGATTGAGGATGGAAGATAGCGATCCTCGATCCTCTATTCTCTATCCTCGAACCAACCCTGGAGGTTCTTATGGCTGAGCCCATGGGATTTTATACTGATACGACGGTCTGTATCGGCTGCAAAGCGTGCGAAGTCGCGTGCAAAGAATGGAACCAGCTCCCTAGCACCAACGGCGGCGTCAACACACTGAGTGGCGACAGCTACGACAACACACGCCAGCTCGACGGAATTCACTGGCGCCACGTCAAGTTCATCGAGCAGTTCACGGAGGACCGCAAGGACGGCCGCTGGCTGCTGATGAGCGATGTGTGTAAGCATTGCGTTCAGGCGGCGTGCCTCGAGGTCTGCCCGACGGGCGCCATCGTGCGCACCGAATTCGATACCGTGGTTATTCAATCGGACACCTGTAACGGGTGCCGTGACTGTATTTCGGCCTGTCCGTTTGGCGTCATTGAAATCAACCCGGTTTCAGGCACGGCGCAGAAGTGTACGCTCTGCTATGATCGGTTGCAGGGCGGCTTGGAGCCGGCTTGCTCCAAGGCTTGCCCGACACAATCAATCCAGTTCGGAACAATCAGCGACCTGAAGGGAAGAGCGCAAAAACGGGTGGAGCAACTGCACCAGGCCGGGGAAAAGAGGGCATATCTATACGGTGCGGATGACAAGATGCTGGGCGGCCTAAATTCCTTTTACTTGCTGGTGGACAAACCTGAAGTCTACGGCTTGCCGCCTGATCCCAAGATGCCCACGCGCAACCTGACATCCGGGACGGCGTTTTCATTCTTGGGCGCGCTGCTGGTCGGCTTGATCGGTATCTTTAATTTCCGCAATCGGGGCGCAGCGGACCGTGAGGAGGCTCGGCAATGAACGGGATACCCTCAAGTACTTATTTTAGCGCTCCACCAGAGTGGGGTTGGCTGATTGTACTCTACTTTTTCTTCGGCGGCCTGGCCGGTGGATGCTATTTTCTCGCTGCGCTCATCGATCTAATCGGCCGGCCGGAGGATCGTCCTCTTGCCCGCTTGGGTTACTACATCGCGTTTCCCTGCGTGATTCTGAGCGGGCTGCTCTTGACTCTTGATCTCACTCGACCACTGCGTTTCTGGCACATGTTGATCGAGTCAAACACTTTTCGACCGATGTTCAAGTACTGGTCTCCCATGTCGGTTGGCGCCTGGGCACTTTTGATTTTCGGAATATTTGCTTTGATATCTTTCCTCGGAGCCCTAACTGAAGATAACCGTCTCAATTGGCCGGCTGCGCGCAAATTTCGCCCGCCCGGAACCTTGAGCAAAATAATTGGGGGGATCGGCGGCCTTTTTGGATTCTATGTTGCGGGCTACACGGGAGTGCTTCTTGCCGTGACCAACCGCCCGATCTGGTCGGATACGCCTCTGTTGGGCATGCTGTTTATCGTTTCGGCCGCATCGATATCGGCGGCGTTGATGATCCTGCTTGCGCGACGATCGAGATGGACCATGCCCGGCTTGCTGGCGTTGCATCGCATGGACGGGTGGGTGATTGCGTTGGAACTTATCGTTCTAATCGCTGTCATGATATCACTCGGACCGGTATTTCGCGCCTGGGTGAACGCCTGGGGCCTGCTGCTTTTTTTCGGCGTCATCGTTGTCGGCATGTTAATTCCCTTGGCTCTCCACTGGCGCAGACAGTGGCTCGGCGACCGAAACCTGACCACAGCTGCCGCGTTGGTCTTGGTGGGCGGTTTTATTCTTCGACTGGTCATCGTCTTCTCGGCGCAAGGAGTCTAACATGAGCCTGCAGTTGATCATCCCCGTCGTGCTTCTGTTCTACGTCGCTGCCTGTAAAAGCCCGGAGACGACACGGACCCGCGGTGGCGGACCGGGAGCCGACGTGGGCAACCGAGATAAGCTTGTGCAGATGCACGAAGGCTCAAGACCGTTTGAAAATACTCCTAAAATCATTCCCACCAAGCATCCTTCTTTGGCTCCCGCCAGTCAGGCCAACGACCTCAGCCGCAGATGACGGCCATCGAAGCCGGCCTGAAAGATCTTAGACGCCAGCACCCAGAGTGGGAACCGTGGCTCGCCGTCGTTCAGGAAGTCTTAAGCGAGACTGTTAATCCTGAATGGGATTCACTCGTTCCAATCCCTAGCGAGTCACAGCAAAGCAAGGTTCCGGTACTAGCGGGTATCACCCTGACTTTAGAGCGGCGTTCAATTCGCCGCCTGTTGGAAAAGCTGGTCTTGATCGCCCATCGCAGTGGGACGTCGGCGATGGCCAGCTTGGAACCGGCGCTACACAGAGATTTGGACCTGTTTGACCTGTTCAAAGCATCACTTTACCTGGATCGCGATCGACTTAGGGATATTGCCGCTCACCTCGGCGCAGACTCGGAGGCGTTTCAAGCGGTTACAGCTCTCTTACCGCTCCCTCTGCTGCATGCCTGCAATCGGCGATGGGCATCATCTAGATCTCCAAGTTGGACGGAAGGCTATTGTCCGATCTGCGGCGCCTGGCCGGCATTTTCCGAAGTGCGCGGCATCGAGCGGAGCCGATATTTCCGCTGCGGCCGCTGTGGCGGCGAGTGGCAGGCACGGGCCTTGTTCTGTCCCTATTGCGGCATGACCGACCATAACGAGCTGGTCTCCCTGGTGCCTGAAAAAAGCGGTTCGAACTCAGTGATCGATGCCTGCAAACGCTGTCTCGGCTACGCAAAAACCTTTACTATCCTTCAGGGTAGTCCTGCAGCCAAGATCCTGCTCGACGATCTTGCCACAACTCATCTGGATGTCGCCGCCCTGGAACAGGGGTATAAACGGCCGGAAGGCACCGGTTATTCACTCGACATCACTTTGACGGAAAAGGCGTAACGTCATATTTCTTTGCTTGAACTGATGAGCCCAACAAATAAACCTGTGCAATTCTCACGCCCCGCTGACCCGTCGTCCTCGACTACTCGCTAACATCACGCAAGTCATCGGTGGACGCCTCACAAAGATGAATGCTGATTTGCGCGCCTGCCGTTCGTCGGACAAGGACAAATACGACAACCATGGCCGCGGCCAGATCATCGGCGACACCGAGGGAATGATCAAAATGATCTTCGAGGTCCCCAGCGGCAAGCTCCTCGGCGTGCACGTCATCGGCGAGCTCGCCAGCGAACGCGTTCACATCGGACTGGCCTGCCTGAGCTTCGGCGGCGACATTGACTTCTTCATCCATACGGTCTTCAACTATCCGACCTTGAGCGACGTCTACAAATACGCGGCGTACAACGCGCTGGGCAAATTGAACAAGGCCCGCCAGGCTGTCGTCAAGATCTGACAGGCGGACAGAGCGAAAAAGCCTTTGGGTACTCGTTGAGTGGCGTAGGAGGAACGGTTTCCTGGAAGCGTTTCTCTGAGTAATCCCTTGCTCGAAGTGGCACTGGGAAAACTCGCCGTACGGAATTTTAGAGGGGGTGATGATGGGTTCCAAGCCGGGTCACCAGCTGGAACGGCGGAAACGGAACTCAAACAAATTCCA
>DASRAF010000240.1:0-2211 GCA_035638295.1 Pseudolabrys sp.
GGATCATTGCCGGCGGCGACTGGACGAAAGATGCATTTCACTGGGACCACCGTACTTCGCGTCAAAGATGGCAAAATCGCGGAGGAGATCGGTCTGGACGACGGTGTGACCGCCCTACAACAGCTCGGCCTAATCCGTAAAGTTTGATCGAGGAAGGGCCGCTGCCAACTTATCGGTAGTGGTCTTTTCCTTCATCCGATTGGAGCGATGAAGCGTTCCCGTAAACTGATCGCCGGGAGAGCGGTACAACTTACGCCAGTGATCACGGCCGGAGCAGACGAATGGATATGAACTACGCGTCATTTACCGCACAACAGAGAATCGCCGAAACACCCTCGGGACGTAGCAGTTATGTCAAACAGGGCGACCGTCCGGTTGGCCGAAACGATCCCGGAACGAGAAAGCGAGTTGAGTTCGACGGCGCCCGCCTGCTTTTGCTCGAGGAACACTCGCAGGAACTCAATGATGAGCTTCGAGCGCATTGGTCGTGCGCATCCTAATTTTAGCAGTTAGCTCATGCGACCAACAAGGTTAGGCTTGTGCAGGATTTACTTATTGATCGTTTCACAAAGGTGTCCCTTCGGGGTTGTATAGTGATATTTCTACACTGATTTTTTGGAGGTACTGAACATGACATCGACAATGTTTACCTCCGGCGGTACGGGCGAATCGATCCGCTTTGCCGTCGGCAAATGCTCCCTGGGCTCTATTCTTGTCGCGGCCACCGAGCAAGGCGTCTGCGCGATCCTGCTCGGCGACGATGCCGACGCCTTGCTGCATGACCTTCAAGGCCGCTTTCCAATGGCACAGCTCATCGGCGGGGACCAAGACTTCGAGGGCGTGGCGGCCAAGGTCGCCGGTTTTGTCGAGGCACCGTCGCTGGGTCTCGCTCTGCCGCTCGATGTGCGGGGGTCGACTTTCGAGCAGCGCGTCTGGCAAGCGCTGCGGGAAATCCCGGCCGGCTCGACGGCGAGCTATGCGGAGATCGCCGAACGTATCGGCGCACCGAAAGAAGCGTACGCTGTTGGGCAAGCTTGTGCATCGAATGTTATCGCCGTCGCCATTCCCTGCCATCGGGCCGTTCGCAAGAATGGCGCGCTCGCCGGCTACCGCTGGGGCGTAGCGCGCAAGCGCGCGCTTCTCGAACGAGAGGCACGGTCATGAACGCAGCAGCAAAAACCGTAACGTCCATTGCTCCGTCGAAAAGTGTCTCAGAGCGTGTCGAGAAGCTTGATTGGGAGCGCGTGTGGCAAGAGCTCGACGCGCAAGGCGGCGTCATGATCGGGCGGCTTCTTTCTCCGGATGAATCCCAGTCGTTGGCCGCACTGTACCCGAAAGACGACATTTTCCGCAGCCGTGTCGTGATGGCGCGGCATGGTTTCGGGCGTGGAGAGTACAAGTATTTCCGCTATCCGCTGCCTGATCTTATTGCAGGTCTTCGGACAGCGATCTACCCGCACCTTGTCCCGATCGCCAATCGCTGGAACGAGGCGATGGGTATTGATGTTCGCTACCCGGAGGAGCACGCGGATTTCATTGAGCGCTGCCGTCAGGCCGGCCAGGACAGGCCGACGCCGCTTCTGCTCCAGTATGGGGCCGACGATTACAACTGCCTGCATCAGGACCTCTATGGCGAGCATGTCTTCCCGCTCCAGCTCACGATTCTATTGTCTAGACCCGACAAGGATTTTACCGGTGGCGAATTCGTGATGACGGAGCAGCGGCCGCGTATGCAGTCGCGGCCACTCGTTGTGCCGCTTCGCCAGGGTGATGGCGTCGTGTTCGCGGTTCATAATCGCCCCGTGCAGGGCACCCGCGGCATGTATCGGGTCAATCTCCGGCACGGCGTGAGCCGCGTCCGGTCGGGACATCGTCATACGGTCGGTATCATTTTCCACGACGCGCAGTGACAGTCACGAATGACCATGAATCTGTTCGACAGTATGGCTGATGTCGAATTCCGGCGACCTCCAGGAACGAAAGATGAGAGAATCGATAGTGAGACCGCAAGGGAAGATAAAAAAGGCTCATTCAAAGATCGGTCGCGCAGACTGGACCGAGATCAATCTTGCCTTTAGACCTCCTTACGATTGGCAGACAATCATTCGATTTTACATATCGCATCCTATTCCGGGAATCGAACGAGTTACAGAAGAGTCTTTCGAGCGGGTTTTTCGGCTCGGGACCAGAATCGGATTTTTCCACGTTCAA
>DASRAF010000241.1:0-2772 GCA_035638295.1 Pseudolabrys sp.
GGCGAGACGAAATGCGGGACGTTTAACGTGAGGAGCGCTGACCGTTCCGCGCGTTGAAGTGGCCAGAAATCATCTTTGTCCTTGTCCCATTCCGCGAGCCTTGCCATGAAGTCCGCCTGCGCGGACCACAGAATTCCGTCGCCCATCGACCGGCTGTTTTTCAGCCGCTGCAGCAACATCGAATAAAATCGTGTGGCGCGAATAACCTTGCGGACCGGAAGACCGGCAAAATCCTTGTAGAGGCTTTCTGCCTCCGAAGGCCTGATGTGTCGCAGCAGAAAATCAATGTAGTCGCGGAAACCCGAGACCAGGTCGTCGGTGTGGTCAGCCAGCTTGACGTAATGGCCGTCAACGAACGGCAAATTTGGATTGGTATTGGTGACCTCTTTCGATCGCGTCGGGCGCATTTCATCGGTGTTTATGTTGTCCCACTTGATCCTTATTTTTGCATTCCAGTCCGCCGTCATTCCTCCGATCGCAAAGACATTATTGTCTGGTGAACGACCATACGCAGGGAGCAGACCGACCATCATGACCGAGTTGGCAAGCTTTTCCGTCGCAAGATCGAAGGCCTGCGCCTCAGGCTCCGTGATTTGACTTTCATCGACAGTCGACTGAAGGATCGTTTCGAGATCGATCGGCACCGGATGTTCACCGGCAGCAATCATGTTCTCCTGGTGCATGTCATTGGCAACGAAGCAATGAAACAGCGCGAGCCAGGCACCGGCGCGGCGAAAAAACTGCTGGCAGCCCGCGCGATCCGTGCCCGCATGATCGATGAATTCGGTCCAACCATAGCCATCGGACGCGATTGAGCGCACGGCCTTGAGGTCGATCGGCGCGGCATCCTGGTTCAGCCGCTCGATCAAATTGTGCCATGCGATGTCGAGCCGCAAGTCTTTCGGCTTGTAGACGATCCGCGCGCCATCCGCGAAGTTGATGATGCGCACCGAACGGCCACCATTGTGGGGGTCGGAAAATTCACCCGCGATGCTTACAACCGGACTGTCGGTGTTGGAACGCAGGATGTCACGACGGATGGCCGGAAGATCGGCATCGAGGCGGGTGACGAGCTCGCGCGTCGTATCGATCCATTGACGCGTCAACACGGCGATCAGGCGCAGAAGAACCGGCTTCTCTTCAAACAGACGCCGAAATCCACCCGATTTCATACCTTCGATGAAGCGCTCGTAAAGTGAGGCCCCCGAATTTGATTGTGCCTCATCGGCCTTGCGGGCAATGGCGAATTGCTCATAGAGCGCCGGTGCACAGAGATTGGACAACTCTTCAAGCAGCGAATGGCGTAAGTCCGCATGCGCGGATCCCGTCAGATTGTCGAACGCCCGCCGATCGACGTCTGCCCACACGAGTTCCGCTGCACGCCCAACCACCGGGGCGAATAGATGCTCGAAAGCCACCGGCTCAAATCCATTTGAAGTCCGTTCGGAATTTCTCCTTGGACTCTGCAGGGCCGTCTCGATCCAAATGGCATCGGCAACCCAAGCAGGCAGCGAGGTCGATGTGCGACGAACGGTTGCAAATTTTTTCAGAACGTCGTCGGTCGTCCACCCGTCGCGGCGGAGCCTCTGGCTGAACAGCGACCAATCCCCGCCGGCAGCTGATTGGCACCAGGCGGCAAGGCGGTGGGCGGCAACGTCCGCATCGGCCTTCTGACCCGGCAAAGCTTCGAAATCGTCCGATAGGAGTTCATCGATGGTCGCCGCGCGAACGATCAATCGCTCATGGAAGGCATCCATCAATCTTCACTCCGACCCGGGTGATTATACGCGTCCCCGGCCTTTATTCGGGACCCGCACCCGCGTCCGTGGCGCGGCACGCTTGCGTCGCTGCCGACCATTGTGTCGCCCCCGAATAAGCGTTTTTATGACGTGAATTGGTTAATACCGGAGGCGATTTGTCTACAGAAATCAGCACGTCCTTCGTCATAAGTGCCTGCGGATATAGGCTTATTCCAATTGACTTTGCCTAGAGCGCATCGGATCATGGCCTATGGCGCTGGGAGGGGGCGTTTTTTTTAGCAACTCTTAGCTGACTGCTGGCGCCGCTGGCGAAAGAAAGGATCGTGCCATGAAGACCATGTTGGGACTTGAAAAGACTGAAAAGGAGATCCTTGCCTTCGAAGTCTCCGATGAGGCATTGGAGATCGCGGCGGGCATGGCGAAAGAAAAAGCGGGCTTCACGCTGGGCGCTTGCACCGGCTTGTCCGTGTGCGACGGCTAACCAGTCTTTGACTGGCTCAGACCTCGTAAAATAAATTTTTGACCCGCGGGACTGCAAGGTCTTGTGCGAGGCGTCGAATGCATTCGGCGCCTCGCTGCTTTTTGCGTTGGCCTCATCAGGTGTATTGAAATACTGCCTGGCGCGGAGCGGGTGGAACCCGTTTGTATGGTGCATCGCGACACATTCTCCACTGTTTTCGCGCGCGAAAAGCACCTAGCATTGGGGCTTAGATTGCCCCCCGTATTGCGCTCTCCGTGGAGTTATAGATGAATCGCCGGTCCTTGCTTACGTCTGCGCTCGTCATGTTTGCCGGGCAGCGGCTGCCCTTGCCTGACTGGATAAGCCCGGCGGCGGCGGAAGGAGCAAAGCACGTCTGGCGCCACGGCCTCGCGAAGTTCGGTGAACTGAAATATCCGGCGGGCTTCAACCAGTTCGACTACGCCAATCCGAACGCCCCAAAGACCGGCGCGGCGTCGCAGATCGCACTCGGCACGTTCGACAATTTCAATCCGGTGGTCGCCGGCGTGAAAG
>DASRAF010000242.1:0-6405 GCA_035638295.1 Pseudolabrys sp.
GGAATTATCGCAATCAGGGCGATGGCGCCTGAGCCGGGCTTGATGCGCGTGGCACAGGGTACCGTTGCGGCTTCAAGATGCGTGACGCAGGCGGAGCCGCCGCGGCCGCAGCGCAAGTAGAGACTCAGTGGTCGGCGAGGCTTGGCTCACGCACCAGATCGGCGGCAGCGTGCGATAGCGATCGATCTGCCTCTGCAGTTGATTGAGCACGCGTTCCACTTCGACGGCTTGCGTCTCCAGGCCGCTCGAGTCCGTGGGCATTTTCTGCTTGGTGCAAACAAAACGGCTTTGCGACTATGCACAACTCTGTGCGCAACGTGGCGCTCGAATTACATGAGAATATCGGGGCCATCGAGGAATGGCTTGCCACCTTGCCGGAACGTGGGCGCAGATGGCTTGTGCATCCGATCAGGGTCACCCGGCGATGGCGGCAAAGCCTTCGGACAACGCGCCGCAGTGCTGACGTGGCGACTTATTTTCGGACCTTCGTAATGCTGCGGGGAAAGCATCGGTACAAGATGGAATGTTGCCAGCCGATGATCTGGCGTTTGCGCGGGCGTGGTTGGCCGCCGTGCCAGTTAGGGTAATATCCAGCCCTGATAGGCCAAATACACGCCCGCCCCAACGTTACAGAGCGACAGGGCCAGCAGCATGATGTTGACGACTATAGTCATGGTTCCCCTCAATCGTCCGGAAAGATCGACTGACGCGCGAGCAACCCAAGAACAGGGGCAATAATGAGGCGGTCCGCCCTAAGTGCGTGACCAGACAGCTAGGCCAACAATCCAGACTATAAAAAGTCCCGTGACAAAAGGTACCCAATTTTGGAAGGTGACCCCCAATAGTGTCTGATCTTGCGTTAAATATTGCAGGAACGTATTCACGCAAATGGCCTTATTAACGCGGCGCTAAACTGCGTTTTCCTATCTCAATAAGCAGGCATTAAGCCGCAAATTTTATGGGGTCGGGCATAAAAACAAACTAAACTCAGAGTAACGGTGGCGGTTCCAAAGGAGCGAGGCCAAGTTCCTTGGCTCGCTTGTCTGCCAATTTGCGAAAAGCCTTAGCCTGCTTTTCCAAAGCTTCCTTCCGCTCCGGATTAGTCTCTCGGCTTGCCATCTGCTCGAACAGGATGACGTCGCGCATGTACTCCGCGACCAACTTCAAGGTACTCACCTCCCAGAACGAGTATCATAGTCCATAACCGTCAACCATTACATGGTTATCGAAGGCGGCTTTCGTCGCGATGTGCCCGCGTGGGGCAGCAATAGCGGCAGTGAGGACGCCAGCTAGAACCAAGGCCACAAAGAGTGCTTTACGCATGAGCGACCTCCAACGAAAGTCGCCGGCACCAAGTAATTACGCTCGGTCTGGCAAGTGGCGCGTGAACTGGCTCACACCGGACGATATTTCTCTGTTTGATGCTCGCCAGCGCGGGGGAGCTGTCCACGCCCGCTCTGACAGCCTAGGACGCGTGCTTAAATTGCGCCTCTTGGGTAACATCGCGGAGACAGTCTATCTGCCTCTCTAATTCAGCCAGTTGCAAATAATGATCTGCCATAGTGTTGAAGTGATGCCGCGCCGTCTCATCGGACGTACAGAGCGCTCTGGCTTGAAATTCCGCAGCTCTCGTACGGTACTCGTCCCTCATAGACATTTGCGAAAACTCCTAACACACACGCACGGTGGCTAGGCTGAATGCAACTCCTTAACGAATCGTTGCTCGCGGCAATTTAGAATCAAAATTCTTCAACGGATTCTTTTCGCGGAGTCCGATTTGCGCACCAGCGGGCTTCCGATTGGGTCTTTTGCTGATCGCTCCACTTTCAATTGACTAGCAAAGTGCGACGCAAAAGCTGTCAGGGTTTCCGGCCTCTCTGCGTAACAACGTCCGCTTTTGGCCCTTGGCGGACATGGTCTAGTGCACCGCACATGGCCGCTCTTGGGGGGTAAAGGGGACACGGCGATCGCATGTCGTATTGCGAGATGTCAGCCGATCTTTTCCCTAAGTCTCTAGGTGCGGCCGATCAACATGGCGCCCAACAATCACAATAAATGTGCCGGTCTTTTGACGGGGGTGACCGGCACATTTGCAGGGATGAGCGCGGAAAACTCATCCATCAGATGGGACAAGCGGGTGCGATTGATTGACGCCGTCCGTGCCCTGTTTGTTGACGTTGATGGCCGGAGCCGAGGGTTTCGCTGAGATGAGTGAGGGCGTAGCGATGACATTCTCCTGTCGTCGTGACATTCCCTCGAATTGCCCGCTCTCCTCGATTGCCAGGGACCGATGGTAGATGTCGCCCTCGACCACAGCGGTGCTATTGAGCTTGACGCGGTTGGCCCGGATCGTGCCCTTGACGCGGCCGCCGATCGTTAATTCCTCCGCAACAATATCGCCCTCCACTAGAGCGCCATCGCCTATCTGGACCGTCGAGGCGTGTACTTCTCCCTCGACGTGCCCAAATATCGCGACCTTTCCTTGACCAACTATCTTGCCGACAATCGAAAGACCGGAACTGATGGAGGAAGTCATTTCTTGCGGCGCCGGTGCCGTCGAGGAGCGTTTGAAATGCTGCGCCGGTGACGAGTCGTGATTGGGATCTGCCGCATTGTCTTTGGAATTTCCAAACATTTTTGCTCTCCGACACTCCAGGCTCACTGATGGAAGTTCAATTACTTAGATGACGTGGCAGATGCGGTCGAAACGGCAGTCAAGATGACTGGAGCCGTTCGCGGTCTGTCGATCGTCGATGTCAGAAAAGCCCCCGCTTGCCCTGATCAACGGTTCCAAACTACCACAAGGCAACCGGTGGGCAATGGTCTATCGCACCCGTTCGGTCTTAACGGGATGGTTGAGCGCATCGAATATAGCTGATGCCCGCTATTGGGCCGTAGCAGACATTCCATCTGTCGCATTTGATGTTGCTTTCGGGGGTAAAGCAGGCATGGCTATGCACCGGAAATGTCCGCTTTTGACCCAAAGCGGACATGTGTAACAGCATTCGCGAGCGCAGCCGCGTCCAAATAGAGCAAAATTAACCATACACTGAGCAATTGCGACGGCGTTACTGCTCATCTCCACACCGCTCGTCGATTTTCATCATTTATTTTCATCGCCTCGTTATCACCTTCGGGAAATGCGGGGAACGGGATTTTGCCCGCGTGGAAATAATTGATGAGACCATTTCTCATTGGCGCTCTGTGTGCAGCTTTGATCGGTTGTTCCCCCTTGCCGCTGCGAGGGGTGGTGCAAACGTGCACCTCTGCAGCCACCACACCAAGTGCACCAAAGCGAGCACCATTCAGGCCCGAGCCGGCGATGAAGGCTAAAAAGGTTGCGATAGCGACAAAACCAGCAGCTGCCAGGCCACCCAACGCGGCCGGGCCGGTGGAAGAAAAACCAAATTCTCGGACCATCATGGAATCCGAGGTCCCGCCGCCTGCGCCTTCGGCGCCACCCGATTCTGTTCCGAAAGGCGCAACGACCACAGTCGGCGGGAAGACCGAGGCACTGGCAAATGGTCAACCCTCCGAGACACCCGATCCTGTTCTGAAAAAAGCCAAGATCACAGTCGCGGCGAAAATGGAGAACCCGGCATCTGCCGAATTCTTAGATATGAAACGGGACACGAGAGAAGATAAATTCGGTCAACCCTTGGAGGTCATCTGCGGCCACGTCAGAGGCAAAAAGAAATCTGGTGAAGCCACCGCCGAGTTACCTTTTCTGTATCTCGTGAAAGAGGATGAGGCTTTGATCCTCGGTAGTAATCCAGGTTCAATGGCAGCGATCGCGTATCGCGCCCACTGCACCAATCCGAATTCACGCTGATAGAATCCATCGACAAAAGAGCTGTAGCGACATCTCTGAAATGTCTGCTTATGCCCAAAGCGACATCAGTGTTTGCACTGCGCATGTCCGCTTTCGGGGAATAACGGAACAGCGACGCCCGTTTATTGCTGAGCGGATTGATCGTTACTTCCGCTCGCCATGCACTTGCTTCAGCCGTTCCAGTAGCGGACCGACGAACTCATCGCAGCGACGGAGCCTCCGCGTGTCGATCGCTCCGTCATGATCATGATCATTGCTGACGAGCAGCGAAACGCCAAGTTCGTCAGCCCGTCGCAGGAGCGTGTCTCGGCTGGTACGCAGCATTGTTTCCAGTGTCTTGAGGCCATTGCCTGTGACCCGTTGCTCCCGGATCATCGCATCGTCTGATGGGGTGAAAATCCTTTTGCGGTTCGATGTGCCCGGGGACATTTAGCTCTCCACGAGGCTCGGCGTTCAACGGCGAGCAGGATGCCGCAAGTTGGAGATGCAGGGTGGCGAACCCGGGAAACACGCGCCTGCTAACGCCAACAAGCTAATAACGATAAGAGCAGCCATCATCGACAGTCTCCTTCGCAGACTGTTTAGATGAGGCGTGGATGTCTTGTCTTGTGAGTTGCTGCCAACGATTTGTTGGTTCGCGCTAATGACTGATAAACCCGCGAATCCTCGATGATCATATTGATTTGTCTGTCGACGCGGCGGCGACGCCAGCATTTGCGCAAGCCGCATTATTATTTTATTCGCAGCGCCCTCCTGTCAGCCATTGCGGCTAAGATTCTTGGATGGATGCAGTAACTGTCGCCATTGGCGTCGATCACTTCGCTATCGACCATGCGCTTCAAGGCGCGGCGCAATGATCGCTCGACGGTTAACCGGAAGACAAAATCGTCTCCTGCTGCCGCGCGGCGGATGGCGGCAAACGTCATCGGTTTCTCGCTTTCGTAGAGAAGCTCAAACAAAAAGCGCTGCATCTATCCAAGCCCGCGTGACGGGGTATTAGGCGTCGCCCTCTTTATAGCGGTCAACTGGATTTGTGGTGCTGCACCATATCAACGCGGCGACCCACCCGATGACCGTCCAATCAAAGAAAAGATTGGTTAGAAAAATGGCATTTTGGTTATGATGCCAATGCAAGGCGGAGATAAGCGCGGGCAAAAAATACATGCAAAGAATGAAAATGGCATTTCCGACCACCGTCATTGCTCCATAAAACCGGGTTTCTGGCAGATCACCGGCGGGCACTTGCGCGGATGCTTATCCAGCAACGCTATGGTCTTGGAGCCAACCCCGTCTTGTCTTTTGGCGACAAGCAATTGTTGGTTGTTGCCATTGCCCGTGGTGGCGATGACGAGTATCCGCACACGACTGCTGCGCCGCGATCAGCCATAACGACGGATCTGCCAGATCCTACCTAATGCTCGCTAGCGTAGTAAGACTACGTGGAACCGCGAGCAGGTGTGGGCTTGGCCCGGCGCCCCTGATAGGCGTGGCCGGTTTATTCAAACAAAAGGTTGGCCGGTCCCCGACTGACGCGTTTAGTGGTCTGCCGCGAGGGTTACGCAAACGGCACACATGGCGTAGAATACGGGTGGAATCGATCAGACTTGCGAGTGAAGGAAATAATTATGAGCCGCGACAACATCCGGGAAATGCTCGCCGATATCGAAGAGGCGGTGACCGAAAACTTATCTCTTCCCCGATACCGCAACGACAACAAGGGAGACGCGACCGTTGACCCGGACGCCGAAAATCTGAAGACGCTGGTCCTGCGCGTTGCCGCCGCATCGACAGAGGAAATCGATCGGGTCATTCTTGAACTACAAGGCGTGCGCGACACGCTGCGCAGTGAAGGGGAACGGTTGAACCGAGAGCTTGCCCGCTTCACAAACATAAACCACGCGGCGATGACCGCGACGAAGGTTATTGGCGACCACCTCAAGCAAAGTGGCGCAGTCAAAAGGCAATAACGAGCAACGACGATTTCGGCACATCCTAGTCTCTGCGACGCCAAATACGCTTAAGCCTTAACGGGATTGGATCCTAGTCCAGAAAGATTTTATAAAAGCCGCGGACCGAGGCGCACATCGATAATGCGTTTAGCCTCGGCAACAATCTCCTCCGTGCTACTTTTTTCAAGATTGACCGGACTATTTGGCCATGGCGAGATCGAGCCTGGCGAAAAGATAGATGCTCTCCAGCCCTTTCCTATAGGGCAGACCTCTATCCGATATCCCTTATAGCCAACGACGGTCATTTTTTTACAATCGGCATTTCGAGCGGCAGTGGTTCTAGACGATCGTCGCCTAATGCTTCCGGGCATCGACGCGATAACCGACGATGGTGGCCTCGCCCAGCGCCTTGGCGGCCTCAAGCCGGTGCAGGCCCTCGACCAGTACGAAGCGCGCGCCGTCCTCGCGCACCAGGATCGGCGTCTGCTGGCCAACAGTGAGCATGCTGTGTGCGATCGCATCGACGCGCTTCAAGTCGAGCGTTTTACGCCGCGCTGTCGGCACGTAGATATCGGCGACCGGGAAGGTCTCGCGTTTCAACATGTCCAGGAGGGTAGCACAGTT
>DASRAF010000243.1:0-6426 GCA_035638295.1 Pseudolabrys sp.
CCGACACTTTCATGTCAGGCGTCCCGGCGACTTCTTGCACTGCAGCGGTCATTGATCCTCCGTGGCTTCGGAACACCGAAGCCCCTATGCGGTCCGACTCATACGGTCCGGCTGATGGCGGGCGCAACTTAGCAGAGCCAAGCGCGGCAAAAAACCCGCTAGGTCCAATAGCACCATCAATTATTTCAATGAGATAGGCATGATCAGCCCTGTGCGAAAGGCGGGGCTGGGTTGTTTCGTACCGGAGTCCGAAGTCAGCCGAACCCGACCGATTTGAGGTAGTTGTAGGACTGGATGATTTCCACCAGCCGGTCCTCGGTTGAGCGGTCGCCGCCATTGGCATCCGGATGATGCCGCTTCACCAGTTCCTTGAAGCGCATTTTCACCTGCTGCGAAGTGGCTCCGACCTCCAGCCCGAGCGTGTCCAGGGCTTTCCGCTCGGCGTTGCGGATCGGTCGAGTTTCGGCGCGCGCCTTCTGTTCCGCGCGCAATCCTTCGCCAAACAACTCGAACGGATCAGCGTGGCTGCCAAAAGCACGCACATCCGGTCGAACCGTTCCCTTGCCGGTTCCCATCTTCCAGGTCGGACGATGTCCCGTAAGGGCATCCTTCTGGTAGGCCATCACCGCCGCATCGCTCATTCCGGCGAAAAAATTGTAGGCCTGGTTGTATTCGCGCACGTGATCGAGGCAAAAACGCCAATAGTCCTTCTCGCGCCCGCGTCCCATCGGCGCACGGTGCGTCGCTTTGTCCTTGCAGCCGTGCCATTCGCAGTTGGGACCGCCGGTTTTTGGGCGGCGGTCCTTCTCCGGTTTGACGCGGATACGGTCAAATAAGGGTGAGTCGAATTTCATGACCGAACATTATGCGCTTTTACCGGTGACGCCTTCAAGACTTCCTCGCAACAACCGGCGAACCATTGACCGGCAGCCTGCTCTTACCCTAAGCGGGGCCAGCATGCGAACCGTCGATCTGATCACGAAGAAGTTGACCGAGGCTTTCGAGCCGCAAAGCCTCAAGGTTCTGGACGAATCACACCAACATGAGGGCCATGCCGGACACCGGCCGGGCGGACAGACACACTTCCGGGTTTATATTGTGTCTGATGCCTTCAAAGGAAAGACCCGGCTGGAACGCCACCGCATGATAAATCAATTGCTCGCAACCGAACTCGCGGGCGGCATTCATGCACTTGCCATCCACGCGACCGCGCCGGGAGAAGGCGGAGTCTAAACTCACGCCTTGATTGCCTGCGCACGTGGCAGGGGTTGTATGCGCAATGCCGTGATGCGATTGCGTGCACGACGCAGCACCCTGAAACGAAATCCATGGAACGTGAAGCTCTGGCCCACTTCGGGAATCGAACGCGCCTCATGGATCACAAGTCCAGCGATCGTCGTCGCCTCCTCGTCCGGCAAATTCCAGTCCATGACGCGATTGAGATCCCGGATCGGTACAGCGCCATCGACGTTGACTGATCCGTCGGGTTGACGCCGGACACCCGGCATCGCGACATCGTGCTCATCGGTGATGTCACCGACAATCTCCTCAAGAATATCCTCCAGCGTCACCAAGCCTTCGACTTCGCCGTACTCGTCCACGACAAGGGCGAAGGGAGTTTTGCGACGACGAAACGCTTTGAGCTGTTCGGAGACCGACCGCGTGTCCGGCACGAACCAAGGTGGCGTCATCAGCGAGGCGATGTCGACTTTGGCGGCATCGCCCTCGACTGCATGCAATGCGCGCAACAGATCCTTCACATGCAGGATGCCGACAATATTTTCCGGATTTTCGCGCCACAGCGGAATTCGCGTAACCGGCGAGGCAATGACGGCATTGACCACATCTTCCGGCGAGTCGTCGGCATTGAGCGTGATCATGTTGGTGCGGTGGATCATTACATCGGACAAGGCGAGTTCACGCAGATCCAGCACACCGCCGAACATATCTCGGTCAGACGCTTCAACACCGCCTTCGCGATGAAGCAGATCTACCGCGCCGCGCAATTCTTCGTGCGCCGAAAGGACCGCCTGGTCCTTGCCCACATTCATGCCAACGAGCTTAAGCAGCCGCCGCACCAGCGCTTCGATCGCCATCAAGGCCGGCCCGAGCACCTTGATGACGAAAGACATCGGCCTCGCCACCATGAGCGCCGTGCGATCCGGCGCGTTAAATGCGGCCGTCTTCGGCAGGATCTCTGAGAACACAACGACCACAACGGTCATGATCAGCGTGGCGTAGGCAACCCCCGCCGTCCCGAACCATGCCAGCAGCACTCCGGTCGTGAGTGCCGATGCGGCGATATTGACGAGGTTGTTTCCGAGCATCAGCCCGCCGATCAGTCGCTCGCGTTGCGACAGCAAGCGATTGACGATGGCGGCGCGCCGGTTCCCCTGCTTCTCCAACCGCGTCATCCTCGCGCGCGAGGACGCGGTCAACCCCGTTTCGCTGCCGGCAAAGAATGCCGAAATCAGCAGGCAGAGCAGGACGACAACGAGTGACAGCCAATCGGAAGCGGTCATCGGACTATTTTCTTGCGCATGATCTTATGTGGCATCCGGTCCCATCTCTCGGGATCATGCATTTGCAAGTTTTTCGGTGAGAAAGGCCTGGACCTCGGCGGCATCGACTTCATTTTCGATGAACGCCTCGCCGATACGGCGCGCCAATATAAAAGTGAGCGTTCCGCGCCTTACTTTCTTGTCCTGGCTGATCAAATCCATCAAGACGTCAACGCCCGGAACACCGCCGGGCACATCCTTCATTTGTGTGGGCAGACCAGCCGCCGCAAGATGCGCAATGACGCGCCTGACGTCGGAAGCCGCAACCAGGCCTTCGCGCGCGGAAAATTCGAATGCCAGCACGATGCCCAACGCAACTGCTTCCCCGTGCAGCAGCCGGTCGGAATAACCGCAACCGGCCTCCAGCGCGTGGCCGAATGTATGGCCGAGGTTGAGCAGAGCACGCTCGCCTGTTTCACGCTCATCGCGCGCGACGATGCCGGCCTTTCCACGACAACAGACCGCAATTGCGTGCTCACGCGCCGGACCGCCTGCAAACACGTCCTCGTAATTCTTCTCAAGCCAGGTAAAGAACGCACCGTCACCAAGCAACCCGAATTTGGCAATCTCGGCATAGCCTGCGCGAAATTCCCGCTTTGACAATGTGTCGAGCAAGCCGGTGTCGGCGATCACCATGACCGGTTGATGAAACGCGCCGATCAAATTCTTTCCCTGACGCGAATTGATTCCGGTCTTGCCGCCGACCGAGGAATCGACCTGCGCAAGAAGCGTCGTCGGTACTTGTACAAAGTCGAGGCCGCGACGCACGCAAGACGCAGCGAAACCGGCAAGATCGCCGACCACACCTCCGCCAAGCGCTACGACGAGGTCATTGCGTTCGAGACGAGCGGCAATGATTGCCTCGCAGACCTTTTCGAAGGTCGCGTAGTTTTTTGAATTCTCGCCGGCCGGCACAATGATGCGTGCACTGTCAATTCCGGACGACTTCAGCGCCGCCTCGGCGGCAGCGAGATGAATCTTCCCAACCGTCTCGTCAGTTACGATTGCGCATCGCGCACCGGACCGCAACGCGTTGATGCGCTGTCCCAGGCCCGCAAGCAGCCCACGACCAATTAAAATGTCATAGCCGCGCACCTCGAGCGCGACTTTCACGACGTTTGGCTCTGTTTGACGTAGCGGTGCAGTCACGATGGTTTCTCCACGCCAACACCAAGACGCCTCGGCAACTGCATCATGATTTCATCGACAATTGTGTCGTGCGGTTCATCGCGCGATTGAACAACAATGTCCGCCTGAGCATAGAGAGGCTCGCGTATCGGCAACAGGTCTTTGATTTTCTCTGCCAACGGGCGGTCGTTGCGACGTTTGGTTCGCTTGAGCAGAACATCGATATCCGCCTTCAGCCATATCGAGACGCCTTTTTCCCCGATCAGCGCACGTGTCTGAGAGTCCATCAGGGAACCGCCACCCGTTGCCAATACCTGCGGGCCGTTGTCGAGCAGTCTTGCGATCACCCGCGCTTCGCCCGCGCGAAAATACGGTTCGCCGTGCTTGTCGAAAATTTCTGGAATAGTCATCCCGGCCGCACTCTCAATTTCGGCATCGGCATCGATGAACGGAATACCAAGTCGGGCGGCGAGTCGTCGGCCAATTGACGACTTGCCGGCGCCCATCATACCGACGAGCACGATCGAGCGGTTGCCGAGCGCGCGGACGACCGCGGATTCCCGACCATTTTCCGCCGGTTTTTGGACGGCGCCGTTAACCATGCTATAGTTCCAGGACGAATCCACGGTTCCATATACCAGCAATCATGCCAACCGCGAGGGCAGTCTTGCCAGCGGTTAGGGAACGTGGTCGTAACTCGCCTAAAATCGCTAGGCGCTGGTGCACGGACACTTGCCGGGTTTGATCATGCCGAGTCTGTTTAGATTTCTGATTTTCCTTGGCTTGCTTGTCGGGCTCGGTTACGGCGCGGTGTTTTCGCTTGCCAACTTTGTCAAATATCAGCCGCGCGAGATCATAGTGACAATTCCGCCCGACAAGTTTCTCAAGAACCACTGACGCCGGACACAAGCGTGGCGATGACCCGCCGGCGACGATCATCCGATGAAGCGCTGGTCGAATTGTTTCTCGACATGCTCGCAGCCGAACGCGGCGCCGGCGCAAACACGCTTGCCGCCTACCGCAACGACCTACAAGATCTCTCGGCGCACATTCGCGCATCAAGTCACACGATGGCCAGTGCGACGACCGACGATCTGCGCGACTTTATCGCCAGCCTGTCCGAGCGTGGCTTCAAGGCGTCATCGCTTGCGCGTCGCCTGTCGGCGGTCCGGCAGTTCTACCGATTTTTGTATGCGGAAGGACGACGCAGCGACGATCCCGCCGCAGTTCTTGAGGGGCCGAAACGCGGACGACCGTTGCCCAAGGTGCTTTCGATCGCCGATGTCGAAACCCTTCTGAAAAGAGCGCAGGCAAACAGCGAGGACGCCAAGCAGCCGCTTGCGCAACGCTTGCGGGCCATGCGTCTGCTATGTCTTCTGGAAGTCGTCTATGCCACCGGCTTGCGTGTATCAGAACTTGTGACACTGCCGGCGTCTGCGGCGCGACGCGACCAGCGCATGCTGGTTGTGCGCGGCAAGGGAGGTAAGGAACGGCTCGTGCCTCTCAATGCGGCGGCCAAACGCGCGATGTCCGACTATCTGGAGCTTCGCGCGACATCCGAGCACGACGCCAAATCGAAATGGCTGTTTCCGTCCTTCGGTGCCCAGGGTCACCTCACCCGGCAGCACTTTGCGCGCGAGCTCAAGGCACTCGGGCAAGCATGCGGTATCCGAGCCGATCGCCTGAGCCCGCATGTACTGCGGCACGCATTCGCCAGTCATCTTCTGCACAATGGCGCCGATCTGCGGGTGGTGCAGACGCTGCTTGGGCACTCGGATATTTCGACAACACAAATCTACACTCACGTGCTGGAAGAACGGCTCAAGTCACTGGTGCGCGACCTGCACCCTTTGGCCGAGACTGGCCAAAAACATAGGTAAAAGCCAAATTAACCCGTTTGCTTGACTAAAGGGCTCCGGCCGCGTCATTTCGCTTAGAAAAAGCACACCTTTTGCACGGACCCAATGCGCAGTTACCTCGACTTCGAAAAGCCCGTGGCTGAACTCGAGGCCAAAGTCGAAGAATTGCGCGCCATGGGCGAGACGGGCGATGCGGTCGCTATCGGCGAAGAGATCGGTCGGCTGGAGTCGAAAGCCGCGGCTGCGCTGAAGGAGCTCTATGCCGAACTCACGCCTTGGCAAAAGACCCAGGTCGCTCGACATCCGCAACGACCCCATTGTCTCGATTACATCGCCGGGCTGATCGAGAATTTCATTCCGCTCGCCGGCGACCGCAAATTCGGCGACGACGCGGCGATTGTCGGTGGGTTCGGCCGTTTCCGCGGGGAAAGCGTCTGCGTCATCGGCCATGAAAAAGGCTCTGACACAGAGAGCCGCCTCAAACATAATTTCGGAATGGCACGTCCGGAGGGTTATCGGAAGGCAGTCCGGTTGATGGAAATGGCAGACCGCTTTGGCATCCCGGTGATTTCGCTGGTGGACACCGCCGGCGCCTATCCCGGCATCGGTGCGGAAGAGCGCGGCCAGGCTGAAGCGATTGCGCGCTCGACCGAAACCTGCCTTTCCCTCGGTGTCCCGAACGTTGCAGTTATCTTGGGCGAAGGTGGCTCCGGTGGTGCAATCGCCATTGCCACGGCTAACCGCGTCCTGATGCTGGAGCACGCCATCTACAGCGTCATCTCACCCGAAGGGGCGGCATCCATTCTGTGGCGTGATACGGCCAAGGCGCAGGAGGCAGCGACCAGCATGAAGATTACTGCCCAGGATATGGTCCGCTT
>DASRAF010000244.1:0-2068 GCA_035638295.1 Pseudolabrys sp.
ACGCGGGCCGGGGGGACATGAACTCGCTTTATCTGCTGCTCTCGCTCGATCCAGCGTCACTGGCTCTCCTATTTTGGTTCACGTTGTTATTCGACCTACCGCGATACGTGATCAGCCTCGCGGTGATTGCCATTTTTGAAAGAAAGGATCTTCCGCCCGCTGAATTTGCGACCAGCGCGATTGTGGCCGGCCACAACGAAGCCGACACTATACGGGCCTGCGTCGAGTCGCTTGACGTGGATCAAGTCATCGTCGTGGACGACGGATCGACGGATCGCATGTGGACCGTCGTCGAGCAATTGCGATGCGAGGGGCTGGTTCACCACGCGATTCGGCTTCCCATCAGAAGCAGCAAGGTCACCGCCATCAACATGGCATTGGCGAACTGCGTCGGCGAGATCGTATTCATTATCGATGCCGACACGATTCTTGAGCCCGGCGCCGTCGATGCGACGCTCGCGTATTTTGCCGATCCGCAGGTGGGGGGAGTGTGTTGCGACCTCAAGGTCGGAAATGAAAGCGCGAGTCTGACGACCCGCTTTCAAGCTATTGAATATGCAATCGCGATTTCAATGGGTCGCCAAGTCAGCGATGCACTCGATTTGATGCCGAATGTGTCTGGAGCGTGCGGGGCTTTTCGGCGTTCTGCCCTGCTACAAGTCGGCGGATTCGACATGGAGGTTGCCGAAGACGCAGCGTCGTCGGTAAAACGAAGGTTCCGGAGACAGTAACCGGATTGACCTTGCAACGGCTGCGATGGGACGCCGGTTTAATCACGATCTGGTGCAGAAGATATATTGGAAACATCAGTCCGCTATCACCCGATTTTCGCTTGACCGAAGCGTTAGTGATCTTGGACATCATCTGTTTTTCAATCGTCCTGCCGCTTGTATTTCCGATTTATTGCGTTTGGTTGTGGAGCCAGATCGGAGAATTTGCCTTCACGCTGTTAGGTGCAATTTTCCTCGGGCTGGTAGCCTTGGACGTTCTTGTATGCATTCTGGCGCGCGTGCCGCTCAGACTTTTCCCGTATGTGCCCCTCTATACGCTGATGCAAAACCTCGTCATGCGTCCCGTCAGAATAGCGGCACTCGTTGGCGAGCTCATCTTCGTCTATTCGCGTCGTGACAATTTCATTCCAGAGCAACAAAGGTGGAGACTGCCGTAAGGGGGGACTGTCATGAAGCGCGTAGCGATCAAATGGAGCTACCTTCTGGCGCTCATCGCGTTCGGGGTCTGGATGTTTGACGTTTTCTTCGGCGGGAACGTCTATCTGCGAGGGGAGGGTTTGATCCTCGGGCAACCGGCCGTCGTCGCCGCCGAATACAACGTGACCGTCCGCGACGTTCTGGTGAAGGAAGGCGATCGAGTCGCCGCGGGGCAGGTGGTCGTACAGATAGCTTCGCAGCAGATCGCCGAGGCGCGCGCGAGGCTGAGTTCCG
The DNA here is from genome assembly GCA_035638295.1 of Pseudolabrys sp. Taxonomy (GTDB): domain Bacteria; phylum Pseudomonadota; class Alphaproteobacteria; order Rhizobiales; family Xanthobacteraceae; genus Pseudolabrys. The sequence continues at coordinate 1,443 of DASRAF010000244.1, forward strand.
AAGCAGCGGCACGCGCCGCTCGTTTGGCGGACATGGACGTTCGAAGGGAAGTGGTCGCTGCCACATTGGCTGCGGCCGAACATCGCGAGGCGGTCGCCCTCGAAAGCAAGAACCAGCTCGACGAAAGCTACAAGAAGGGATTGCTCCCGGCGCTTACCCGCACGGCCGCCGCGGAGCAGGCCTACCAAGGTCAGAAGGATGCGGAAGCATTGCGCGCGGAGAAACGCGCGCTCACCGACCAAATGAAAATGCTGACGGTCGCCGCCGAGCAAGCCGATCTGGCGCTGTCCGATCTACTCGATTTGTACGATCAAGGACGGTTGCATGCGCCCATCGCCGGCACCGTCAGTACAGTGTTGGCCCATCGTGGCGCGGTGGTGCGCGCGGGCGATGCGCTGTTGGAGTTCGTGGGCGACCATCGGTTTGTCATCGCTTGGGTTCCGGTTGGGCGCTGGTACAAATTGGACGTCGGTCAACCGGTATCGATCGATGCGGGGGCTGGTGCGCTGCCTGGAACGATTGCAAGGATCGGCACGGTGGCGTCGGCCTTGCCGCGCGAATTTCAAAAGGCATTTACACCGACCGAACGCCTTCAATTGGTCTGGATTGAATTCAAGCAAGGTGTC
>DASRAF010000245.1:0-2529 GCA_035638295.1 Pseudolabrys sp.
GCGTTCGATGTTCAAATACGTCTTGCTGTAGAAAAAGCCATCGTCGTCGTGCTCGGTTACGACCATGAAGCGATCCTCGTCCGGCACGACGAAGGTCTCGCGCATGGCGCGATAGATAGCGTCACCGATAGCCTTCTTATAGGCGGCTGACTTGCCCTTTCGCAGGTCGATGCGGATCAGCGGCATCAAACCACCATCATCACCGGGTTCTCGATCAGGGTTTTGAATGCGCTTATGAGTTCGGCGCCGAGCGCGCCATCGAGCGCACGGTGGTCGCAGGACAGCGTCACGCTCATGATGGTCGCTGCTTCGATCTTGCCATTGCGCACAACTGCGCGTTCCTCACCGGTACCGACCGCCAAGATGGTCGATTGCGGCGGATTGATCAGGGCGGTGAAATCCTTGATGCCGTACATGCCGAGATTGGAAACCGACGACGTACCGCCCTGGTACTCGTGAGGCTTGAGCTTGCGGTCACGCGCGCGCGAAGCCAGATCACGCATTTCATTGGAGATCGTCGATAGAGACTTGCTTTCGGCATTGCGCACAATCGGGGTGATGAGCCCGCCGGGCAACGCAACGGCGACGCCGATGTCCGAATGCTTGTGCTTGAGCAGGCCAGCTTCGGACCAGCTCACATTGGCATCCGGTATGCGCTGCAGCGCGAGTGCAAGCGCCTTGATAACGAAATCATTGACCGAAAGCTTGTAGGCTGGCTTGCCGTCCTTGCTCTTGGGAGCGGAAGCGTTGATTTCCTCGCGCGCAGCCATCAGGCGGCCGATATCGCAGTCCATCGTCTCGTAGAAATGCGGAATGGTCTGCACCGATGCCGTCAGCCGCTGCGCGATGGTGCGCCGCATGCCGTCATGCGGAATCAGTTCGTACGAACTTTCTTCGTAGAGCGAGCGGATCTGCGCATCCGACATCGTCGGCGCGATGAGCCCGGCGCCCGCCGGGGCCGCGCTCGGCGCGCGCAATCCCTTGCCGGATTTTGCTTGCTCGATGTCACGCGCAATGATGCGACCGTGTGGGCCCGAGCCCTGCACACGGTTGAGGTCGATGTTGGATTCCTTTGCCAGTCGACGCGCCAAAGGCGACGAGAAAATACGGTTGGCGCCGGCGGGCCGAGTGCTATCGGCTTTCTGAACGGGGCTTGGCTGGCTTTGAGCTGTCGGCGCAGGTCTGGTTTCGCCGGCCGGGGTCGCTTGTTTGGCGTCCGGCTTTTTCGTTTCTTCCTTCTTGGGGGGCGGTGCCTTTATGCCGGCACTCGCTGCTGCCTTCACGTCTTCGCCTTCGTTTGCCAGGACGGCAATGACGGAATTCACCGCCACATCCTGTGTGCCCTCAGGCACGACGATCTTTGCGAGTGTGCCGTCATCGACGGCCTCATATTCCATGGTCGCCTTGTCGGTCTCGATCTCCGCAATAACGTCGCCCGACTTGACCTTGTCGCCTTCCTTCTTGAGCCATTTGGTCAGATTGCCCTTCTCCATCGTGGGCGACAGCGCCGGCATGAGGATGTTGGTGGGCATTGCGCGGCCTACCGGTAGCAAACGGCCTTGGCCGCCTCGACGACATCGGCGACGGACGGGAGTGCCAACTTTTCGAGATTGGCGGCATAAGGCATCGGCACGTCTTTCCCCGACACGCGCGCGACGGGCGCGTCGAGATAATCGAAAGCCTTCTCCATGACGCGCGCTGCGATCTCAGCGCCCACGCCGCTTTGTTGCCAGCCCTCCTCCACGGTCACCAGCCGCGCGGTCTTCTGAACCGAGGTCACGATGGTTTCGGTATCCATCGGCTTGATCGTGCGCAGGTCGATCACTTCGGCATCGATCCCTTCGCCGGCCAATTCGTCGGCGGCTTTGAGCGCATAGGTCATGCCCATCGACCAGGAGACGATCGTCACGTCGTTGCCAGGCCGCACGATCTTGGCCTTGCCGATCGGGAGCACAAAGTCATCAAGCTTCGGCACCGGCGAGGAGTGGCCGTACAGAATTTCGTTTTCGAGGAAAATCACCGGGTTGAGATCGCGGATCGCGGCCTTCAGCAAACCCTTGGCATCGGCGGCGGTGGACGGGGCAATGACCTTCAGGCCGGGAACGTGGGAGTACCACGCAGAATAGTCTTGACTGTGCTGCGCCGCGACGCGTGCAGCGGCTCCATTCGGACCGCGGAACACAATCTGGCAGCCCATCTGGCCGCCCGACATGTACAAGGTCTTGGCAGCGGAATTGATCACCTGGTCAATCGCCTGCATGGCGAAATTGAACGTCATGAATTCGACGACGGGCTTCAAGCCGGCGAGCGCCGCGCCGATCCCCAGGCCGGCAAATCCGTGCTCGGTGATCGGCGTGTCGATCACGCGCTTGGCGCCGAATTCCTGCAACAGGCCCTGCGTGACTTTGTACGCACCCTGATATTCGGCGACCTCCTCGCCCATCACGAAAACATCCTTGTCGCGACGCATCTCCTCGGCCATCGCGTCGCGCAGCGCTTCGCGCATGGTCATTGTGACCATCTCGGTGC
>DASRAF010000246.1:0-28070 GCA_035638295.1 Pseudolabrys sp.
CGACGATTGACGATGCGATAGAGGTAATGGCGTTTGATCGCCGAGGTGCGGGCGCTGAAATCGTCGGCCACAACTTCGGCGGAGAGAATGGCGATTGGATGCGGACGCAAATGGGAATTGAGTGCATCGCGCACCGTATCGGTGTCCCACGCTTTGGCGAGATCGACATGCGCAACCTGCGCCTGCGCATGAACGCCGGTGTCGGTGCGCCCGGCACCCTGCACCAAGATTTTTTCGCCCGACAAAGATTCAATAGCCGCGGTCAGCACGCCTTGTACGGTCAGCTGGTCGGCCTGGATCTGCCAGCCGGCGAAGGGCCGCCCGTCATATTCAACAATGAGCTTGTAGCGCGGCATTTCAACTGACCCGCGTGCCGGCTTTCACCGGCGTTCCGCGCAGGAATTCCTCCGCGGCCATCGGCTGCTTGCCGGAGCGCTGGACATGGGTGAGTCGCACGGCACCATCCGCACAGGCGATCGTCAGCCTGTCGTCAAGCGCGGCGCCTGGCGCACCCGAGCCTGCACCTTTCGTCGAGCGCAAAGCCTTCACGCGCACGCCACCAAGCTCGAACCACGCACCGGGAAAAGGCGACAGGCCTCGAATGTGATCGTGCACTTGGCTCCATGGCTTCGACCAGTCAATGCGCCTCTCGGTATTGGCAATCTTTTCCGCGTACGTAACGCCCGTCGACGGTTGCGGCGTCAGCCGAAGCGACTCGCGCTCCACCGCCGCCAGCACCCGGGGCATCAGATCGGCGCCGAGGCGCGACAAGGCATCGTGAAGCTCGCCCGCGCTCATGTCGGCACCGATCGGCATGCGCTCGGCCATTGCCATGGCGCCGGTATCGAGGCCTTCGTCCATCTTCATGATGGTGACGCCGCTTTCGGCATCGCCGGACATGATCGCGCGGTTGATGGGCGCGGCGCCGCGCCAGCGCGGCAGCAACGACGCGTGCACGTTGAAGCAGCCGAGGCGCGGCGCATCGAGAACCGCCTTCGGCAGCATCAGGCCATAGGCAACCACGACCGCCGCATCGATATCGAGCGCGCGCAGGTCTTGCTGCGCCTTTTCGTCTTTCAACGTCTTCGGCGTGTGCACCGGCAGCGAGAGCCGCCGCGCTTCACGCTCGACAGGTGTCGACTTCAAGTCGAGGCCGCGGCCGCCCGGCTTTGGCGCACGCGTATAGACGGCGGCGATGTCGTGTCCGCGCGCGGCGAGTTCGACCAGCGTCGGCACCGCGAAATCGGGCGTGCCCATGAAGATCAGGCGCATTCAGGCAAACCTCTAGTGCGCCGGCGCGGCGACGTCAGCCGATATGATGCGAAGGCTCCGTGTCCTCCGCCAGCGGCTTGGCGCCTTCGGTCTTCTTGGCCGCCTTTTTGAATTTCTTCATCACCATATCGCGCTTGAGCTTGGAAATATGGTCGATGAAAAGCACGCCGTTGATGTGGTCGATCTCGTGCTGCAGGCAGGTCGCCAACAAGCCGCTCGCCTCGATCTCCTGCGGCTTCAGGTCGAGATCGAGGAATTTCACTTTCACCGACTTCGGCCGCTCGACCTCCTCATAGTACTCGGGGATCGACAGGCAGCCCTCCTCATAGACCGCCTTCTCGTCGGAGGACCACACGACCTCCGGATTGATGAAGACCTGAGGCTGTTTCGGATCGTCCTTTTTGGCGAGGTCCATGGTGACCACGCGTTTCGGCACGCCGATCTGGATCGCCGCGAGCCCGATACCGGGCGCGGCGTACATTGTTTCGAACATGTCCTCGATGAGCTTCCGCAGGGGCTTGTCGACGGCCTGAACAGCCTCGGATTTAAGCCGCAGCCGCTTGTCGGGGATAACCAGAATGTCGCGAACAGTCATGGCGGCCGATGTAAGGGGTTGGGAAACCGGGGTCAATGCGACCTTTCCCCTTGAGACAACGACATTATCGCCCTACCGTTCGCTCTTCGTTCGCGCGGCGGGCGAATCACGGTAAAAGCGCCGGATGTCCGATCTGCAGACCCTCGCCAATTCGATGCTGGCCCATGCCCCGGCCCTGACCCTGGGCATCGGGGCAGTCGTCGCCCTTGGCGTCATTATTGTCATTGTGATGCTGGCCTGGCCGCGGAAGCCGATTCACGATCCGGTCGCCGAGCAGCGGATGGCCGAACTCAACGCGCGCGTCCAGACCATGGGCGAACTGCTCGCCAGGGCACAATCGCAACTGCAACACATGGTGCACGAGCGGCTCGACGCGGTCACGCATCGGCTGGGCGAATCGATGCGCACGTCAACCAAAGACACTGCGGATCATCTACAGCAACTGCACGCGCGGCTCGCGCTCATCGACAATGCACAAAAGAACATCACCGACCTCGCCTCCCAAGTGACGAGCCTGCAGAGCGTGCTTGCCAACAAGCAGTCGCGCGGCGCCTTCGGGCAGGCGCGAATGGAGATGATCATTCAGGATGGCCTGCCGAAAGACTGCTACGAATTTCAGGCGACACTCACCAACAAGGCCCGGCCCGATTGCGTCGTGCACCTGCCCGACGGGCCGCCATTGGTCATTGACGCAAAATTTCCGCTCGAAGCGGTGACTGCGTTTCGCGAAGCAAAAAGTGACGACGATCGAAAAATTGCGGTTGCGCGCGTGCGCACGGACATCGCAAAGCACGTTGGCGACATCGCCGACAAATATCTGATCCCGGGCGAGACGCAGGACATGGCGTTGATGTTTGTGCCGTCGGAATCGATCTACGCCGAGCTGTACGACAGCTTCGACGATATTTTCCAGAGGGCCTATCGTTCCAAGGTGATCATCGTTTCGCCATCGCTGCTGATGCTCGCCATTCAGGTGATCCAGCAGATCCGCAGGGATGCCCGAATGCGCGAGGCGGCCGGCAAAATTCTTGTCGAGGTCGGCCTGCTGGCGGCGGACGTCAACCGACTGCGAGACCGGGTCGAGAACCTGGACAAACATTTTGGCCAGGCCGGTACCGATATCAAACAGATCGTGACATCGGCGGACAAGATCGTGAACCGCAGCGAGAGGATCAGGGACGTCGAGTTCGGCGATGCTCCGCCGAGCGCCGACATTCTCCCCGGTCCCGGTGTGCGGCTCGAGGCCGGCGAATAGCACATGACAACCTCACCCGACGCGCGGACACAGCCGTCGTGGTTGGAAGCGATCGCGGTCTATCTAAAGCCGCGCGTACTTATCGTCATGTTCCTCGGGTTTTCGTCGGGCCTGCCATTGGCCCTGTCCGGCGCGACGCTGCTCGTATGGATGCGCGAGTCCGGTGTCAATCTTGCCACCATCGGGTTGTTCGCGCTGGTCGGCACGCCCTACACGGTAAAATTTCTTTGGGCGCCGCTGACCGACGCACTCGATGTGCCGATTTTGTCGCGCCTGCTCGGCCGCCGCCGCGGCTGGCTGGTGTTCACGCAAATCCTGCTGATGGCTACGATCGTATTTCTTGGTTTTTGCAATCCCGTCGCCTCACCTGCACTTGTTGCATTCGGCGCGCTGCTTGTCGCAACAGCCTCGGCGACGCAGGACATCGTGGTCGATGCCTTTCGCGTGGAAAGCCTTCCGGACAACGAGCAGGCCGCCGGCATGGCTTCTTACGTCGCCGCATATCGTATCGGCATGCTGATCTCCACGGCCGGAGCGCTGTTCCTGGTCAGCGCGATCGAAGCCTCCGGTTTCGACAAACAATCCGCGTGGCGCTGGGGCTATGTCGCGATGGCGGGCCTTGTCGTGATCGGCATCGTTACCGCGCTGGTGGCCACCGAACCGGAACGCTCGGCGGCGGCCGAGGCCGCACACGCGCGCGAGAAACCCTTCAAGCGTGTGGCCGAGGCAGCGGTCGGGGCCTTCAAGGATTTCCTCAGCTATGAACTCGCCTTCGTGATGCTGGCGTTCGTGGTGCTTTTTAAATTCACCGACGCGCTGTCGGGAGCAATGACCGCGCCATTCGTCATCGATCTCGGTTTCTCCCGCAACGAATACGCGGCGATCGTGAAAGGTGTCGGGCTCGCCGCGCTGCTGTTGGGCGGCTTTGCCGGCGGGTTCATCGCGCGTGCCTTGCCGCTTGCCCCGAGCCTCTGGATCGGCGGCATTCTGCAGGCGGTCGCCAATCTCTCATTCAGCGCGTTGGCGCTGGTGGGGACCAACACCACGATGCTTGCCGTCGCCATCATTGCCGAGAACTTCACCAGCGCCATCGGCACCGTGATGTTCGTGGCCTACCTTTCAGCCCTCTGCCGCAATCCGTTGCACACGGCGACGCAATACGCCCTGCTGACCGCGCTGGCTGCCGTGGGGCGGACTTATCTCTCTTCAGGCGCGGGCTTTATCGCTCAGTCGACTGGCTGGGTATGGTTTTTCGTGATCTGCATGCTGGCGGGCATTCCAAGCCTGTTGTTGCTGGCCTGGCTGCAGCGGCACGGACATTTCAAGACGCTTGAGCCGAAAAGATCCTAGAATAGCGTGCGCTGCTTGATGGCCGCGGCGAGCGTGCCCTCGTCGAGATAATCGAGCTCGCCGCCAACAGGCACGCCATGAGCCAGGCGCGTGACCTTCACATTCGCGTCCTGCAATAGTTCGGTGATGTAATGTGCGGTCGTCTGGCCGTCGACCGTGGCATTGAGCGCAAGGATCACCTCTTTCACTGGCGTCTCATGCGCGCGGGAAATCAGCGAGTCGATCGTAAGATCCTGCGGTCCGACACCGTCGAGCGGCGAGAGCGTGCCGCCAAGCACGTGATAGCGTCCGTTGACCGCGTGGGCGCGTTCGAGTGCCCAGAGATCGGCAACATCGGCGACAACAACGATAATCGAGGGATCCCGCCTTGTGTCGGTGCAAACCGTGCATGGGTTCTGCGTGTCGATGTTCCCGCAGATCTTGCAGATCTCGATTTTTTCCATCGCCGTCTCCAGCGCGGCGGCGAGCGGAGCCATCAGGAGCTCACGTTTCTTGATAAGATACAGCGCTGCACGGCGCGCCGAGCGAGGCCCCAGACCCGGCAAACGTGCCAGGAGCTGAATCAGGCGCTCAATTTCCGGTCCGGCAACGGCAGCAGGCATATCAGCCCAGGCTCAGTCCAGGCGGCAGCGGCAGGCCGCCCGTGACTTCTTTCATCTTTTCCTGCAGGACGGCTTCTGCCCTTCGGCGCGCGTCGCCATGCGCGGCCACCATGAGATCTTCGAGAATTTCTTTTTCCGAAGGCTTCATCAGAGAATCGTCGATCTTGATGCCTTTGAGGTCGCCCTTGGCGGTGATGGTGACCGTAACCATGCCGCCGCCGGCGGTGCCTTCGACCTCGATCTGCTCGAGCTCGGCCTGCATCGCCTGCATCTTGGATTGCAGCTGCGCTGCCTGCTTCATCAGGCCCAAGAAATCCGCCATGTCACTGATCCTCGCTGTCGGGCAAAACATCCGGCGCGGCTTCGCCGCTCTCCGGATTCTGCGTCACGCCGACGATCTTGGCGCCCGGGAAACGGCTGAGAACGGCCTGCACCAGCGGGTCGCTCTGCACGCCGCGCTCGATCTCCGCCTGCTGGGCCTCGGCCTGTGCGCGAATTGTCGGGGCGCCCTGTTCCTTCGACACGACCACAATCCAGCGCTTGCCGGTCCAGCCGGTCAGCTTGCGCTGGAGATCATGGACAAAAGTCTTCGGCGCGGTCGTCTCGAGCGCAATTTCGAGCTGACCATCCTCGCAGCGCACCAGGCGCACGTCGCGTTCGAGCGCCATCTTGACGGTGATATCGCGTTTATCGACGGCAAGCGCGATCAGCTCCTCAAACGTCGCGATGGACAAAGTCGGTGCCGCCGTGGGTTCCTCGTGCCGGGCAACCGGATCGTCTGCTGGGCGCGGCGACACGGCCGCGGAGGAACGCGGCGAACCCCGCGGCGCCTCGTAGCGCGGCGCGTAGCTCTGCGCCTGCACGGTGCCGCCATTGCCTTGCGGGCGCATTGGAGCCGCACCGCCGCTCTCGCTGAGCGAGCGCACCACTTCGTCCGGTGTCGGCAGATCGGCGGCATAGGCAATACGCACCAGCACCATTTCCGCAGCAGCCACCGGGCGTCCCGAGGCCTGCACTTCGGAAATGCCCTTGAGCAGCATCTGCCAGGCGCGCGACAACACGCGCATCGACAGCTGTGCCGCGAAGGCACGACCGCGCGTGCGCTCGGTCTCCGAAAGCGAGACATCTTCAGAGACGGACGGCACGACTTTGACGCGCGTCACGAAATGCGTGAACTCGGCAAGATCGCTCAGAACCACGGCCGGATCGGCGCCGATGTCGTATTGCTCTCGCAACTCCCGCAAGGCAGCGGTCACGTCGCCCTTCATCAGCGCTTCGAACAGGTCGACCACGCGCACCCGATCGGCGAGACCGAGCATCTGCCGGACGTCTTCGGCGCGTACCGGCCCCGCCGCATGCGCGATGGCCTGATCGAGGAGGGAGAGAGAATCGCGCACCGAGCCTTCGGCCGCGCGCGCAATCAATGCCAGCGCAGCCGGCTCGATCTCAACTTTCTCTTTTGTGGCGATGCCTTCGAGGTGCTTCACTAGGAGCGCGGCATCGACGCGCCGCAGATCGAAACGCTGGCAGCGCGACAGTACCGTTACCGGCACCTTGCGGATTTCCGTGGTGGCGAAAATGAACTTGGCGTGCGGCGGCGGTTCTTCGAGCGTCTTGAGCAGCGCATTGAATGCAGCGCCGGACAGCATGTGCACTTCGTCGAGGATGTAGACCTTGTAACGCGCGCTCATCGGCGCGTAGCGGATGGCGTCGTTGATCTGCCGCACGTCGTCGACGCTGTTGTGCGAAGCGGCGTCCATTTCCAGCACGTCCGGGTGCCGGCTCTCGATAATCGCCTGGTCATGCACGCCCATCACTGGCATTTGGACCGTGGGCTCCTTCACCGAGCCGTCGGGCAGTTCGTAATTGAGCGCGCGCGCAAGAATGCGGGCTGTAGTGGTCTTGCCGACCCCGCGCACGCCGGTGAGGATCCAGGCTTGCGGTATGCGTCCACTCTCGAACGCGTTCGAGATCGTCCGCACCATGGCGTCCTGGCCGATGAGGTCCTCGAAGCTGGCCGGGCGGTATTTGCGTGCGAGCACGCGGTAGGCCGGCGACTCGGTCGGCACGGAACCGGAGGCGGCGGATTTTTTGGGCTCGCTCATTGTGCCATCCGCTTCGCTGCCGCGCGAACGCGGACTGACTGCGAACGATCGAGGAATAGGTGGGAGGCTGACGAGCGACCCGAACCGCGCTCGTTAGGGCTGCTTCCTTCCGGACCTGACCCGGTTGGCGAGTGGCTCGTCCACCGCCAACCTCCCGTGACCTATATCGGGCCAATAGGCCATGAAAGCAAGCAGCCGGGCGGCGTCTCTGCTAGCTTTCCTCCGAAAGAATCGTGCGGATTTTCCAATGGATTCAGCGATTACCAAGAGCTGGTCGTTGCACCCTCAGCTCGCGCATGACACGGTTCCGGTCGGCGACCTGCCGCTCACCCGCGTGCTGCTGGCGAAGGATGCCAACTACCCGTGGCTGATCCTCGTGCCGCGGCTGCCCGGGCTGGTCGAGCTCATCGATCTCGAGGAAAACACCCAGGTGCAGTTGCTCGGCGAGATTGCGGCTGCCGCGCACACGCTGAAGGGCATCACTCAATGCGACAAGCTCAACATCGCGGCGCTCGGCAATCAGGTGCCGCAGTTGCACGTGCATGTGATCGCGCGCCGGCATTCGGACGCCGCCTGGCCGAAGCCGGTATGGGGCGTGAAACCGCCGTCGGCCTATAGCGACACCCAGCAGACAAGCCTGCTCGGCTCTCTGCGCCAGTCGCTCGAAGCCAGCGGACTCTGCGACATGGATCACTAACCTCAGTTCTGCGAACACTCATCATGGCCGGCGATCCATCACGCATCCTTGTCATCTCACTGCGTCGCATCGGCGATCTCCTTCTGACGACGCCGCTGATCCGCAGTTTTCGCCGCGCCTGGCCCAATGCCGAGATCGATGTGCTGCTCTTCGCCAACACCGCGGGGATCGTTGAGGGCAATCCGGACATCAATCGCCTCATCGCCATGCCGTCGCGCCCGACATTCGCAGAGAGCGCGCGACTCCTCGCGCGGCTCTGGCGGCAATACGATATCGCGGTTTCCACGCAGAGTGGTGACCGCCCCACGGCATTCGCCTTTGCGGCCGCTCCATTCCGTACCGGCGTGACGACCGACGACGATCCCTGGCTCGCGCGCGTGCTGAAGGGATTCGCCTTGCAGAAAAAGGTTCGCGCCGCGGACAAGCTTCACCGCGTCGAGCAGATGCTATGCCTTGCTGACGTGCTCGACGTCCCACGCGTCCCTGAACTCGTTGGCCCTGCGGCCGCATCGAATTCGCACATCGTTGATGGCGATAATTTTGCCTTGGTCCACGCAACTCCGATGTTCGCCTACAAGGAATGGACCCCGGAGGGATGGAGAGCGCTCGCTTCCGGGCTCGCCCAGCGCGGCCTGCCGGTCGTAGCGATCGGCGGACCGGGAGATATCGAGCGTCGCTACCTCGACGCTGTATGGACCGGCGTTACCGCCATCCATCAGGTGGAGTGGCCTGAGATGATGCACCTGCTCAGGAGAGCGCGCGTTTATATCGGGCCCGACACATCGGTCACGCATCTGGCCGCGGCCGCCGGTTGCCGCACGGTTGCCCTTTTCGGTCCCACCGACCCGCGCGTCTGGGGACCTTGGCCGATCGGCGGCCTTGCAACTCCATGGGACGCGAGCGGCACCGTGCAAAACCGCGGCAATGTCTGGATCGTGCAGAACCCCTTGCCGTGCATGCCGTGCACATTGGAAGGTTGCGAGCGCAATATCCGCAGCCGCAGCGCGTGTCTCGACGAATTGACGCCCGATCGCCTGCTTGCCGCCGTCAGTCAGGCGCTCGCTTGACCGCCCTGCTCGTTCACTTCAAGCTTGGCCAAACCGCATAAACTGTCTGGAGCAGCGCATGACATTCCGCATTGCCGTGGTGCAGCCGATCGCCAATCCGATCGCAGAGGCTGAAAAGAATATCGGCGATGCGGTGAATTTTATTGCCCGCGCCAAAGCGGAAGGCGCCGACTTCGTCTGTTTCCCGGAGACCTACCCCGGTCCCTGGCGCATGCCGGCGACTTTCGATCCCACGCCACGCCTCGCGGAAGCCGCCGCAAAGCATGGCATCAATGCCGTCTATGGCACAATCGAGCCCCTCAGTCACAACGAAGGGACCGCGCACAATCTCATCTGCATGGCCTACGGCGACGGCCGCGCGCCGGTCAGCTACCGTCGCACGCATCCGAACGGACCGTGGATCTACACCGGTGGCCAGTGGTGGGAATTTCAGTACGTTGCCGGCAACGAATTTCCCGTGTTCGACACGCAGCAAGGCAAAGTCGGGCTTGCCATGTGCAGCGAGGCTTACATGCCGGAGGTGACGCGCGCGCTGGCGCTGCGCGGCGCCGAACTCATCTTCATGCCGGCAGGCACGGACAAGCGGCGGCTGTGGGCGACCTGGCGCAATTTGATCTGGTCGCGCGCGATCGAGAACCTTGCCATCGTCGTCACCACGCAGAACCTGTTCAGCCATTCGGAACGCGGCCTCGCCATGGTTGCGACGCCGGAGGAAATCCTGTTCGAGAGCACCGCTGCCGGCCTCTTCTTCGTAGACGTCTCTTTGGACCGCGCGCGCGAAATGCGGACAACCACCGATTCCGTCACCTCCGCGCTCGATTTTGGCGCAAAGCAGGGTGTGCTTGGCCCCCAATGGCAGCGCCCCGAGCTGCGCGGGACCATGTATCCTCGCACGCGCGGCGAAGCCGCGGAGTAAGCATTGCGCGGGGGGAACGACCGTGCGAATTTGCGCGGCATATGTCCCCTCGCCCAGATCTCGGCCCCAAACCACGCCTTGGATATTGTGACAGCCGTATAGAGCGTGCGGCCGAGTTGCGCGCCGATACCGCCGCCATCGAAGCCCTCACCCGCAAACCGGGCGCGGGCGCCTATGTGATCGGGGGCGAATCGATCGTGACGAAGAAGCGCTTGCCACTCAACGAGCCTTTGTTCACGCTCGACGAAGCGAACAGATTATCACCTGCGACGGAAACGATTTTCCTTGGCGTGCTCGACGGAGCGCCGCGGTTCGGCCATGGTGTCACACCGCAAGCCGCGGAAGCCTTGAAGTCACGCAGCGATCTGCATATCACCGATCTGCGTTCCATCGCGGTCCAAGGTCTGGTCGAGCAGGATCACCTGCCGCCGATCGCTGAAGCCAAGGCGGTGCTGCACTGGCATTCGCGCCACCGATTCTGCTCGAACTGCGGCAGCACGACGCGGCTCGTCAATGGCGGCTGGCGGCGCGACTGCCCACTGTGCAAGGCCGAGCACTTTCCCCGCACCGATCCAGTTGTGATCATGCTGGCGAGTGACGGCGAGCGCTGCCTGCTGGGGCGTAGCTCGCGTTTCGTTCCAACGATGTGGTCGTGCCTTGCCGGGTTCATTGAGCCCGGCGAATCGTTCGAGGATGCCGTCCGTCGGGAAACGCGCGAGGAAGCCGGCATCACCTGCGGCCGCGTCATCTACTTCGCTTCGCAGCCATGGCCGTTCCCGACATCGTTGATGATCGGCTGTCACGTTGAAGCACTGACGCACGAGATTGTGGTCGATCGCACGGAGCTCGAGGACGCTAGGTGGTTTAGCAAGAAAGAGATTGAGTCCATGCTGGTGCGCAAACATCCGCAGGGGCTGACGACGCCGCCGCCGGTTGCGATCGCGCACCACATCATCCGCGTCTGGGTGGAGGACGAGATAAGCTTTGACTGAACGCGCCACGAACGTGCCAAAAATCCTCTGCGCGGGCATTGCCGTGCAGGACATCGTCATGCGCGTCGAGAATTTTCCCGGTCCCGGCACCAAGGTTGCCGCGAGCGAGTTCATCATCACCGGCGGCGGATGCGCGGCAAATGCAGCAGTTGCGATCGCCCGGCTGAACGGATGCGTCGCCTTCGCCGGGCCGCTCGGCGGCGCCGATGACACGGTGAGCAATCGAATTCTGTCCGATCTCGGCAACGAGGGCATCGATTGCACCAGCGCGGTACGCGTCGACGGTGGGACAGCATCGGTCTCACTCATCCTGCTCGATGCTTCGGGTGAAAAAACCATTGCCACTCGCCGCGGCGTCAACCTTGGCCGCGCCCTCCCGAAAGATACCGCAGCGTTGGTGGCCGATGTCGACGCCGTCCTCGTGGACAACCGTTTCCCGGAATTCGTGGGCGCGGTGTGCCGCACCGCCCGCGAGCGGAAAATTCCGGTCGTCATCGACCTCGATCAGGCGACAGACGTAACCGATCCCCTGCTCGCGCTTGGCACCCACGTCGTGTCGTCGTCGGAAGCTCTATTTGGAACGACGGGCGTCAAGGACTACGGAGCGGCTCTGAAAAAACTCGCCGGGCATCTGTCCGGTTTTCTCGCAATCACGGATGGGCCACATGGCGTGTACTGGCTCGATGGCGGCGAGCTCAGGCACCTTCCGGCTTTCAAGGTCAAGGTAATCGACTCGCTTGGGGCGGGCGATGCATTCCACGGCGGCTTTACGCTCGCGCTCGCCGAAGGCCGCGCGCTGCCCGATATCATGCGCTTTGCAAGCGCCACTGCCGCACTCAAGTGCACAAAATTCGGAGGAGCCTCGAGTGCGCCGACGCGCGCCGAGGTCGAAGCCTTTCTGAAGCAAAACAGCTGAACGATTATTTCTTCGACGGACACGGCGCACCGCAAGGCGCGCAGGCGCCTGCGAAGTCCTCCGGCGACACCGCACGACCACTGGAGGGACTTGAGAGGTGATCGACCAGAATGGCCGCAACGCCGAAGACGACCACAACGATGTAAACGACGCGCATCGCTAATCCCTCGACAGGCCGAAAAGCGGGCGCAGCCGAATCCCGAGCAGGCAGCCGGGCATCGCAGCCAAAAGCCAGATCCAGCCGTGCAGCGAGCCCGAAGCAACGCCGCCGACAAAGGCGCCGATGTTGCAGCCGAAGCCGATCCGTGCGCCCCAACCCATCAGCAATCCGCCGATGCCCGCCGCGAGCAGGGATTTTGCCGGCGGCCAGGCCGATGCGGCAAAGGGTTTTGTCGCAGCGGCAGCCGCCATGGCGCCGAACAGCATTCCGAAATCAGTAAGGCTCGACGTATCGGTGAGCACGGAATCCGTAAGCGCCCGCTTGGGCCCCGGCCATTGCCAGAACGCTGCGTGCGAGAGATCGAAGCCCAGCGCAGTCGCGGCTTTTGCACCCCAAACCGTGTAGCCGAAGGTCACGCTCCAGGGGTGACCGCCCGCGAAGAAAACCACCACGCACAGGATCCCAATCGCGATCCCGCCAATCACGTAGTTGCGTGAAGGCTGGTAAGGCGCGCCGCGCTTTCGCGCGATGGCAATGAACACGCTCGCAAAGAGCGCGATGCTGGCAAGCGTGACCGCGAGCCCACCCCAGGCCCCGAAATAATCTGAGGCCAGCACCGGATCTATTCCACCCAGCGCAAGGAATGCCGGCAGCGACAGGCTACCGAAGACGCTTCCGATCACGAAGAACAGCAACGCGATCAGCATGCGGCCCGAGCCGCCACCGACGGTGTAGAGGGTGCCCGAGCCGCAGCCATTGGCGAGCTGCATACCGATGCCGAAAACGAACGCGCCTATGACAAGCGAAGGACCCAGCGGCGCGATCGCTCCGCCGTATCTCTGGCTGAGCGCGGCGACAGGCGCCACGACAAGCGCGCACATGACAATGACGATCAGACCGCCGACCAGACCACTCGCATCACCGCGCGTCACGAAACGCCGCCAGGAGGCGGTATAGCTGAATTCGGCCTTGAGAAATGCAATGCCAAGTCCGAAGCCGCCGAGTATCAGCGCGGCCGACGCCGGCTGGTGGTCGAGCAGCACCAGAGCGACCAGAATTGCAGTGGCGCCGAGCGCAAGACCGAGGAAAAGCCGGTCGATGCGAACGGCCGCGCCCCGATCGGACGCGGCCAGACTTGCCGTAGTCATGAAAACTCCAAAGCGCGGATCAGGAACCGAGGCCTATGGCCTTCTTCAGATCGTCCCATTTCGTGCGCGAGGATTCAATCGGCCGGCTTGCATTGCTGGTCCACTCGACCATCGAGCCGGCGTAAAGCCTGGTTTCTGTGCGACCAAGCAGTTCGTGCAGGACGAACCAATCGGTCGCGGCCCAATGGCCCGTATTGCAGTAGCTCACCGCCGGACCGGCCGGAACCGAACTCGCAATCGCCGCAAGTTCTGACTTCGGCTTCAGGCGGTTTGTTTGCGGATCGTAGAATCTTGCGCTGTCGAGGCTCACCGCTCCGGGAATGTGGCCATAGGCCTGCGACGCTGGCGCCTTTTCCTTGCCGAGGAAGAACGAAGCCGGCCGCGCATCGACGAGCGATGCCCCGCCTTTGCCTTCGATCGCTTCGACATCGTTGGCCAGCGCGAGAATGCTGTTGTCGACCGTTGCGGTGAAAATCTTCGGCGAGGGAGCTTTCGCTCCACTCTCGACCGGCAGACCTGCCTGCCGCCAGGCCGCGAGACCGCCGTCGAGAATCGAAACATCTTTCACGCCGACGTATTTGAGGGTCCAGTAGGTCCGCGCTGCGGAACCGAAATCGAGAACGTTCACGCCGGCCGGCACCACCACGACGTGGCTCGCCTCGTCGGTACCGAGATCGCCGATCAGCTTTTCAAGTTCGGGGACGGTCGGCACCATGAACGGAACGTTGTTGCGCGTGACGCGCCAGCCCGCCTTGTCGTAGTCGCTGTGGACGCTGCCCGGGATGTGCGCGGCAGCGTAAGCCTGCGCGCCACCACCATCGATGGCGGAGCGGATATCGAGGATGACCAGGTTCTGATCGGCGCGATGCGCGTTGAGCCACTCCGCAGTGACGAGCGGTTCGGCATGGGCACCCGCTACCGACGCTGCCAACGCGGCGCTGAACAGGATCGCGGCGCCGACACGAGGCAGCGTCTTGCACGGGCTGAAGCGAATAAATGTTTTCATGATACTGGTTCGTGGGTTGAAAAACCGCCAATGACGGCGATAGATTGTCCTTGAAATAGAATATTTTTCTCTATAAAGACAGACCAACGGCTAAATAAGAATATTGTTCTAAATTTCAATGGCGAGATAGGCCTATGTTCTAACTTCGGAGATCAATAGGGAATGGACGCTGTCGACCGGAAGATCCTAGCGGTTGTGCAGGAGGATGCCTCGCTCTCGGTGGCTGAGATCGGTCAGCGTGTCGGCCTGTCGTCGACGCCCTGCTGGAAGCGCCTGCAGAAGCTGGAGGCCGAGGGCGTGATCACGCGCCGGGTTGCGATCATCAATCCGGACAAGGTTGGCCTTAGCATCACGGTCTTCGTCTCGATCGAGACCGGCGACCATTCGCAGGATTGGCTGAAGAAATTTGCCGACGTGGTCGGCGCCATGCCCGAAGTGATGGAGTTCTACCGGATGGCCGGCGACGTCGATTACATGCTGCGCGTGGTCGTAACCGACATTGCGGGCTACGACGCGTTCTACAAAAAGCTGATCGCGACGGTGCCGCTGAAAAACGTCACGTCGCGATTCGCAATGGAGCGGATAAAATCGACGACGGCGTTGCCGATCGCCGAAACGCAATAGCGTCAGCCGATCAGGAGCACTTAGTGGCGCCGGACTGCGGCGGTGAGAGTCGCGGGGCCATACCCATCACGTTCCGCGGAGTTTCCATGCATCCCGTTTTCGTAAGCGCCCACAAGAAAACACAAGCGACCCCCATCTGGTTTGTGCATTCCGGAAATCTCGATTCAGTCCAAAAGGAAATCGGCGAGCGTGGACGCGCCTTTGTCGCGACTGGCGGTTTCGAGGCGAAACCGGGCCGGCTGTTGTTGCTGCCGACTGCAGACGGAAAGCTCGCCGGCGTGCTGTTCGGGATCGAACAGCCCGAAGGTGAAATAGATCGCTTCCGGCCCGGACAATTGTCCGGCTCTTTGCCCCCGGGCACGTATCGCTTCGCCAGCTCACCGCACGACGCGCGGCTGGCGGCGCTCGCGTTTGCGCTCGCCGCCTACCAGTTCACTCGCTACCGCAAGGCTGACACTCGCAAGATCCACCTTGTCGTCCCCGACGGCGTCGATGGCGACGATCTCAGCCGCATTGTCGAAGGCGTCACGCTCTGCCGCGATCTCACCAACACGCCCTCCAACGATATGGGTCCTGCTGAACTGGAGGCGGCCAGTCGTGCCTTCGCACGACGACACGGCGCCAAAGTAAAGGTTACAAGCGGCGATGCGCTCGCGAAAAGCTTTCCGCTGGTGAACGCGGTCGGAGCCGGTTCGGCGCGAAAGCCGCGGCTGATCGACATCACCTGGGGCAAGCCCAGCGATCCGAAAATTACATTGGTCGGCAAAGGTGTCTGCTTCGACACCGGCGGGCTCGACATCAAGCCCGACAGCGGCATGCTCAACATGAAAAAGGATATGGCGGGTGCGGCAACGGCGCTGGCGCTCGCTCATATGATCATCGGCCGGCGTCTGAAGGTCAGGCTTCGCGTCATCATTCCGGCGGTGGAAAACGCGATTTCCGGCACTAGCTTCCGTCCGCGCGATGTCTACACCTCCCGCAGGGGCATTTCGGTTGAAATCGGCAACACCGATGCGGAAGGACGGCTCATTCTGGCCGACGCCCTGACGCTTGCTGACGAAGAGAAGCCGGCGATGATCGTCGACTTCGCCACGCTGACCGGGGCCGCACGCGTTGCGCTCGGGCCCGACATTCCTCCCTTCTTCACCGACGATGACGCGCTCGCCGACGCGCTTGCGCGCGCCGGCAGCACGGAAAACGATCCGGTCTGGCGCATGCCGCTGTGGCGGCCTTATCAGGCGATGCTCGATTCGAAGGTCGCCGACCTGAACAATGTCGGGGCGGGCGGCCATGGCGGCGCGATTACGGCGGCATTGTTTCTACGCCGGTTCGTCTCAGCCAAATCATGGGTGCACCTCGATATTTTCGCCTGGACGCCGGCGGAAAAACCCGGCCGCCCGGAAGGCGCCGAGTGCCAGACGGCGCGAGCCCTGTACGCGATGCTCTGCAAGCGTTACGCCTGAGCCATGGTCGCGCTCGATCCTCGCATCAATCCGTTTCGGCCCGAGATCGCCGCGAAACATCTGCAGGGTCAGGTCGAGGCAAAACGGTTTGTCGAGGGCAAACGTCACCAGGTGATCGAGCCGAACGCGGCGCTGCGACGCGCGCCCTCGCACGACGCAAGGCTCGATACGGAGGCACTGCTCGGCGAGCGCGTCATGATCTACGAAACGACAGATGAGGGCTGGGCCTGGGGTCAGCTGGAAACCGATGGTTATGTCGGCTGGCTGTCGGCCAACGCACTTGGGCCGAGCGGCCCCGCGGCCACCCATAAGGTTACGGCGCTGCGCGCGTTCGCGTTTCCGGGTCCGGACATCAAATTGCCTCCACTCGCAGCGCTTTCCATGGGTGCGCAACTGACCATCGCCCGCCAGGACGAGCGCTTTGCCGTGACGGTCTCGGGCTGGCACATCCCCGAAGTCGCTCTCGCGCCGATCAAGGCGAAGCGCTCTGACGTTGTATCAGTGGCCGAACAATTTCTCGGCAGCCCTTATCTGTGGGGCGGCAAGACTTCGCTCGGGCTCGACTGCTCGGGTCTTGTGCAGGTGTCGCTTCAGGCGACCGGCGTCCCCTGCCCGCGCGACAGTGACATGCAGGAACTGTCGCTTGGAAAACTCTCGTCGCTCGCAAGCCTGCGCCGCGGCGATCTCGTCTTCTGGAAAGACCACGTGGCGATAGCGCGCGACCCCGAGAACCTCATCCACGCGAACGCACATCACATGGCGGTGGCAATCGAGCCGGCTGCGGAAGGAATCGCGCGCATCAAGGCCATGGGCAGCGAGATCACCGCCGTCAAGCGCGTATGAACGCGGCTATTGCGCCACGGCTCCTTCGGGCGCGGTCTCGAGCTTGAACGCGGCCGCGAACAGCGCGCGCGTATACTCTGTCTTCGGCGCCTTGAACAATTCCGCCGCCGCGCCCTCTTCCACCATCTTTCCGTGGCGCATGACAAGAAGCCGGCTCGCCAAGGCAGCAACGACCCGAAGATCGTGCGAGATGAACATGTAGGTGAGATCGTGCCGCTTCTGCAGATCGCGTAGCAGGTCCACCATCTGCGACTGGATCAGCATGTCGAGCGCGCTGGTCGGCTCATCCAGCACGATAAATGTCGGCTCGAGCACTAGGGCGCGCGCAACCGCGATGCGCTGGCGCTGCCCGCCGGAGAATTCGTGCGGATAGCGGTACCGGGTCTGCGGGTCGAGCCCCACGTCGGTCAGCGCGTCGACAACGCGCTTCTCCCGTTCGGCGCGCGACAGCCCGGGATGATGCACCCATAGACCTTCTTCGATGATGTCCGAGACGGACATGCGCGGCGACAGCGATCCATACGGATCCTGAAACACGATCTGCATGTTGTGCCGGAACGGCCGCATCTGCTTGAACTTCAGGCCATCGATCTCATTGCCCATGAACACGATCGGGCCCGTCGAGGAGATCAACCGCAGAATGGCAAGGCCGAGGGTCGTCTTGCCCGAACCTGATTCCCCGACAACGCCGAGCGTTTCGCCCTTGCGCAATTCGATACTGACGCCGTCGACCGCCTTGATGTGACCGACGACCTTGCGCAGCACGCCGCGCTTGATCGGGAACCAGACCTTGAGGTCTTTGGTCTCGACCACGACGGGAGCCTCGGGGCAAGGCGGCGCCGGATCCGGTTTCGGCTCGGCGGCTAGCAGTGCCTGCGTGTAGGGATGTTCGGGCGCGGTGAACACCCGCTCCACCTCGCCCTGCTCGACGATCTTGCCGCGCTGCATGACGCAGACTCGATCGGCCAGCTTGCGGACGATGCCGAGGTCATGGGTGATGAACAGCATCGACATGCCGAGCGAGGTCTGCGTGTCCTTCAAAAGCTTGAGAATTTGCGCCTGCACCGTAACATCGAGCGCGGTGGTGGGTTCGTCGGCAATCAGCAGGTCCGGCTCGTTGGCGAGCGCCATCGCGATCATCACGCGCTGGCGTTGCCCGCCCGAGAGCTGATGCGGATAGCTGCCGAGCCGTCCGGCTGGATCGGGAATGCCCACCTGGCCGAGCAGTTCGACGATCCGCGCCCGCGCGGCCGGGCCCGTAAGCCCCTGATGCAGCATCAATATTTCCCGGATTTGCTTCTCGATCGTGTGCAGCGGGTTCAGCGAGGTCATCGGCTCCTGAAAGATGATCGCGATGTCGTTGCCGCGCACGTCGCGGATCTGATCTTCCTTCATGGTGAGCAGTTCGCGCCCCTGAAACTTGATCGAGC
Organism: Pseudolabrys sp.; assembly: GCA_035638295.1. Lineage (GTDB taxonomy): Bacteria > Pseudomonadota > Alphaproteobacteria > Rhizobiales > Xanthobacteraceae > Pseudolabrys. The sequence continues at coordinate 18,442 of DASRAF010000246.1, forward strand.
CCGAGGGATGATGCGCGGCGGGATAGGGCAACAGTTTCATTACCGACAGCGCGGTGATCGACTTTCCGGAACCGGACTCGCCGACAAGCGCCAGCGTCTCGCCCTTGCGAATGTCGAATGAGACGTGATCGACCGCCAGCACTTCCCGGCTGCCGTGCCCGAACGCGATCGACAGATCGCGAATAGAGAGAATCGGCTCTGTCGCCTTCATCGGAAGGTCTTTCTCGGATCGAACGCATCGCGCACCGCCTCACCGATGAAGATCAGCAGCGACAGCATGAATGCAATGCTGAAGAAACCAGTGAACCCAAGCCACGGCGCCTGCACGTTCGCCTTGCCTTGCGAAAGCAGTTCACCGAGCGAAGGCGAGCCAGGCGGCAGGCCAAAGCCGAGGAAGTCGAGCGCGGTCAACGTCATCACGGACGATGACAGGATGAACGGCAGAAACGTCATCGTCGCCACCATCGCGTTCGGCAGCAGATGGCGGAAGATGATCACCATGTTCGATACGCCGAGAGCGCGCGCGGCCTGGATATATTCGAAGTTGCGCCCGCGCAGGAATTCCGCGCGCACCAGGCCGACGAGCGAGACCCAGGAAAACAAGAGCAATATCCCAAGCAAGACGAAGAATCCCGGCACCAGCACCGAGGAAATGATGAGCAACAGATAAAGCGAGGGAATCGAAGTCCAGATTTCGATGAAGCGCTGGAACAGAAGATCGGTCCACCCGCCGAAATAACCCTGAACGGCCCCGGCGGCGACACCGATGATCGAGGAAACGATGGTAAGCGCCAGCCCGAACAATACCGATATCCGGAATCCGTAGATTAACCGCGCCACCACATCGCGGCCCCCATCGTCCGTTCCGAGCCAGTTCGTTTCGACCTCGTCGCATTTGGCAAACCCGTGGGTCGCGGCAAACTCGCAATCCTTTTTCGTTAGAAGCCATGTCGGCTTGGAGGGAAACGGCGACGGAGGCCTGCTGACCTGCGTGTTGTAGTAGAAGCGTATCGGCGGCCAGATGATGATGCCGCCTTCGTTCTTGATGAGACCCATCAGGTAGTCGTCACGATAGTCGGCCGCAGTGCCGAACAGGTTGGGATCCTGCTCCTTGGCAAAGGCCGTGTCCGGATAGGTGACGATGGCCGGGAAGAACGCACGCCCGTTCACGTAGATGAAAATGGGTTTGTCGTTGGCGATGAATTCGGCAAACAGCGAGATCACGAAAAGCGTCAGAAAGATCCACAACGCCCAGTACCCGCGCCGGTTGGCCTTGAAATTCTCCCAGCGCCGTTTGTTGAGCGGGGAAAGGGAAATTGCTTTCGTGGTCGGCGGCGCCTCCACCCCCATCGTTGAGACTGAAATTTCCGGTGGCTTGATGCCGGTGCGTGCGTCCACCTCAGACCTCCCGCGTCTCGAAGTCGATCCGCGGATCGATCCATGTGTACGTCAGGTCAGAGATCAGGTTCACGACAACGCCAATGAGCGAGAAGATGTAGAGCGTAGCGAACACCACCGGGTAGTCGCGATTGAGAACGCTCTCGAAACCGAGGAGGCCCAGCCCGTCGAGCGAGAAAATAGTTTCGATCAGCAGAGAACCCGTGAAGAACGCGTGCACGAAAGCAGACGGAAATCCGGCAATGACGATCAGCATGGCATTGCGGAAAACGTGTCCGTAGAGCACCTGGTTGCTCGTGCAGCCCTTGGCACGCGCTGTCAGAACATACTGCTTGCGAATCTCTTCCAGGAACGAGTTCTTAGTCAGCAGCGTCATCGTCGCGAACGCCGACAACGCCATCGCGATGATCGGCAGGGTCAGATGCCAGAAATAATCGAGAATTTTGTGCCACCAGGGTAATTGCGACCAATTCTCCGACACAAGGCCACGCAAGGGAAACCAGTCGAAGAATGAGCCGCCGGCAAACAGGATGATCAGCAGGATTGCAAACAGAAACCCGGGAATGGCGTAGCCGACGATGATCACCGTCGAGGTCCATATATCAAAGCGTGAGCCGTCATCCATCGCCTTGCGGATGCCGAGCGGGATTGAAATGAGATACGTTAGCAAGGTCATCCAAATGCCGAGCGACATCGAGACCGGCAGCTTTTCCTTGACCAATTGCAGCACGCTGACGTCGCGGAAATAGCTCTTCCCGAAGTCGAACCGCAGGTAGTTCCACAGCATTAAGGCAAAACGCTCGGGTGCGGGCTTGTCGAAGCCGAACTGGGTCTCGAGTTTCTTGATGAATTCGGGGTCGAGTCCTTGTGCGCCACGATATTTCGATGTGGCGGCGTCAACCTGCGACGCGCCCTGCGCCAGACCCCGGTTGCCGAAATCGCCTCCGGCCGAGCCGGAAATACGCGACGTTGCGCCGGTATCCGAACCGGTGAGCTTGGCAATGACCTGCTCGACGGGACCCCCGGGGGCGAACTGCACCACGACGAATGCCACCAGCATGATGCCGAACATTGTCGGCACCATGAACAGCAGACGACGGATGATATAGGCGGCCATGTACTCCCCTCAGTACCTCACTCCCGACCGATGCGGAAATTGCAGCGTTCCTTATCCTTTTTGCCCCAGTTTGGCCGACTTATCGCGATCGTACCACCATGTCTCTGGAATTCCGCGGAAATAGCGGGGTTTGCTGGGCGGACGATCGAAAACATCCCAATAGGCGATCCAGTGCGACGCTTTGTACCAATGCGGGATCCAGTATCGACCCGCACGGATGACGCGATCAAGCGCTTTGCACGCCGCTGTTAAGTCAGCGCGGGTCTTGGCTGCAATAATAGTGTCAATAAGTGCGTCCACCGCCGGATCGGCGATACCGGCGCGATTCTGGGAGCCCTTTGTTTCAGCCGCCTGGGACGAGAAAAAAGTGCGGAGCGAGTCACCCGGGGTCGAGGAAAAACCGAACCGCTCGACCGTGATGTCGAAGTCGAACCCATCGACGCGCGCGCGGTATTGGACCGGATCGACGATGCGCAAAGTGGCGTCGATGCCCAGAACCCCGAGATTCTTGATGTAGGGCAGATGGTGCGGCTGAAAGGTCGGCTCGTCGATCAGGAACTCGATCGTGATCGGCTTGCCGTCCGGAAGAATTCTTTTCCCGTTCTTGAGTGTGCACCCGGCATCACTCAAGAGCTGGGCGCCACGCCTCAGCCACTGCCGGTCCTGTCCCGATGCATCGGTGACCGGCGGCAGGTAAGGCTCGCCGAAAACCTCGTCGGGAACCTTTCCGCGGAACGGCTCGAGCAATGCAAGCTCGGCTGCGTCCGGCTTTCCCGTCGCCATCATTGGAGAATTCTGGAAGACAGAATGCGTGCGATCGTATGAACCATACATGATATTCTTGTTGGTATATTCGAAATCGAACGCATCGATCAGCGCTTCGCGGATGCGCCGGTCCTTGAACTTTTCGCGTCGCGTATTGATGAACCAGCCCTGCGCGCCGGAAGGCGTCTCGTCGGGCAGCACGGCACGCTTGACACGGCCGTCCTTGAAGGCGGGAAAATCATAACGCGTAGCCCAGAAGCGCGACGTAAACTCCTCGCGGAAGAGATAGTTTTTCGCCGTGAAGCCTTCGAAACCGACTTCACGGTCCCGATAATATTCAAAGCGCAGCACGTCGAAATTGTTCTGCCCGCGCGAAACGGGAAGATCGGCGCCCCACCAGTCTTTCACGCGCTCGTACTCGATGAAATGTCCGACCTGAAAGCGGCCGACCTTGTAACCGCCACTGCCAAGTGGGATGTCGAGAGTCGATTCGTCGAAAGATTTCTTCGAATAATAGGCGCGCGAAAAGATCGGCAGCCCGGCAACGAACAGCGGCACGTCGCGTGCGCGGTTTTCCGCAAAGCGCGCGATGACGGTGCGATCGTCGGTAGCCTCCGCGCCAGAGAAGTCGCGCAACTGCTGGGTAATTATCGGGTGACCCTTGTCCTTCAGCGTGAGCAGTGACCAGACGACATCGTGTGCCGTCAGCGGCGTGCCGTCATGGAATTTGGCTTCTGGGCGCAGGGTGAAGGTGTAGGTAAGCCCGTCATCGGAAACGCGGACACTGCGTGCCGCGAGGCCGTACATAGCGTCGGGCTCGTCGCCTGAACGCACCATCAACGTCGCAAACGTAAGCTCCATGCCCTGCGCGGCGTCGCCCTTGAGAATGAAGCTGTTGAGCGAATTGAAGGTCTGGAACGACTGGTTGAACTGACGGTTCGGCCCGATCTGCGAGAACACTCCGCCTTTCGGCGCTTTTGGATTGACGTAGTTGAAGTGCGGAAAATCTGCCGGGTAGCTGAGATCGCCGAACGCCGACATCCCGTGCCGGTCGGCATTCTGGGCCGAAACGGGAACGACGCGGTTGCCGATACCGGCCGCGGCCGCACCGGCCAAAAGTCCCAAAGCACGCCGGCGACTGAGAGCCATCGTTATGACCGTTGCGGTACTTTGTTAGCCTTTTCGGCGTCCCACCACCACACAGTGGGGAAAGCCGAGCGACCGTATTTCGGCATTGTCTCAGGGTGAGCAAAACGATCCCAGCGCGCGGTGCGCGCATAGGGGTAGGTCCACTGCGGCACCACGTAAAAATTCCACAACAGAACGCGATCAAGCGCCTGGGTGGCGGCGACGAGCTCGGCGCGATCCTTGCTGAAGATCACGCGCTCGATCAGTTCATCGATTGCCGGATTCTTGATGCCAACCAGATTGCGCGAGCCCGGTTGGTCTGCAGCCTGCGAACTCCAGAAACCACGCTGCTCATTGCCGGGCGAGAGAGACTGGGCCCAGGACCCGACGACGATATCGAAATCCCACTGCCGGAGCCGATTTTCGTATTGCGCCGCGTCGACGACGCGCACGTCTACTTTCATGCCCGTGCGCTCGAGCGACGGTTTGTAGAACAGGACGAAACGCTGGGCCGCACCATCGTCGACGAGAAACTCGCAGAAAAATTGCTCGCCGGTCTTCGCGTCGACCAGCTTGGTGTCGCGAATTTCGTATCCAGCCTGGTGAAACAAGGCCAACGCTTCTCGCAAATTGTTGCGCACGGCCTGGGGATTGCCGCCGACAGGGTTCGTGTACGGTTTGGTGAAGAGATCGGCCGGAACCTTGTCGCGCACGCTTTCGAGAATTTCCAGTTCTTTGCCCGAGGGCACACCGGTTGCGGCTAGCTCGGTCCCTTCGAAATAGCTGCCGATCCGCTTGTACTGATCGGAAAAGAGCTGACGGTTCATCTCCTCGAAATCGAAAGCGAAGTTGAAGGCGCGGCGAACGCGGGGATCCTTGAATTTGTCGCGACGGATATTGAAGGCGAAGGCCTGCATGATGCCGATGTTGCGGATGGGAAATTCCTCGCGGATGACCCGCTTTTCCCGCACGGCAGGGAAATCATACGCGGTCGCCCAGTCCTTGGCGCTGTTCTCGGTCCGCCAGTCGATCTGATCGCCCTTGAATGCCTCGAGTGCGACGGTGGAGTCGCGGAAATATTCGTAGCGCAGCGTCTGGAAATTGCGCGTGCCGATAATGACGTTGAGGTTCTTGCCCCAATAGTCGTCGAACTTTTCGTAGACCAATGTCCGGCCGGGCGCGAACTCCTTCAGGCGATATGGTCCGGAGCCGAGCGGTGGCTCGAGCGTCGTCCCCGTGATGTCACGCTTGCGGCCGGATTTGTCGGTTCCTTCCCACCAGTGCTTCGGCAACACGGGCAGTTGGCCAACAATCTGCGGCAGCTCGCGGTTGCCCGGCCCGTCGAAGGTGAATTTGATCTCGCGCTCGCCGATCTTCTCGACATTCACGACGTGCCGGTAGTAGGCGCCATAAAACGGACTGTTCTTTTTCAAAGCGTCGAATGAAAAAAGAACGTCATCGGCCGTGATCGGCTTCCCGTCATGCCAGCGTACATTGGCACGCAGGCGGTATGTAACGTTCGAATGGTCATCAGGGTAACTGACCGCCTCGGCGAGTAGTCCATATTCGGTCGACACTTCGTCCAGCGACGCCGTGGTCAGCGTCTCCGTGAAAAGCTCCGTGCCGGCAGCGATGCTGCCCTTCACGCCGGACACGACCATGTTGAAATTATCGAACGTGCCGAACGCGCTCTGGCGCACGGAGCCGCCCTGCGGCGCGTTTGGATTGACGTACTCGAAATGCTTGAATCCTTCCGGATATTTAACGTCGCCGAACAGAGACAACGCGTGGCGCCAGACCTGCGGCTGAGTTTGCGCGAACGCTGGGCGTTGCGGCAACGCTGCCCCCAGTGCACCGAAAACCGGCACGGCGAGTGTCGACGCTGTGGCGCGCAAGACGGATCGACGACTGAGCTTCATGCAAACACTCCGGCTGACCGCTTTTCGCTATGCGGTCGCTGGTAATTATGTCGCTTTTTCGGTCCCCCGCCAGCGGTGAGCCCTATTGCCAGCGTCGCCGCAACCTCAAATTTCCGTAACAATTGCGCCGCGCAAAACACAGCGGCCGGGCGAAGGCCCGGCCGTTTGAATGTTTCGAACTCCCTATTTCTTGGCTGGCTCGCCAGCGGCGGGCGGCGGAGCGCCTTCAGCTGCCTTTGGTAGCGGCAACGGGTTGTCGGCCAAGGTGTGCAGATAATCGATGACGTCGGCGCGCTGGTCCGGCTTCGACAGGCCGGCAAACGTCATGGCCGTCCCGGGGATGTAGCCGCGCGGATTGGCGAGGAACTTGTTGAGCTCGTCAAATGTCCAGTTGCCGCCCTTGCTCTTCATCGCGGCCGAGAAATTGAATCCGCCACGGGCTTCGCCGCGCGGGCTGCCCACGATATTCCACAGGTTTGGCCCAACGCGGTTCGGTCCGCCCTTCTCGAAGGTATGGCAGGCCTGGCATTGCTTGGCTGCAGCCTGACCTTTTTCCACCGAGGCTTTCGCAAGTAGCGTCTCGATCGGCTGCTCCGGCTCCTTCGCGGCGGCGGCGCCCTGCTCTCCGCCGGACTCCTTGACCGCGATGTCAAAGCCCGGCTTTGCCGGCTTCTGCGGCGCAAAAACGGCTCCCGCGGCGATATTGAGCGCGAGCAAAACAAGGCAGGTACCGAGAATGGCGCCGAGGATCTTGTTGAGTTCGAAGGAATTCATCGAAAGACGGCTCCCGAGGCGGGGCGTGACGGTGGGGCGATAGCCGCCAGGCGGCGGCGATGAGATACCGGTTTGCCTGACCTATGGCAACCCGTATAAGCGCCTGCGGCATTATCGACAACGTCATGCGGCCGGATTTCCAATTCCAATGCCAGACGCAATCGTCCTCATTCCGGCACGCCTCGCCTCCACACGCCTGCCAGGCAAACCTCTGGCCGATCTCAACGGCGTGCCGATGATCGTGCACGTGCTTCGGCGCGCGCACGATGCGGCAATCGGCGAAGTGGTCGTGGCCACCGACTCGGAGGCGGTCGCCGCGGCTGTGGAAAAAGCCGGCGGCCGTGCCGTCATGACACGCAGCGACCATGCCTCGGGTTCGGACCGCATCTACGAAGCCCTCGAAGCGGTCGACCCCGAACACAACGTCGATATCGTCGTCAACGTGCAGGGCGACCTGCCCACCATCGAACCGGCCGACATCCGTGCAGCACTCAAGCCGCTCGACGGCGAAGACGTCGACATCTCGACGCTTGCCGCGGTCATCACCAATCCCGACGAGCGAACCAATCTGAACATCGTCAAGGTTTCCGGTCCGCAGGTCGGGCCGGGCCGTCTGCAGGCGAAAAACTTCACGCGCGCGAACGCCACCGGCAATGGACCGCACTATCACCACATCGGCCTCTATGCCTATCGCCGCCCGTCGCTGGAGCGCTTCGTCGGATTGCCGCCATCGGACAACGAGCAACGCGAAAGACTCGAGCAGTTGCGGGCGCTCGATGCCGGCATGCGCATCGATGTCATGATCGTTAACAGCGTTCCGCTGGGCGTCGACACACTGGAAGATTTGCAAACCGCACGCAGGCTGCTCGGTGGTTGACTCAAGGCCGAAGGTCTGCGTACGGATCGCCAGCGAGGCAATGGACATGGCGAAAAAGAAGATCATTTTCCAGGGCGAGCCGGGGGCAAATTCACACATTGCCTGCCGCGAAGCCTATCCGGATCACGAACCGATCCCCTGCCCGACCTTCGAGGATTGCTTTGCCGCTCTCCTTGCCGGCGACGTCGAACTCGGCATGATCCCGATCGAGAATTCGGTTGCCGGACGTGTTGCCGACATCCATCATCTGATGCCGACCTCCGATCTGCACATCATTGCCGAATGGTTTCTACCAATCCGAAACCAGCTGATGGCGCCGAAGGGCGCGAGTCTGAAAACCATCAAGACGGTTCAGAGCCATGTGATGGCGCTAGGCCAGTGCCGCAACATCATCCGCGAACTGAAGCTCAAACCGGTGGTTGCCGCCGACACCGCCGGGTCGGCCCGGGAGGTTGCCGAAGCCAAAGACTTCACGCGGGCTGCGATCGCATCAAGGCTTGCGGCAGAAATCTACGGCCTCGACATATTAAAAGAGAATGTCGAGGACGAATCGCATTCGACGACGCGCTTTGTCGTCCTGTCGCGCGAGAAAAAGTGGGCGCAGCCCGGTCAGGGCAAGATCGTCACGACTTTCGTGTTCAGGGTGCGTAACGTGCCGGCCGCGCTCTACAAGGCGCTCGGTGGGTTCGCCACCAATGGCGTGAACATGACCAAGCTCGAAAGCTACATGGTCGGCGGCAATTTCTTCGCCACGCAATTCTATGCAGACGTCGAAGGCCATCCCGACGACCGCGCGCTGGTGTTCGCGCTTGAAGAACTCGCCTTCTTTTCCAAGGAATTGACGGTGCTCGGGGTCTATCCCGCGCATGCGTACCGCGAGACTTTCAAGGAAGAGAAAGACTAGCGCGAGGCTGGTCAGACCGCGACTCGGCCGAGAAATCCTTCGATGCCCCGTTGCAGCCTGGACGCCGCGGCTTCAACCGTTTCCGAAGCTTCGAGTACCTGGCCGGCCGCATTGCGCGTTTTGACGACCGCCTTAGTCACCTCGTCGAGCACGCCGACCAATCCCTTCGCGCCGTGCGCGGCGCTCGCCACGTTGTCCGAGATCTCAACGCATGACCATCACCGTGGCGAGCCCACGATGACCGCCACGGCGTATCTCTGCCAGCTCTGCAGCAAGACGATGTTCAGCCGATCCCCCGCCCGAACGCGGGAAACGTTGTACCGTTGCAAGCTTTTATTAATTCTTAACCTGTGGCGTCCCGCGCGATTGCAAACGATCGCGTTCGAATTGGCCGACGAAGCGCGGCGACAATTTTCGCAACCGCTCGATGTCGACTCGGCCGGAACGTGTGATGTAACTCATTGCGAAATCGACCGGCGCAAGCCGCATATGTTCGGTAAAGTGTTCGTACCAGGTGGCGCTGCCGTTGGCGCCCGACACCAGCTTCTCAAGCGTCGGCCGGCGCGCAGTCTCATACGCAACGAGCGCGGCACCAACGCTTTCCGAATGCGCCAGCGCCCTGTCGAGGGCGATCGCGTCTTCCATGGCAAGGCGCGTGCCCGAGCCGATCGAAAAATGTGCTGTGTGCAGCGCATCGCCAACAAGGACGCAGTTGTCGACCGACCAACGTTCGTTTTGCACGATCGG
>DASRAF010000247.1:0-3324 GCA_035638295.1 Pseudolabrys sp.
GCTACGGCATGTGGTTCAGGCGCGCACTTTCTCGCAGCGCCTCAGCGCGCTCCGCAAGCTTCGCCCCACCGACATTCGTCTCTTCGTGCCAGAGGTAAAGAACCGCGTTACCGGACGTAGCATGGGCGAGCATACCGAAGATATGGCAAAAACCTGGAACATCGGCCGCCGCGAGCAAGATGAATTGGCACTACAAAGTCACCGATCTGCGGTGGCCGCGCAGGAACGCGGTTTTTTTTCTGACCTCATTATCCCGACTGACGGAGTCTCGATCGATCACTTTCCCCGTCGCGATACCTCGTTGGAGAAGCTCAGTAAGTTGAAACCCGTGTTTGACCGCGCAAGTGGCAAAGGCACCCTGACAGCCGGCAATAGTTCACCCCTGACCGACGGAGCTGCAGCGATTTGGGTTGCTACTGAGGAAGGTCTAACGCGATTGCCACCCAATATGCCGCGCGTCCGGCTTACCGATTTTGAGATCGCTGCAGTTGATATCTTCACCGAAGGCCTACTGATGGCACCAGTGTCTGCGATTCCACGCATCCTTTCGCGGCACGGATTAAGATTTGACGATATTGCTCTCTGGGAAATTCACGAAGCATTTTCTGCGCAGGTGCTCTGCCACATCAAAGGCTTGGAAGATAAAGACTTCATTCGGCAAAAAGCAGGCGTCGAACATACGTTTGGTGCATTTCCACGTGATCGCATGAACCCAAATGGCGGCAGTGTCGCCCTCGGTCATCCCTTCGCTGCGACAGGTGCGCGGATTTTGAGTCAGGCTGTTAAGGAACTTGCTGCAATGCCCAAAGGATGTCGAGCGATTGTGAGCATCTGCGCTGATGGCGGGCTAGGCACGGTAGCAATGTTAGAAAACTAAGATGCACGGAAAGTTTGAGAGATCCATATTTGGAGAGAAATAAGATGTGGAAAGATTATGCCGAGCCAAGGTGGCTGCCCGCCAGAATAATCTTCGGAACGGTTATTCCAATCTGCCTACTTTTGATCTGGACAGGGTTCGGAATAACTACATTATTGATAGCTAGATTACCTTCATAATTCGCCTGACATCATTGCTTGTAACGCTACCGCACCTATCGTTGGCAGACATTTCTTTAGGCGGGGGTCCACTATTGCACGTACAAGTCCAAGGGACCCGGGGTCGTCGTCGTTTGTCCGACCTCAATGAGATATCCATCTGGGTCGCGCATGTAACACCGCAATTCCGTCGCATGAACCTTAGGCTCAGTAATGAATTTCGCGCCCCGCGACGACCAAAGGTCATAGTAGCGTCGGATGTTTGTCACGCGCAGGTTTAGAAAAATGCTGAGAATGGTTTGGTCCCGTGGCGGAGAAGCAAGGACTTCGGGCTTATCGTCGGTCGGGCCACCGCCGACGTTAATGATGAGCGAGATGTTGCCGAGCCTCAAGAATGTCGGTTCGCCCTCGCGCAGCACCGTGGCGCCGAGGACGTCACGGTAAAAAGCGATTGATCGCTGGATGTCTCGGACGATGAGCGTGTTGGTGACCACAAATTTTAGTCCAGCACTCGAATCCAATTGGGACATTATGATCGCCTCCTCAGCGAAATGACCAGTCAGGATTGCTGACCAATACGTTTATGCACGACCGCTTTGAGTCATAAGGCGCTCGCCGTGTTGTGGCAAATCGGATCATCTTCGAACTCAAAAAGCGGACACGTGCGTGCAACGGGCCATGTCCGCTTTACTCCGAACGTGCGGTGCGACCTCGAGGCAAATTGATCAATGTCGATGACGCGGCGTGTCACACTCTATTTCCGCACCTCCGTGTTGCACCAACGTATAGTTTCATGTCGCTTTCGATGCTTGAACGCTACCCATGTATGCTGGTGCAACCGCCCCGCCGCGCTTTAACTTTTCGCCGCTGAAGATAAAAGTTGAAATGCAGGATCGACGACATGACAAATGAGCGCGCAACTGCACAAGTTTTTGTGGGACTGTTGATCCTGAACGGGATTTCTTTTTGAAGCCAGCCGGCGGCACGCGCCAATGCCAGTTTGGTTCGTGAACAAGGCTGCGACACGCCGAGCGCAGGGAATAGGACGATACGCACTGTAGCGGTCGATCTCCAGGCGGAACCCTGAAGCATCCCGCCACGTTGTGGCAAGCAACTAGTGAAGCGGGAGAAAATGGACAACCACGGTGGTGACTGAATGACCCCATAATTCGAATGCGTGCAAAAATGCGATTACGTACCCGTTGGCTTGTGGTGGCGGCTGTTCTGGCGTTAGCCCAGTCGGCCAGTGTGGCAACGCAAGCCCAGTATTTCTGGAACTGGAACCAGCAGGACCAGTACAACAGGCAGCGGTCTCGCCCGCAGTCGGGCGGCTATTTCGATTGGTTCGGTGGCGGTCAATACAATTCGCGACCCCGCGACGAGGATTACTACCGTCAGCCACGCCAGCGGCATCGCACGCAACAGCAACAGCCGAATCAACACACGCAACAACAGCCAAGTGAAAGCCCGCGTGCGCCGCAACCGAAAACAGCGGAGGCCAAAGACGAGCAGACCGCGCCTACGACTTCGATAATCGTAATGGGCGACGACATGGCCGACTGGCTTGCCTACGGCCTCGAAGATGTCTTCTCCGATACGCCGGAGGTTCGCGTCGTTCGCAAGAACAAACTTAACTCGGGCCTGCTGCACTACGACGCTAAAGGCGATCTCGACTGGTGGCACGTCGCGCGCGATACGTTAACGCAAAAGAAGGTCGACTACGTCGTCATGATGCTGGGCCTCGGCGACCGTCAGGACATTCGCGAAAAGGATCTTGCCAAGGAGGCTGATACAAGAGCCAAGGACCAGCAGGGCAAAGATCAGGCGGGCAAGGATCCACAGGCCAAAGACCGGCCGGCCAAGAACGATGCCGAAAAAAAGGATGGGCAGAAGGCCGCGAAGACATCCGATACGGACGAAAACGGTACATCCTCAGCGCAACGTGTGAAAAAACCTGTTAGCCCTGCCGAATTCCGCAGCGAGGAATGGGAAAAGATTTACTCGCGGCGCATTGACGACACCATTGCTGCTCTCAAGAGCAAGGGTGTGCCGGTCATCTGGGTTGGTCTGCCACCGCTTCGCAGCGCTCGCTCTTCGAGCGACGCGGCGTATCTCAATGAACTCTATCGCGCCCGTGCCGAGCGCGCCGGCATTAAGTATGTCGACGTGTGGGATGGCTTTGTGGATGAAGCCGGCAAGTATTCCAACTATGGTCCGGATTATGAAGGACAGGTGCGCCGGCTGCGATTGAACGACGGCGTTTTCTTCACCAAAGCTGGAGCGATCAAG
>DASRAF010000248.1:0-11887 GCA_035638295.1 Pseudolabrys sp.
GTCCCACAGCACGAACTGATCCATCGCAATCACCGACACCGGTGTCAGCTCGCGCCAGTTGAACGGAATCTTTGCGGAGAGCGGCAGCATGTAGATGAGCGAATAGGCGATCAGCACTTTGTTCGGGTCGCCGTCACTCGATTTCATGTACATCAGCGCTTCGGCGCCGGATGCTCCGCCCTTGAGCGACACAACCATCGGCTGCTTCATCAGATTGTGTTTCTGAATGGCGGCCTGAATCATCCGCGCCATTTGATCGGAAGCGCCGCCTGCACCCGCTGCCACGACGATTTCAACCGGCTTGGTTGGCTCCCATGCCAACGCCGGCGCATTTGCCAGGGTCATGGCCGCCACGGCTGTGCCGGCAACAACGAAACTTTTCATCGCATCCTCCCTTAAGGTGATTTTCCGGCTCCTCGGTAGTGGGAACCGCTGTAGTTATTATTGGGCCCATTTTGCGGGTATTGGGCCCAAGTTCAAGCCGCCGACGGTCTAGTCCTCTGACTGCTCCAGGCGCACGATCGCCGCACCCCGCACCATCGCCTGCATTTTGCCGAACGCCAAATCGCGCGGCAGGTACTTCATCCCGCAATCGGGCGCAATCACGATCCGTTCGGCCGGCGCATGCGGCAGCGCCCTGCGAATACGCTCGGCTACTGTTTCCGGCGTTTCGATGGTCATGTCGGAAAGGTCGATCACGCCAAGGATGATCGTTTTCGACGGCAGCTTTTCCAGAACACTAAGATCGAGCTTCGGCTGCGCGACTTCGATCGAGATCTGCGCGGCCCGCGAACCTTCCAATTCGGACAGAAACGAGTAACCCGTCGGCTTTTCATGCACGACTGCCGCATAGCCGAAGCACAAATGGACGGCGACCGTACCGCTGACGCCGTCGAGCGCACGATCGAGCGCCTTGAGGCCGTATGCGCGTGCCTTGTCGGGGTGCTGCTGCATCCACGGCTCATCAATCTGCACGATATCGGCGCCGGCTGCGAACAGATCCTTGATCTCATCGTTCACAGCGGCGGCATAATCAAGCGCCATCGCCTCGTCCGACGCGTAGTACTCGTTTTGCGCCTGCTTGGACATCGTGAACGGTCCGGGCAAGGTGATCTTCACGGATCTTTTTGTGTTGGCACGCAGGAACTGAAGATCGCGCAGTTCGACCGGATGCTTTCGGCGAATCTTGCCAGTGACACGCGGCACCGGGATAGGCTTGCCGCTGCGATTGAGCGTCGACCCCGGGTTTTTGGTATCGACGCCCTCGAGCGCGGTGGCAAAGCGGTTCGAATAGCTTTCGCGCCGTTGCTCGCCGTCGGTGATGATATCGAGGCCCACGCGCTCCTGATCCCTGATCGCGAGGAGCGTTGCCTCATCCTGTTTTGCTTCAAGTTCCTTCGGATCGCCCAGCCAGAGATCATCCATCCGCACGCGCGGCACCATCTTCGACAACCGCGCGCGATCGATCAGCCACTCCGGCTGCGGATAGGAACCGACGAGCGACGTAGGAAAAAGCTTAGCAGGCACGAATCGACCTCTCGCGCTTTCATTGCGCCACTTCGAGACTCATTTTGAGAACGCGGGCGACGTGTAAAGCTTCCCGTTGGCTCCCGTCATGGATCTGATGCCGGCAGGATGTCCCGTCGGCAACTATCAAGGCGTCGGCGTCAGCCCTGCGTACGGCCGGCAGCAGTGACAATTCGCCCATCTTGAGCGAGACGTCGATGGTTTCCTCGTCATAGCCGAACGAGCCGGCCATGCCGCAGCAACTGGAATCGATGGGTTCGACGGAAAGCTTGGGGACGAGCCGAAGCGTGGTCTCAACTGCTCCCATCGCGTTGAATGCCTTTTGATGGCAATGGCCGTGCAGGAGGGCTTTCTTCGGCAGCGGCCCCAATGGCAGCTTCAGATTCCCGGCCCGGTGCTCGCGCGCGAGAAATTCCTCGAAAAGCAATGCATTCGCCGCCAGCGACTCGGCTACTTCACCTTTGAACAAAGCCGGAAGTTCGTCGCGGAAGGTCAGCAGACAGCTTGGTTCAAGACCGACGACCGGGAGATCGCGCGCGAGATAAGGCGCGAGCACATCCATGGTGCGCTGCATCTCGCGACGGGCCTCGTTGACCAGGCCTACCGAAAGAAAAGTACGGCCGCAACACAGCGGCCGGTCGTCCGGATCGGGCGGCTGCGGCGCGTAAACGCGATACCCCCCAGCAACCAGCACGCTCAGCGCGTCGTCCAAGTTTTCATGTTCGAAATAGCGATTGAACGTATCGGCGAACAATACGATTTCTCGCGCCGTCGCGTTCTCCTCCGCCACGCTGTAGCGCCAATCCGAGCGGTCCCGATACGTATCCCTGCGCCATTTCGGCAGACTGCGACGGGATGCAAAACGGGCAACCGTCTGCGACGCCTTGCGCAGGAACGGGCTGCGGTCTCGCATATTGAAGAAGTGGTGCCAGCGCGATGCGTGGGGCGCGTAGTGCGGAAGAAATCCGACGAGCTTTTCATGCATCGGGAGTTCGAACTTCGCGGCCCGTGCGGCTTGCACTTCGATCTTCATGCGTGCCATGTCGACGCCGGTTGGGCACTCGCGACGGCAGGCCTTGCACGAGACGCAGAGCTTCATGGTATCGGCCATTTCATCGGCAATGAGCGCAGCCGGCCCAAGTTGTCCGGTGATGGCAAGCCGCAGAGAGTTGGCACGCCCGCGCGTGACGTCGCGCTCATCGCGGGTCACGCGGTAACTCGGGCACATGACGCCGCCCGTCAATTTCCGACAGGCGCCGTTGTTGTTGCACATCTCGACGGCACCCTGGATGCCACTACCCACGCCGGGATAGGGCGACCAGTCGAACTGCGTCTTCAACGACTCGCCGTGATAGCCGGGTCCGTAACGGAACAGAGTGCGGTCGTCGAATTTTGGCGGACGCACGACCTTGCCCGGATTGTAAAGACCGTCCGGGTCGAAGCGATCCTTTACCTCCTCGAACGCTCGCGCGAGCCGCGAGCCGAACATCGGCTCATTGAATTCGGAACGTACCAGCCCGTCGCCATGTTCGCCGGAATGTGAACCCTTGTATTCGCGCACCATCGCGAAGGCCTCTTCGGCGATCTCGCGCATGGCGTGGACATCTTTCTCTTGTCGCAGGTTCAGGATCGGCCGCACGTGCAAGCAGCCCGATCCGGCGTGCGCATACCAGGTACCGCGCGTGCCGTGTTTCTCGAAAATCGCGCTGAGGCGCGTTGTGTAGTCGGCGAGGTGTTCGAGCGGTACGGCACAATCTTCGACGAAAGAGACGGGTTTGCCCTCCTCCTTCATCGACATCATGATGTTGAGGCCGCTTGTACGGACATCGGTGATCGCGGCTTGCAGATCGGGATTGAGCACTTCGACCACGCCGCCCCATTTCGCGCCGGATTTGTCCCAGCCGAATCCGAGATCGCCCATCAGGTCCTTGAGCTGCTGCAGCATGCGCAGGTTGACTTCGTGGTCGTCCTCGCCGAACTCCACGAGGAGAATCGCTTCGGGTGTCCCGCGCACAAACTTCTCCAGCGTCGGCTGGAAAATCGGAATCTGGCGCGCCAGCTCAACCATCGTGCGGTCCATCAACTCGACCGCGATCGGTTTGAGGCGCACAATGTGCTGAGCCGAATTCATTGCCTCAGAAAAGCTACCGAGATGGCAGGCACCGACGGCGCGGCGGCCGAGCAGCGGCGACAGCTTCAACTCGATGCGCGTCGAAAATGCGAGCGTGCCTTCGCCGCCGATCAGAACGTGCGCGAGATTGATGTCGTTTTTGCCCGGCACCAGTGCGTCAAGATTGTAGCCTCCGACACGGCGCTGGACCTTCGGAAATCTTGCGGCAATTTCGTCGGCTTCGCGGGCGCCGATGGCGAGCAGGTCTTTGGCGAGCGGGCGCAACGGCGTCGGCACGTCCTTCAGATTCCCGCCGATGCGCCCGAAATGCGCGAGTGTGCCGTCGGCGAGCAAGGCCTCGATCGAGATCACATTGTCGCGCATGGTGCCGTAGCGCATCGAGCGACCGCCGCAGGAATTGTTGCCGGCCATGCCGCCTATCGTCGCGCGTGACGACGTCGAGATGTCGACGGGAAACCACAGACCATGCGTTTTGAGCTGACGATTGAGATCATCGAGCACAATGCCGGGTTCGACCGTGCACCGCGTGCGCTTGACGTCGAGGTCGAGAATTCTGGTGAGATACTTCGAGCAATCCACGACCAGCGACTTGCCGACGGTTTGTCCGGCCTGCGACGTGCCACCGCCGCGCGCCAGAACCGATGCGCCTTCACTCCGGGCGATCGCTATCGCCCGATCGGCTTCTTCAATCGTTCGCGGGGCGACCACGCCGATCGGCATGACCTGGTAGTGGGAGGCGTCGGTAGCGTACCGGCCGCGGGAGAATCGGTCGAATTGAACCTCGCCCGTCAATTCGGCCCTCAGCCGACGTTCAAGACCGGGCATGACTACGGCCACGTTTTTTATCCTTTTTGGGCTGAACTAAGCCTATGCATTATGACTGGTTTGCCTTGCGGAAAACCGCTTGACCGCAATGTTGCATTCATAGTTCAACGCCACAAGCGCCGCCCCGGAATCGGGCCGCGCCGTGGCTGAACCACGAAAAACCCCCAAAAGCTGCCGTTCAGGAGCGGACTATCTATGGCTAAGAATTCCTCGCGTACGGTCGGTCGCCATTTTCTGCACATTCCGGGCCCCTCGCCGCTCCCGGACCGCGTCCTGCGGGCTATGGACACACCGATTATCGACCATCGCGGTCCTGAGTTTGCGCGGCTTGCGAAGAAGTGTCTCGAAGGCATCAAGACCATCTTCAAGACCACCAATCCGGTCATCATTTACACCGCCACCGGCACAGGTGCCTGGGAAGCCGCGCTCGTCAATACACTCTCGCCCGGCGACAAGGTGCTGATGGTGGAAACCGGCCAGTTCGCCACGCTTTGGGAAAAAATGGCCGAAAAACTCGGTCTCGTTCCGGAGTTCATTGCCACGGACTGGCGCATCGGCGCCGATCCCGCCGCAATTGAGGCCCGGCTGCGCGAAGACAAGGGCAAGGAAATCAAGGCCGTCTGTTTCCTGCACAACGA
The DNA here is from genome assembly GCA_035638295.1 of Pseudolabrys sp. GTDB lineage: Bacteria > Pseudomonadota > Alphaproteobacteria > Rhizobiales > Xanthobacteraceae > Pseudolabrys. Next base: position 5,122 of record DASRAF010000248.1, read on the forward strand.
AACCTCGACCGGCTGCCTTTCGCCGGTGGCGGAAATCCGCAAGGCGATCGACAAGGCTGGCCATCCCGCTTTGCTGATGGTCGACACCATTTCATCGCTGGCCTCGGCGGACTACCGGCACGACGAATGGGGCGTCGACGTATCGATCGGCGGTGCGCAGAAAGGTCTGATGCTGCCGCCCGGAATGTCGTTCAACGCGATCAGCGACAAGGCGCTCGCCGCGAACAAGACGTCGAAGCTCACCAAATCGTTCTGGGCCTGGGACGAGATGCTGACGATGAACAAGCAGGGCTTCTTTCCCTACACGCCCGCGACGCAGATGCTGCACGGCCTCGCAGAAGGCATCGAGATGCTCCACGAAGAGGGTCTCGATAACGTATTTGCACGCCACGATCGGCTCGCGGAAGCAACCCGCCGCGCGATCAAAGCATGGGGCCTCGAAATCATCTGTCGCGAAGCGAAATATTATTCGCCGACGATCACCGCCGTACTTATGCCCGAGGGGCACGACGCGGATGCGTTCCGCGCGCTGGCGCTCGAGCAATTCAATATCTCGTACGGCGCAAGCTTCGGGCGTTTTGCGGGCAAGATGTTCCGCATCGGCCATCTCGGCGACATCAACGACGCGATGCTGCTGGGCGGACTTGCCGCAACAGAAATGGCACTGGCGCTGGCCAATGTCCCGCACAAGAAAGGCGGCGTGCAGATGGCGATGGACTACCTCGTGTCGCAACACGGCAGCGCTGCGAAGCAGGCCGCCGAGTAAAATCATCTCTATCTGCTGCTGAATGGCCGGCAGCCTCGCGCCGGCCATTTTGTTTGCAGGCTAGGCCGCCTTCACCCAATCATTAGCGCGCACAAGCCTGAGCACGAACTCCGAAATCGGCTTGAGCGTCGGTTCGGGCGCTTCGCGCTGTGGTGAATGGCGCGCGTTTGGCAACAGCGCGACTTCGACGGGGCAATAGCATTCTTCCTGTGCGGCTTCGATTTGCTTCACGGTGCCGTACTGATCGTCCGCACCTTGCACGATCAGCACAGGCACGCGGATATAGGCGAGAAACTCCGTGATATCCCACTTGCGGAAGTCGGGATCGAGCCAGGCGCCGTTCCATCCCTTGAACGCGTTGTCGACATCCGCATGCCATCGCGACAGGCGCGCGCGCAGATCGCCGGTCTCGTACGCTTTCTTCGCCTCGACGATCGAGGCTATGCCTGGATCTTCCGTGAAGAAATGCGGAGCGATCAGTACAAGTCCGCCGACCCGGTGATCCTGATGACTGCCCGCGTAGATGGCGGCGATCGAGGCACCGTCGCTATGGCCTATCAGAAGGCCACGCTTGAAGCCGATCGTATCAAGCAGGCGCGGCAATGTCTCGCGCGCCTCGTCGTGCATATAGGAAAGCGGCCTCGGCAACGCGACAGGCGATGATTTGCCATACCCGGCTCGCGAATAGACGAACACGCCGGTGCCGGCTGCCGCCGCTAGTTTTTCGGGGAAATCGCCCCACAGTCCGACACAGCCGAGGCCTTCGTGCATCAAAACCAGCGTTGGCGCTGCATCGGGCCGCGGACCGATAAATCGATATTCCAGTCGCTGCTTGCCGATGTCGAGAAAGCCGGAATCGGGAAGGTCTTTCATTTCGGCCTGTTCTTATTGCTTCCCTTCGGCCCGCAATACAAACCTCTGGATCTTTCCGGTCGCGGTTTTGGGCAAGTCTTTGCGAAACTCGATCCAGCGCGGATACTTGTAGGGCGCGAGCTTCGCTTTGACGTGCTCCTGCAGCGCATGAATCAATGCGTCACTGGCTTTGTCCGGTGATTTGAGGACCACGAACGCCTTTGGCTTGATGAGCTTTTGCTCGTCGTTCCAGCCGACAACCGCAGCTTCGAGCACATCGGGATGTGACGACAACGCGGCTTCGACTTCGAATGGCGAGACATACATGCCGGATACTTTCAGCATGTCATCCTGCCGGCCGCAGCACACATAGTACCCGTCATCATCCTCTATGTATTTGTCGCCGGAGCGGGTCCACTCGCCCTGAAAGGTCGAGCGCGATTTTTCGCGATTATTCCAGTACATGATCGCGCTGGTGGGGCCGCGCACATAAAGCTCGCCCATATCACCCTTTTTCGCGGGCTGGCCGTCGTCACCGATCAGCTTGATCTCATAACCCGGCACGACCCTCCCGGTGGTTCCGTACTTTGTCGCGCCGGGCGCATTGGTGAGATAGATGTGCAGCATCTCGGTGGTGCCGAGCCCGTCGGAGATTTCGACGCCGTAGCGTTCCTTCCATCGCCGCGCGATTTCCTCGGGTAACGCTTCGCCGGCGGAAATGCAGCGGCGAATCTTCACCTCTGATTTCTGCGGAGCGTTGGGGCTGGCGAGAAATGCCGCATAGAATGTCGGCACGGCGTAGAACACCGTCACCGGATGCTTGCGCAGCAAGGCCGCAACGCCGTCGGGCGTTGGCCGCTCTGCGTTGAGCACGGTTGTTGCACCGACCGTCATCGGAAAGGTCATGGCATTCCCAAGACCATAGGCAAAAAACAACTTCGCCACCGAATAGCAGACGTCACTTTCCTTCAAACCGACGACGGGCGTGCCGTAGAGATCGGCCGTGAGCTTGAGGCTTGCGTGGACATGCACAGCGCCTTTCGGCTTGCCCGTCGATCCCGAGGTGTAAAGCCAGAACGCCATGTCGTCGGCAGTGGTCGGCGCCGTGTAGGCCTCGGGTTCGCTGGCGCTGATCAGATCCTCAAACAGGCGATAGCCATGCGGGTTAGTCCCCGAGACGACAACGTGCTCGAGGTCCGAGCTTTGTTTGATCAGTTTCTCGAATTTCGGAAATAGCGCTTCCGATACGACGAGGCATTTCGCGCGACTGTCCGCCAGCATGAACCCGTAGTCGTCTTCGGTGAGAAGCGTATTCACCGGAACCGCGATCACGCCCGCCTTCAGGCAACCCAGAAACGCAGTCGGCCAATCGACCGTGTCGAGCAGCGCGAGCAGCACGCGCTCTTCGCGCTTGATGCCCAATCCGCGCAGGGCCGCGGCGAACCGAGCGACGCGATCGGCAAGCTGGCCGTAAGTCAAAGTACCGCGCGCGTCGATGTACGCCGCCTTGTTGGCACGGCCGGCGGCGAGATTGCTTTGGAGAACATCGGCGGCGAAATTGTACTCGCGTGGGACTGCGCCCGCAGCTACCGATGTGCCCGATCCCGCCGCGTGTGCTTCCGCGACTGTCATCGTTGATCCTCCCAAGACATTCTTATTATGCAGACGGTGCGAAGACGCCGCAATGTGGGCCGACGCATGTCATTTCTGGCTTGATGCCGGGCATCCACGTCTTGCTATAAGAAGGCTGGATGGCCGGACGACCGGCCGCAAGTATCGACCGTCGGAGTTTTCATGATTTTCAGCCGAGACCGCATTCTCACCACTCACGTCGGCAGCCTGCCGCGCAATGAAAAGCTCTCGGATCTGCTGGTCCGCCAGGAGGCCGGCGAAGCATTCGACGCCAAGGAAATGGCCTCGGAAATGGATAAGGCTATTCGCTACGTGGTGGAGAAGCAGCTCGCGGCTGGCATCGACATTGGCAATGACGGCGAGCAGCAACGCGTCGGCTTTCAGACTTATGTTCCGCAGCGCATGAGCGGTTTCGGAGGCGTTTCGAAGCGCCGGCGGGGGCGCGAGTTCGAGGAATTCCCTGAACTGGTGGCGAGCCTGATGCGGCGCTTCCCCCATGTCAGCAAGCAGCAGAACGCACCGGAATGTCAGGCCGAATTGAAATATCTCGACATCAAGCCGATCGAAAACGAGATCGCGCGCTTCAAGATGATTTCCGACGGCAAGTTTGCCGAACAGTTCATGACGGCCCCCTCACCCGGCATCATATCGTCGACGATGCTCGACGCTTTTTATGGCTCGCAGGACAAATATCTCAGCGCGATCTCGCGCGAGATGAAGAACGAGTATAACGCAATTCACAAGGCCGGCCTGTTATTGCAGATCGACGCACCTGATCTCGCGATGGACCGGACCATGATGTACCGCGATCTGACCGACGCCCAGTTCGTCAAAGCGGTCGAGCGCCACGTGCAGGCGATCAATGACGGCATCGATGGAATTCCACGCGACCGGGTCCGGCTGCATATCTGCTACGGCAACTGGGAAGGCCCGCACATTCATGACGTTCCGCTCGCAACAATCTTGCCGGCCCTGTATCAGGCGAAGGTCGGTGCGCTGTCGATCGAATTTTCCAATCCGCGCCACGCGCACGAGTACGACGCGCTCAAAAGACATCCACTTCCGAAAGACATGCTGCTCATTCCAGGCGTGGTCGAAACAACCAGCAACTTTGTCGAGCATCAGGAAGTCGTCGCGCGCCGCATCGAAGAAGCGGTGCGCGTTGTCGGCGATCGCGAGCGGGTCATCGCTTCAACGGATTGCGGCTTCGGAACCTTCACCAATCGCGAATGGGTGATCGAACCCGCGGTCTGGCTCAAGCTCGCCGCGATCCGACAAGGCGCCGACATCGCTTCGGCGAGACTTTGGGGCAAGAAGGTCGCCTGAACCGGGGCGCCATAGCGCTCAGCGGTTTTTGCAGAATCCATTTTTGACTCGAGTGTAGTGATTACCGCGGCGGGGAACGACTAGGACGGTCGTCGAACGCAAGACGGATCGAACAGAAGAGACCAGGATCGGAGCGTGTACCATCAATCGCGCCGCTGCAAGCAGGACGAAAAAAGTCACGCCGAGAAACAACGCCGATAAGACGGTGACGTCGCATCCAACGCCCGCTCATGCAGGGCTTCTTATGATGCATGGAACTTACAAAACCCGGGCGCTAACCGTGTTTCACTGGGGCGAGGCTTAAAGATAGTATCTTTACTATTTTAAGCGGGAAGCCTATACTTACTGTCGTTGCGGAGACGTGCGCATGCCGCGGACGGCGTTACGACAGCCCGTAAGAATGAGCGGCGATCTCACCGCCCGCGTCATGTTTGCCGGCCGCTCCTCTTCGCTGTCGGCGCAAATCGTGACGTGGGTGCGCGACGCGCTCTTTGCAAAAAAGCTCAAGCCCGGTGATTTCCTCGGCACGGAAAAAGATCTGGCCGCGCGTTTTGGCGCCAGCCGGATCGTGGCGCGCGATGCGCTGCGCACGCTCGAAGCGCTCGGGATCGTCGAGATTCGAATGGGAAAAGGCGGCGGCGCGCGCATTGCCCAAGGCAACCCGCGTCTGTTCGCCGAAGCTCTCGCCGTGCAACTCGACCTCACGGGAGTCAGCGCCGCCGAAATCATGGACGCGCAGCGCGCGATCGAAACACTTGGTGCGGAACTCGCGGCGGAAAACGCGACGCCCGACGATATTGCCAAATTGCGCCGGCTTCTGCGCGAAGCGGCCGACGCGATCCGTGACCTCGACCTGTTCACGCGGCTTTCACGTGACTTCCACCTGGCCGTCGCCGAGGCCTCGCACAACCGCGTGCTGGTCGTGCAATTGATCTCCCTCGAACATGTTTCCTGGCCACGCCGCAACGTCACCGCGACACCCAAACTGGCGCGGCACATTCTCGAAATCCATAGCAAACTTGCCGATCTGATCGAGCTGCGCGACGCCGCCGGTGCGCGCGCGCTGATGGATGACCACGTGAAGATGATCCGTGCCAGGCGTGTTGCCGAGCGCGATGAAGGACAGTCTGGTTGCTGATCTAGGGAGAACAAACATGCCGAAATTCGTCATCGAACCGCATTTCCGCCTGCAGGAATGGGTGGCCGAGGAGAAAGACTACTTCCGCAAGGAAGGGCTCGAATACGAATTTCGCGAACTGATGCGCGCAACCGACGGCAAGATTCACGACAAGGGTGACAAGGTCGGCGCCTATCAGTCATTTGAGGAAGGCCGCAAATCGAACGTCAGCTGCGCCTGTCACTGGACGGTCAACGTCGCCGCCTCAAACGGTCACGGCAAGATGTATACTGACGTCTATTCGGTAGCCCCGGCCGGAGTTTTCGTCGCCGGCGATTCAAAAATCAAGGATCCGTCCGATCTCGCCGGGGTGCCGGTGTCTGTCGGCTATCAGTCGGGCAGTCACTATTCGACAGTGCAAGCGCTCGAGCAGTATCTCAAACCCGAACAGATGAACCTTGTCTATTCGGACGGCATGCTGTTCGCGCGTATGGAAAAGTTGTTCGAAGGCAAGGCGCCAGCGGTGCACCTTTTCGGTGGGCCCTATTATTTCGCGGAGCAGCTTGGCTTCCGTAAAGTGATCGACGCCACATTCATGATCGGCACCATGATCCACGGCGATCCCGATCCGGAGGATCTGCGCAAGTTCTTCCGCGCGCTGCGCAAGGCGCAGCGTGACATCGATCTGCGGCCAGAGCTATACACGCACTACTACAAGAAGGAATTTCCTGACCGCTTCCACGCCAAAATGGATACGCGGCGCTGGGGTCCCGGCGAGCGCTTGGTGTTCGAGCCATACACCAAGGAAGTCTATGAGGAGTCTTTCGAGTGGATTGCCGCCCACGGGATCTTCCCGGAAGGCAAGATGGGCAGCAGCCAATATGAGCGTGCGACCCTCTCGCTGGGCTGACAATTACTGTTTGCACACTAATAGTTAGGCGTCCAACCAATGCGCCGCGACGTTATGTTCGCGGCGCTTTTCTTTACCTCTGACCTAAGGCATTCTAACGACAACAACAGAAGCGTCGATTTCAGGGGAGGACCATAATGAAACGCTCGCTATTCGCCGGCGC